>JAYUSF010000152.1:0-18374 GCA_043755815.1 Verrucomicrobiota bacterium
TCACCGTGCATCCGCTCTGTGTTGGGGCGACTGGCGGGGAGGCCCGCTTCGAGTCCCGGACCGGCAGCGGCACCGGCCATCTGGCCAACGACGGCAACCTGGCCGTGACGGTGATCACACTCGATGACTGGCATCGCGAAGGCCGGTTGCCCAAACCGGATTTCATCAAGGTCGATGTCGAGGGCGCTGAGCGGGATGTGCTGACCGGCGCCGAAGCCCTGTTTGCCAGCGCCCGGCCGAAACTGCTGCTCTCGATTCATTCGCTGGAACTCAACGGGTGGGTGCGCGCCTTCCTGGCCCGGCACAACTATCGGTTCCACTTCGTCAAAGGGTCCTCGGATTCCGTCGATCCGGAAATCTTCGCGGAACCTGCGCGCTGAACGGTCCCGGGGTTGGGTGCCGGAGGCGGTCCTCCAGCAACCGCGGCAAAAGAAGGGCACTTGGCCACTCGATGGCGGCGATTCACCCCAGAGTCAAACCCGGGATGAGCTGCTTCCGCTAATCCAATGCCCCGTTCCCACCTATGGCACACACTTCAACCTATCTTCGTGGTGTCGCCGGCGCTGCCGGTGCCGCCGCCCTGCTCTGCAACCTCGTCCTTCCGGAGTCGGCCCAGGCTCAGGGCTGTGTCGCCGTCCGCGGCGGCATGTGCATGTTGCCCGGGCATGGCCAGAACCCTCTGGATGACAGTCTGACCTCGGGCGACTGGTCGGTGGCTTTGAGCTACCGCTGGCTGCATTCGGACCGGCACTTCGTGGGCGACGTTGAGCAGAAGCAGCGTCAGGCCTTGGGCACGGAGGTCATCAACGATTCGCACTTCTTCGACCTCGGGGTCAGTTACCAGTTCACGCCCCGGATCAGTGCCGCTTTCACGCTGCCGGTAGTGCATTCCGACCGCTCCTCGTTCTACGAGCACAGCGGCGGCTCCCCGGCGACCGGTGCACAGCGCGGACATTCCCAGGCGACCGGCATCGGCGATGTCCGCCTCACCGGCTATGCTTGGCTGTGGGACCCCAGCAAGCATCCCAAGGGAAACATCCAGGTGGGCTTGGGCATCAAGGCGCCCAGCGGCGACTACGAAGCCACGGACACGTTTAACACGGTCCGCGGCCCGGAAGAACGTCCCGTGGACCAGTCCATCCAACCCGGTGACGGTGGCTGGGGCGTTTCGCTCGAGTTCTTCGCCTACCGTGAGATCTTTGACCGAACCTCTGTCTACGCCCAGGGCTTCTACCTGCTCAGCCCCAGGGACGTGAACGGTGTCACCACCGAGATCGCCAACCCCCGTGGCCGCACGATCACAGCCCTGAACCGCACCATTGCGAGTCCGACAGCGACGCCTGCCGCGAAGGCCACCGCACAAGCCCGGCTCAATGCCGCCACTGCCCTTGGCTACAATACTCCTACCGCGCTGGAAGACGTCATGTCCGTCAGCGATCAGTATCTCGCTCGCACCGGGTTCACCTACACCCTCGTCAAGAGCTGGGGCCTGGCCTTGAGCCTGGGTGGTCGTCTCGAAGGAGTTCCGGTTGAGGATGTCTTTGGCGACAGCAACGGCTTCCGTCGGCCCGGCTATTCGGTCTCGATCGAGCCGGGCATCACAATGATGAAGGGGCGCTTCTCGGCGGCGGTCTATGCGCCCGTGGCCCTTTACCGGAATCGCCAGGCCAGCGTGGCCGACAAGCGGTGGGACCAGATCGTGGGTGGCGGCACGACCGGCGGCGATGCGGCCTTCGCCGACTTTGTGATCAGCGCCAGCGTTGGATTCAGCTTCTGATTTTCGGGGCCGGACCGTGGGAGACGGTCCGGCATATGTGTGCCCGCCCGGAACGATGAATTCCGGGCGGGTTTTTCTTTCTCGCGAACCGGGATTCGCCGGGCATCGTGTTTCCGGCTTGTTCCTAGGTTGCCGACGTAGCGAGTCTCCGTCCCATGCAGGTCCTACACGTGGCGAGTGAACTCCACCCGTTTTCCAAGACGGGCGGGCTGGCCGACATGGTGGCCGCGCTCGGCAAGGCGCTCGCGCACGCCGGTCACGAGGTGCATCTCGTCACGCCGCTCTACCGCGGCATCCGCCTCCGGCATCCGGAGATCCATCCTGCGAACTGGCGGTTCGACGTTCCGGTCGGGTCGGGGTTGATGCCGGGCGAGTTTTGGCGGCTCAAGGTTTCACCGCGCCTGACCATCTGGTTCGTGGACCAGCCGCATTATTTCGATCGCGCCGGGATCTATAACGAGAACCAGCTCGACTACCCGGACAACAGCGCGCGCTACCTGTTTTTCTGCAAGGCCGCGCTCTTGCTGGCCCGGCATCTGCCGCGTCCGCCGCAGATCGTTCACCTTCACGACTGGCCCACGGGCCCGGTGCCCCTGCTCCTGCAGCATGCGCGGGCCGATGGCGCCTGGATCAACCCGCCCAAGACGATCTTCACGATCCATAACCTCGCGTATCAGGGGTGGTTCCCGGCGACCGATTGGTCGCTCACGAATCTGCCCCCGGGCTGGTTTCATCCGAACAGCGCGGAAGCTTGGGGACAGTTCAACTTCCTCAAAGCCGGCCTCTCGCTCGCCGACTCCCTGACCACGGTGAGCCCGCGATACGCCCGTGAGATTTGCACGGCAGAATACGGCTGCGGGCTTGAGGGCCTCCTTCTGCGGCGAGAATATGAACTGACCGGCATCCTCAACGGCGTCGATTATGAGGAGTGGAACACCACCCAGAACCCCGCGCTGAAACACGCCTACGACGTGAACCACCTCGCCGGCAAAGCCGCCGTCCGGCAGGAATTGCAGGTGGCCTTGGGGCTGGAACCCCGCGCGGACGTGCCCCTGTTCGCCAAGATTTCCCGGCTGACGTCGCAGAAGGGGTCCGACCTCGTGCTGGCGGCGCTGGAGGACGCGCTGATTGGCGGGTTGGACCAGCAGTTTGTTCTGCTTGGCACCGGCGATGCCGTGCTGCAAAGCGGCTTCCGTGCGCTCGCGGCCAAGCACCCCGAATCGTTTGCGGTGCGCATTGGCTTCGATCCCGATCTCGCGCAACGCATCGAGGCGGCAGCGGATTTTTTCGTGATGCCGTCGCGCTTCGAGCCGTGCGGGCTGAACCAGCTTTACTCGCTGCGGTATGGGACGGTTCCCATCGTGCGGGCGACCGGCGGGTTGGACGATTCGGTGGTGGATGTTCGCGAAAGTGCGGAGCGTGCCACCGGCATAAAATTTCACGAACCCACCGCGGCGGCACTGGTCCAAGCCCTGCGCAAGGCCCATGCGCTGTATCGCCAACCGGACTTGCTGGCTCACTTCCGGCGTAACGGCATGACGGCAGACTTCTCCTGGGAAAAGCAGGCCCTTGAGTATGTTGAACTTTATCAGCAAACCCTGCATGGCGTGTGAAAGAGCCCGTAAAGCGAGCTGTTTCAGAGCGCCTGATTGTCGTGGTTAACCCGCCTTGCGTGCGGTTTTTGAATGAGTTCTTGCGTGAACGGGTGCGCTTGTGATTTTTTTCACGAGCTGTTCGTGCGCACAGTTCGCCCCTCAGGTTTTGCTCCAAGCTGCCGACGCTAGCAGGCGGAATTAAGGGACTGAAGACTGGGTTTTTGGGCCGAATTGAGTTTGCGCGCCGCGGTTGAAGGGTGAATGCCCATTCAACCGACAGTGTAGTCACCTCCGAGCGGAATTTGATCTGGATAACGAACCGCCTGTTGGACGATGCCGTGAGCGGCCAGTCCAAGGCTTAATTTGCTGACTGATGCCACAGATTTTTCCCAAGTGGGCCAACCAACTGGCGCCTAAGCTAGGCTTGATCGCCGTGCTGGCCGGCACCATGGCGATGGCGGGTGTGACCTATTACCTCACGCCGAAATATACCCGCGTCGGTTACCAGCCGAAGCAGCCCGTCGCGTTTTCGCACAAGATCCACAGCACCCAGCTTGGGATCGACTGCCGCTACTGCCACAACGACGTGGACAAGGCTTGGTTTTCCAACATCCCGGCAGCGTCGACCTGCATGAACTGCCACAGCCTCATCCTGAAGGATGATCCGAAGCTGGCGCTGGTGCGCGAGTCCTACAATACGGGCAAACCGATTCCTTGGGTGCAGGTCCACAAGGTTCCCGATTACGTCTACTTCAACCACTCGGTTCACGTGAACCGTGGAATCTCCTGCGTCCACTGCCACGGCGAAGTCAACCAGATGGACGAAGTGCAGCACGCGAAGCCCCTTTCAATGTCCTTCTGTGTGGATTGCCATCGTGCACCCGACGAGAAGATCCGCCCCGTGGACTTGGTGACCCAGCTCGACTGG
Organism: Verrucomicrobiota bacterium; assembly: GCA_043755815.1. Taxonomy (GTDB): domain Bacteria; phylum Verrucomicrobiota; class Verrucomicrobiia; order Limisphaerales; family UBA9464; genus CAIWAH01. The sequence continues at coordinate 4,301 of JAYUSF010000152.1, forward strand.
AAAGGTCAGGTCAACGGCAAACAACTGGTCCACGACTGGAAGGTCCAGCCCGGCCAAAGCTGCTCCACCTGCCACCGCTGATTTTTCCCGGACCGAAACGCTGATGAAGACGATCCCACCGCCTTGCCCCGAGCCGGATAACGGCCCGAAATACTGGCGTTCGCTCGCCCAGCTCAATGAAACGCCGGAAGTCCGGCAGTGGATTGAGCAGGAATTTCCCGCCGGCGCGAGCCTTGCCCCCGAAGGCGAATCCCGCCGCGACTGGATGAAGCTCATGTCCGCCAGTTTCCTGCTGGCCGGCCTGGGTGGCGCCGGGGCCGGCTGCCGCCGTCCCGAGGAACAGTTTCTCCCCTTCGGCAAGCAGCCGGAGAACTACGTGCACGGCGGCTGGCAATTCTACGCTTCCGCGTGCCCGAGCCGCGGCGCCGCGGCGCCCGTGCTGGTGAAGTCCACCGATGGCCGTCCGGTCAAGGTTGAGCCCAACGACAAGCATCCCGCTTCCGCCGGGACCGACGCGTTCGTGCAGGCTTCCATCCTCGGGCTTTACGATCCGGATCGGGCCCATCGGAACATCCTGAACGGCAGTGACGCGAAGGCCACCGCGGTTCAGGACGGCCTCGCTGCCCTGGCGAAGAAGTTTGCCGCGAATGCAGGCGAAGGCCTCTACGTGCTGGCGGAACGCAGCAGCTCACCGACCCGGGCGCGGTTGCAGACCCAGTTGGCCGACAAGCTTTCCCGGGCCCGCTGGGTCAATTATGAGCCGGTGGATTTCGCCGTCGCCCGGGTTGCCGCCTCGAAGGCGTTCGCGGCGGACGTGCAGCCTTTCTTCAAGCTCGGCTCGGCGAAGAGGATCCTTTCACTGGATGCCGATTTTCTTGGTGGTGAGCTGGATTCCTCCCGCTTCGGCCGCGGATTTGCCCGGAGCCGCAAGCCGGGCGAGCAGATGAGCCGCCTGTATGCCGTGGAATCCCTGATGACGCTGACCGGCGGTCAGGCCGACCACCGGCTTCGGGTCAAGCCGAGCGACGTCGTCAAGGTGGCGGCGCAGATTGCGAGCTACGTCATTACTGCCGGTGAACTCGGCGCCGTCCTCAAGACGGTTGCGCAAGGCTCGCCCGCGCCGGCGAAATGGGCCGAAGAATGCGCGAAGGATCTCGCCTCCAAGAAAGGGGAAGCCGTCGTGCTCGCGGGTTACGCGCAGCCGCTGGCGGTTCAACTGATCGCCCTCGCCCTGAATGAAGCGCTCGGTGCCGTGGGCAAGACGCTCGAACTGCACAAGGCCGAGCAGCCGGCAGATTTCAGCACGATTCTCGATTTGACCGCGGCCCTGAAGGCCGGCGGGGTCGATACGTTGGTGATCCTCGGCGGAAATCCCGCCTACAACGCCCCGGCAGACGCGGATTTTGCCAACCTCGCCAAGACCGCCAAGACCATCATCCGCCTCGGCGCCTACGAAGACGAAACCGCCGGTCTGCGCGCCAAGGAGGCCACCTGGCATCTGGCGGCCGCCCATTACCTCGAATCGTGGGGTGATGCCCGCGCGACCGACGGTTCGGTGCTGCCGGTTCAACCGCTGATCGAGCCGCTCTTCGGCGGTCTGACCGAGATCGAATTGCTCGCCCGCCTGCTGGGTGCCGAGAAGCCTGCGGCCTCCGAGCAGGTGCGTGAAACTTTCAAAGGCCTGGCCGGAGCCGACGAACAGCTCTGGAAGAAGTTCCTGTTCCAAGGCTTCCTCGATGACAGCGCGGCCAAGCCCGTTGGGTTGGGGTTGGACGCCGGGAAGGTGGCGGCGGAACTCGCCGCGTTCAAGCCGGCCAAGACCGACGGCATCGAGGTGGTCCTTGGCCGCGATTCCAAGGTGGACGATGGCCGTTTTAACAACAACGGCTGGCTGCAGGAGTTGCCGGATCCGATCACCAAGGTGACTTGGGGGAACTCGATTCAAGTGTCTCCCAAGACCGGCAAGGCGCTCGGTCTGAGCGGAGGGGACAAGTCTGCCGACAACGCCCAGGCGCACGACGGCCAGTATAACCAGAATTTCGTCAGGATCACGGTCAACGGGGTCTCGATCGAAGGTCCGGTCTGGATTCAGCCCGGTCTCGCGGACGGCGTGGTCGCAGTGACGCTGGGCTATGGCCGAAGGGTAACCGGTCGCGTGGGCCGGAACTGCGGCATCGATGCCTATCCGCTCTTCCGCAGTGACTCGCGCCACCTGGTGTCAGGCGCCAAGGTTGAGCAGGTTTTCCGCAAGCAATACCTCGGCGTGACTCAGGAGCACGGCCTCATGGAAGGCCGCCCGGTGATCCGAGAAGCGAACTTGGAGCAGTTCAAGGCGAAGCCCGACTTTGCCAAGAACATGGATCTCGACGCGCACCTCCCGCACTTCGTGCCCAAGAATGCGGACGGTTCGCTCAAGAACATCTACACGCATCCCTACAAGGCGAATCCCTTCACGAAGTCGGAGATTCACCAGTGGGGCATGACGGTGGATCTGGCGAGTTGCACCGGTTGCTCCGCGTGCGTGATCGCCTGCCAGGCGGAGAACAACATCCCGATCGTGGGCAAGGCGCAGGTCATGCGCGGCCGCGAGATGCACTGGATGCGCATCGACCGCTATTACAGTCACGAACCATCGCTGGGCATCGACACGGAGTCTGCGGCCGAGGATCCCCAGATGGCCGTGCAGCCGATGTTCTGCCAGCACTGCGAGAGCGCTCCGTGCGAAAGTGTGTGCCCGGCAAACGCGACGGTTCACGACGAGGAAGGCCTCAACGTGATGGCCTACAACCGCTGCATCGGCACCCGGTATTGCGCCAACAACTGTCCGTATAAGGTCCGGCGCTTCAACTTCTTCGACTTCAACAAGCGCGAAATCGGCTACGGCAGCGGCAAGGGGAATCTCTTCCTCAATGTCGAAGATCCGCTTTACCACGGTCCGCTCGGGAAGGACAAAAACTCCGACCCCGAATGGGAGATCATCAAGTTGGTCAAGAATCCCGACGTCACGGTCCGCATGCGCGGCGTGATGGAGAAATGCACGTTCTGCGTGCAGAGGATTGAACAGGCCAAGATCGCCCAGAAAAACAAGGCCAAGGGCAGCGGGGATGTCCGCGTTCCCGATGGCACGATCAAGACGGCCTGCCAGCAGGCCTGCCCCGCCGAGGCGATCACGTTTGGCAACCTGCTCGATCCCGAGAGCGCGGTCAGCAAGCTCAAGAAGGACCCGCGCGATTACACGGTGCTTGGTTTCCTCGATAACAAGCCGCGCGTCACCTACCTCGCCCGCATCCGCAATCCGAATCCGGCGATGCCGGATTCGAAGTCGGAGCCGGATACGCTCCGCGATTATGAGCGCTTCCGTCACGAAAACCCGTTTGAAGAACACGGCAAAGGCCATGGCCATGATGAAAAACCCGCCGCACTTCCGGCCGCTCAGAAAGGAGCCGCGTAATGGCTAAAGCCGCCGCCATGCAAGCCGGTGCCACCCGCGAGGCCGCCCAGCACGGTCACCCCGCCCCGCCCGTTCACGTGAACGCCGCCGAGGCGCCGCGTGAACTTCAGCGCCTGCCGCTGGTGCTCAACAACCGCTCACTGGCATGGATCACGGATTCCATTGCCGGCGTTTGCGAAAAACCGATGCCCAAGTGGTGGTGGCCGGCTTTCATCATCAGCGCCGGCACGATGGGCATGATGTTTTCGCTCATTGCCTACCTGATCTCCAGCGGTGTTGGCGTCTGGGGTCTGAACCAGCCCGCGGACTGGGCTTGGGACATCACGAACTTCGTGTTTTGGATCGGCATCGGTCACGCCGGAACGCTGATTTCCGCCGTGCTTTGCCTGCTGCGGCAGAAATGGCGGACTTCGATCAACCGGGCCGCCGAGGCGATGACCATCTTTGCGGTGGCGTGCGCAGGCATCTTTCCGGTCGTGCATACGGGTCGCGTCTGGTTTGCCCTCCTCCCGGGCTATTTGATTCCGTTTCCCAACGCGAACGGCATCTGGCCGCAGTTCCGCTCGCCGCTTTTGTGGGACGTGTTTGCCGTCTCGACCTACGGAACGGTGTCGCTGCTGTTCTGGTATACCGGCCTGATTCCCGACCTGGCCACGCTCCGTGACCGCGCGACCCACAAGGTCCGCCGCTTTTTCTACGGGCTGTTCTCCCTTGGTTGGACCGGCTCGAACCGGCACTGGAGCAATTACGAGAAGGCTTACCTGATCTTGGCCGGACTGAGCACACCGCTGGTGCTCTCCGTGCACTCGATCGTTTCCTTCGACTTCGCGGTCTCGCAGGTGCCGGGCTGGCATACGACCATTTTCCCGCCCTACTTCGTGGCCGGCGCCATCTTCTCGGGCTTCGGCATGGTGCTGACGCTGCTGCTCCCGATGCGGACGCTGTTCAAACTGGAGGACATCATCACCGTCCGGCACGTCGAACTGATGTGCAAGGTGCTGCTCGCGACCGGTTCCATCGTCGGCTACGCCTACGGAATGGAGTTCTTCATCGCCTGGTATGGCGGCAGTCCCTACGAGCTCTACGCGTTCAAGAACCGCGCTTTCGGGCCCTATTGGTGGGCCTACTGGACGATGATCACCTGCAACGTGATCAGCCCGCACCTGTTCTGGTTCAAATGGTGCCGCACCAACATGGTGTTCGTGTTCTTCATCTCGATCGTGGTGAACATCGGCATGTGGTTTGAACGCTTCGTGATCATCGTCACGTCGCTGCACCGCGATTATCTGCCGTCGAGCTGGGGCTACTTCACGCCGACCTGGGTGGACGTGTTCACCTTCGTGGGCAGCTTCGGTCTCTTCATGACCCTGTTCCTGCTCTTCATCCGGTTCCTGCCGGCGCTGGCGATCAGCGAGGTGAAGGCCGTGACGCCACAGGCTGACCCGCATCATCCGCTGGGTGGAGCGAAGGAGTCTCATCACTAAGCCAAGGAGCATACCGCAATGAGCGCTCAGAAACCTTTAGGCCTCCTGGCCCAGTTTGAAAATCCCGCCGACATCATGCATGCCGCCATGGCGGTGCGCGATGCCGGGTTCCGCAAGTGGGATGTCTTCACGCCGTTCCCGATCCACGGCATGGATGACGCCATGGCCCTGCCCAGCTCGAAGGTCGGCTACTTTACCTTTGTGGGCGGCGTCACCGGTTTTTTCGCCGGCATGAGCATGATCTGGTTCATGAACAAGTTTGATTACCCTTTGGTGGTCGGCGGCAAACCGCTGTTCACCCCGCTGTATGCGTTCCCGGTCAGTTATGAGATGACGATCCTGCTCAGCGCCTTTGGGACGCTGTTTGGACTCGCGCTGCTCAACCGGCTGCCGCGGTTGAACAATCCGCTCTTCGGCTCCGAGCGCTTCAAGCGGGTCACCAATGACAAGTTCTTTGTCTTTGTGGAGACGGCCGACCCGAAGTTCGCGGCGACCGACGTCCGCGCCCTGCTCGAAAAGCACGGGGCCTCAGCCTTCGAGGAAATTCACGATTCGGAGGAATAAGCCATGTTTGAGAAAATCGCCCTCTTCCTCCTCTCGTTCCTCGGCAGCCGGTTCAAGGTCACCTTGGGCCTGCTCGCCGTCGCCACGGTGAGCGTGATCGCCATCGCCGGGTTTCGCGGATCGGCCACGACGCGCACCCCAATCGAGCTGTTCGACGACATGGATCGCCAGCCCAAGCTGCGTCCGCAGACCGCCAGCCAGTTCACCGCTTTCGCCGACGGACGGACCTCCCGCGGGATCCCGGTAGGCACCGTGTCCCAGCGAAATGGCTTCACCGAAAACGCCTATTGGGAAGACAACGCCTTTAACACCGGCAAGGAAGGCGCCGCGTTTGTTGAAGCCAATCCGGTTGCCGTGACGGCGGCACTTTTGGAACGGGGTCAGCAACGGTATGCCATCTTCTGCCAGCCGTGCCATGGCGCCCAGGCGGACGCCAACGGGGGCATCACCAAGAAGCTCGGCATGGCGACCGTCGCCAACCTGATGGATCCCCGCATCATCAAGCTCAACGACGGGGAGATCTTCAACACCATCACCTATGGCAAGACCACGATGATGGGTTATGCGTCACAGATTCCGCCGGAAGACCGCTGGGCGATTGTCGCCTACGTCCGCGCCCTCCAACTCAGCCGCCTCGGCTTCGAGGCGGACGTGCCGGCTCCGGAGCTGGCCAAACTGAAGAAGTAAGCCCCTATGAACCTTTCCCTCTTCTTCAAACGATTCCTGGCCGCGTTGGCGTGCGTCGGCGTGCTGAGCTTCGCCACCGCGCGCGTCCTCGCCGCCGAACACACGGAAGACAACAAGGCCGTGGCTCACGCGCCGGCCAAGGCCGACACGGGTCACGAATCCTCCCACGATGAACACGCGGGCAACGGCCTGCATAATAGCCCTGAGGTCACGGTGGCTTCCCAATTCGGCTACAGCTACCTGACGGCGTTCATGTTTGTGCTGAGCCTGCTGGTGGCCTCGATGTTCTTCATCCTGATTCACCACCTGTTCGATGCCGGCTGGAGCGTGCCCGTAATGCGCATCGCCGAGAATATGGCGTGCCTTATCTTTCCTTGGGGGCTCGTGGCGCTAATTCCGATCCTCGCGCTTTCTACGCTGGGCCACATCCACCCGTGGATGAACATCGATCCCGCGACGGACCCGGCGCTCAACGTTAAGAAGATCTTGTTCAACAAGATCAGTTTCAACGTCGGCCTGGTGCTGATCTTTCTCCTTTGGGGCTGGATGGCCCACAGTTTCCGGCGCTTCTCGCTCGCCCAAGACAAGGACGGCGCAGCGATTTGGACCCGCAAGGCGCGGATCCTCGCGGGTTGGGGCATTTATGCGTTTGCCTTTACGGTGACGCTCGTCGTCTTCCTGCTGATGAAGTCGCTTCAGCACCAGTTCTTCAGCACGATGTATGGTGTCTATTACTTCGCCGGCAGCATGTGGACGGTGTTTGCGACCTACTACGGCATCACCCGCTGGCTGATGAAACGCGAGCTGAAGCCGGTGGTCAGCAAGGTGACGGTCCACGCGCTGGGACTGCTGTTCTTCGCGTTTACTGTCTTCTACGCCTACATCCATTTTTCCCAGTATTTCCTGATCTGGAACGCCGCGATGCCGGAGGAGACGTTTTGGTATGTCCTGCGCGAACAGGGTTCGTGGTGGGGCGTCGGCATGTTGATCCTCTTCGGTCACTTCTTCCTGCCCTTCCTGCTCCTGTTGCGCATCGACACCAAGATGACGATGACGGTCATGGGCCCGATGATCGTCTGGGCGTGGCTAATGCACTACCTCGACATGACCTTCAACGTCATGCCGGTGCTTTATCCTGCCGGGCTGCACATCACCCTTTGGGATCCGCTCTGCTGGGGCGGCCTGTCCGCGGCCTTTGGCGTCCTCTGGTGGAAGTCCTACCAGTCGTTCCCCGCCTGGCCCCAGAAGCATCCGCGCCTGAAAGAGGCCATCACCCACCACGAAGTTCCCCGGTCCGCGGCCGAAGCTGCGGCCCATCACTGAAGGACCTTGAGCATGAACGATTGCTGTTCCGAAAAATGCACGAAGTCGGCGGTTAGTTTTGCCGCCGGGGTGGGCATTCTGTTGGTTTTCGGCGCCTTGGCCTATTACCTCGTCCGCACTGAGAAGTTGGATCCGGTGGCCGCCCAGCGGGGCGAATTTCGGTTCCAAACTTGGACGGAGTTGAAGCAGGCAAATGCCGAAACTTTGAACAACTACGGCGTCGTCAAGGCGGAGAACGGAGTCTATCGGCTGCCCGTGGCCAAGGCGATGGAGCTCATGGCCACCGAATGGAAAGATGGCAACGCCTCCGGACGCACCAAGCTGCTCGAACGCCTCGAGAAGTCCACCAAAGCGGTCAGCTACGAGTGATCCCGCGATGAGCGTCCCCGCGAACCCAAATGCTTCCTTGGAAGCGCATGAGCAGACCAGCCGCGTGCCGGCTACTTATCTGCTCGGCAGCGGGCTGATCTGGCTGCTGGTCGGCTTGGTGCTTTCGCTGCTCGCGTCACTGAAACTGCACGCGCCCGAGTGCCTACCGTTTGCGTGGGCGGGTCTGGGCCGGCTACAGGCGGCTGCCAGCAACGTGCTGCTGTTGGGGGCCGCTTCCCAAACCGGTCTGGGCATTGCGCTTTGGCTGCTGGTGCATCTCGGTAAAACCGAGCTTGCCTGCTGGGGCAGCGCCGTCATCGGCACAGTGATTTGGAACCTGGCGTTAACGGCCGGAGTGCCCGCGTTGCTGCTGGGTGCTTCGACGGGAATTCCCGGGCTCGAACTGCCGGCAAGTCTCGGAGTGATCCTGCTGGTTGGTTATCTTCTCGTCGCCGGGAACGGCATCGCGGCCATCGTCACCTGCCGTCGCGGCGGCTATGCGCCGGCGCAATGGTTCATCTTGGGGGCCCTCCTCTGGTTCGGTTGGCTCTACGGCACTGCGTTGGTCACCTCCGTTTTCTTCCCCGGTCGCGGTGTGCTGAACGCCCTCGCCGCGGGTTGGTTTTCGCAGGGACTTAACTGGCTGTGGCTGGCCCCGCTCGCGCTGGCTTCACTCTATCATTATATCCCCGAACTCACCGGGAAGGCCTTGCGCTCGCCGGAACTGGCCCCGCTGGCCTTTTGGACGCTGGCCCTTTTCGGTGGCTGGACGGCGGCTGCCGGAATGGTTGGGGGGCCGCTGCCTGCGTGGACCGTCTCCGTGGCGGTGGTCGCGGGAGTCCTCCTGCTCATCCCGGTCTTGCTCGCGAGCGTCAATTTGCATGTGGGTCCAACCTGCGGGCCAACCGCCCTGAAGTTCGCCAAACTGTCGGCATGGTCGCTGACCCTCGGCGGCATCGTCCAGGCCGTGACCTCCCTGCGTTGCGCCAATGCGGTCCTGCATTTTACGCAATTTGAAGTCGCTGTCCGCGAGTTGCTGCAGTTTGGCTTCGTCACCGGAGCTCTGTTTGCCGGCGTTTACGTGTTGGTCCCGCGACTCGCGGGGCGCAGGCTGCCAAACTGCGGTCTCGCCAATGCCCACATAGGCCTGAGCGTCCTCGGCCTTCTGATCGTGGTGGTCGCCTACGGGATCGGCGGCTGGAACCAGGGCTGGGCCCTCGCAGACGCCCAGGTGGATCTGCTTTCGATCAATGCCGCGTTGAAGCCTTGGCTCCGCCTGCACACGGCCGGATTCGCGGTTTTACTGCTCGGTCAGCTCGCCTTTGCCACGAATGTCGTCCTGCTGATCGCCAGCTTTGCCCTGCCGGCTGGCCGCGCTCTGGTGACCGAAGTAGTCACTGGCACCGCTCCGACCGCTGCGGCCAAATGATGCCATGAACCACGGCCCACTACTTTTTCTCGGAGTGCTGACGACGCTGGCGGCTTCATGGCTTGGCCTCGTGGCGGTTCCGCGGCACCAATTGGCGTCCCTTGATGCGGACCTCAGCACGAACGCTCTGAGTGCCGTCGTGACCTATCCGCCCGCCCGCAGTGGCGAAGCGGTTCAGGGGCACGCCCACTACGTTGCCCATGGCTGCATCGCCTGCCACACCCAGCAGGTCCGTCCTGCCAACGGCGGCAGTGACGTGGCCCGCGGCTGGGGCCAGCGGCGCTCAGTGGCCCGTGACTACCTCCGCGACAGCCCAGTTCAACTGGGATCGAGCCGGCTGGGTCCGGACCTCGCCAACTACGGTGAACGGCTCGGCACTAACGGGTTCAATCTCGTTCGTCTCTACAACCCGCGGCTCGTGGTGACCAACTCGACCTGCGCCGGATTGCCTTTTCTCTTCGAGCAACGGCCGGTCATGGCGGCTGGCCCCTCAGCCGATGCGTTGGCTTTGCCCGGTGGAACTGGCATGGAAGTCATCCCGACGCGAGCGGCCCGGCAACTGGCGGCCTACTTGGGGAGCCTGAGCACGAGCGTGGACCTGCCGGAAGCCGTTCTGCCTGTCAAGGAGGAGGCCAAGCGATGAATCCGAATCCGCGATCCGGTTTTGGGCTGCTGAACACCCTGCTGCTGATTGGCAGCACCGCCCTGATGGTTTGGGGTGGGCTCTACGTGGGCAAATACAGCGGCCGTTTTGACCCCAACGAGTTTAACGAATTGCCGTATGGCCGGCCGGCGAAGCTGGTGGCCGTTGCCGACGACCCCAATGCGGCAGTCATCAAGGCGGGCATGGCGGTTTACAACCGCCCAACCTGTGCCGCCTGCCATCAGCCGGACGGTCTGGGCAATCTCAGCCTGTCCATTCCCCCTCTGGCGGGCGCCGACTGGGTGCTGGCCGAAGGGCCAAACCGGATCATTCGGGTCGTTCTGCACGGACTCAAAGGTCCGATCAAACTGAACGGCCAGGACTTTAACACTGGCGGTGTTGGCGCGATGAATCCGTGGGCCAAGACGCCGGACAATCCGGCCGGGTTGACCGCCAAGGAAATTGCCGACGTGCTGAGCTACGTGCGCAATGCGTGGGGTAACAAGGCCAGCATTGTCACCGAAGAACAGGTCAAGGCGGTCATCGAAGAGGAAAAAGCGAGAGACGCTTCGGAAGCTTGGACCGGTGAAGAGTTGGCGAAAATACCCGTCGCCGGCGGCGGTGGTCCCGTTCCAAGCGCGTTGACGCCGGATCAACTCCGGGACGCGCTTAAAAAGCTGCCGGCCGACCAGTTGAAGACCCTGCTCGACGCGGTTCAGGCGAAGTGATCGATCCCCGGTTTTCCCGCAGATCCCGCGCGTGCTAGCGACCTGCGTTTTACTTTCCAGGTTTTCCGGTGCGAGAATTGGCGACGCCCGTCCCACCTATCCGGCACTTGCGGTCCGGCCCGTCGCTTCGCAGCCTCCACCCAAGCATGACTTCGCTCTCCCAGTTTCTCGTCGCACCCCGGCTTGCGCCCGAGCTTGATCCCGGCTTTCGACCCGCGGCGTTGGCGTGTCAGGCGTTTTCCCAAGTTGCCACGGAACCGGTCACAATCGCGCTGGAGCAGGCCGACGGCTCGGTCTTCCACCACCAGTTGAACATCCTGTCCGCGAACCATCCGGCGGCCGCGATCGCGAACCCCTTTTTTGTCGAACGCCTCGTGAAGTTCCTCCTCTGGGCCTACGGCGGCTGGCGGATTCACGTGGCCGGGCCGGAATCGATCGCGGTGGCGTTGCGCCGGCACTACGCCGAAGACGCAGCCGGGAAGTTTGACTCGGAAATCATCGGCCGACGCATCTACGACCACGCGATCGAAGTTGTCAGTGTGAAGTCGCCCGCCGACCTGCCCGCGCCCAAGGCCAGCACGGCGCCGCTGGGCCGGAATTGGAATGGTTGCCGCATCGGTTTCGATCTCGGCGGTTCGGACCGCAAGGTCGCCGCGGTCATCGACGGCAAATGCGTCTTCAGCGAGGAGACGGTCTGGGATCCCTACTTTCGGCCCGACGTGAACTATCACCTCGACGGGGTGCGCGATTCCCTGCGCAAGGCCGCCGCACATCTTCCCCGCGTGGACGGCATCGGCGGCAGCGCGGCGGGCGTCTATGTGAACAACCGGGTGAAAGTCGCCTCGCTGTTCCGCGGCGTGCCCCGCGACGTGTTCGAAGCACGGGCCAAGAACCTCTTTCTTGAACTTCGGCAGGAATGGGGCGGCATTCCCTTCGATGTGGTGAACGATGGCGAAGTCACCGCGCTCGCGGCTTCAATGTCGCTCGGCATGAACTCCGTTCTCGGCCTCGCGATGGGCACAAGCACGGCCGCCGGCTTCGTGAACGCCGAGGGCAACATCACGTCCTGGCTCAACGAACTGGCCTTCACGCCGTTCGACTACAGTCCTACGGCACCGCGCGAAGAATGGTCCGGCGACCTGGGCGTGGGCGCTTCCTACTTCTCGCAGCAGGCGGTCGGCCGTCTGCTGGCTCCGGCGGGCATCGAAGTGGACCCCAAGCTTGGCCTGCCGGAAAAACTCAAACACGTCCAGGCGCTGATGAAGGAAGGCGACCCACGCGCCGCGAAGATTTACGATACGCTGGGCATCTTCCTCGGCTATGGCCTGGCCCACGCGGCGAGCTTCTATGACTTCCGGCATGTGCTCGTGCTTGGCCGCGTGACGACCGGCGCAGGCGGCGACCGCATCTTGGAGGGCGCCCGCAAGGTGCTCGACCTGGAGTTCCCTGAGCTCGCGGCGCGCGTGAAGTTCCAGGTGCCGGACGAGCAGGAGAAGCGGCACGGCCAAGCCATCGCGGCGGCGAGTTTGCCGGTGGTTGGCTGAGCCCTGTCGGATCGTGTCGCGGTCCGGACAAACCAACAGGGCGGCCTGCTGGCCGCCCTGTTCGGAGCAGGCGTCGCAGGATGCTTCAGTTGTATTCGCCGAGCTGGCGGATCCAGATGTTGCGGAAGCGCGTCGGGTTGCCGTGGTCCTGAAGTGCGATGCCGCCCTTGCCGGAGTAGGCCTTGTAGGGATCGGTAGCACGGTGGTTGGTCGGGCCGTTCAGCTCCTTGCGGTTGTGCAGGACCACGCCGTTGAGGATGACCGTGGCGAAGGCGGGCTTGGTCAGCTTGCCATCCGCATCGAACTTCGGGGCCTCGAACACGATGTCGTAGCTGTTCCATTCGCCAGGGCCCTTGATCGCGTTCGCCAAGGGCGGCCACTGCCCATAAAGCGCGCCGGCCTGGCCGTCGGCGTAGGTCTTGTTGTTGTGGCTGTCGAGCACCTGGATCTCGAACTGGCCATGGAAGAAGACGCCGGAATTGCCGCGGCCCTGGCTCTCGCCCTCGGGCTTGGTGGGCGTGGCGAACTCGATATGCAACTGGGCGTCGCCCCACTGATCCTTGGTGTGGATGCCGCCGGACTTGCCGACCACTTCCATGTAGCCGTGCTCGATCTTCCACTTGGGCGCGCCGCCGCCGTCGCGTTCCCACCGGGAGAAATCGCTGCCGTCGAAGAGCACCGTGGCGTCGCTGGGTGCCGGTGCGCCGTGGCTGAAGGTGGTGGCGGGTTTGACGGTGGGCGGGTTGGGCCGGTCCTTGTCGTGGACCTTCCACTTCTGGCCGCGGATCTGGGGGGTGTCGGTGTAGCCAACGCCTTGGGCGAAGGCGGCGGTGCTGACGAGCAGCGCGCCGAGCGAGAGCAACGGGATGCGTTTCATGTGCAATTGGTGACGCGGAAGCGTTCGCGTTCGTCGACGTGGAAGGCAAGCGCGGGCTTCAGGTTATCGGAACGAATCAACGAGTTCCCGCACGCACTTCATTGGAACAATCCTGCTCAACCCGGAGTTGTCCATGCCAACAACATTAGTTGCTCCCATCGGGAACAATCCGAAGACCATCGAGGATTGCACACCCACAATCTTCCACGGTTTAGTGTTGTAAATCTTGTGGGGTTCACTCCTTTCAACCGCAACTGGCCCCCCACTGTCTCCGTCATAACTTCTGCATTCTACCAGCAGCTCCATGTCCTCGGTGCTGATCGCGGCAACGTTGCCCGAGCGGATCAGTGGGCGATCCATTAAGCTCGGCGGGATCGGCAAGACGTTACGGGCAAAGCCTGTGAGGCGGGCTTCCGCCCCAACTTCGACCTCATGCAGATCAGCGCAATTATCACCGTCAAAGGCGAAGGGATTGCCTTGGGGAGCTTTCTCATAAAGGAGATACCGGTCGTAGGAGCGATATTTCCACGTCCCGTTCGTAGAGGACGTTATCGCTGACATGATTTGAACCACACACACGTCCCTAGAGCCGTGAGCTTTGACCATTCCTGCTCTGTTGAGCTCATCAAGAAACAGAACTGCACGGAACACGTCGAAGGCATGACCTCGTTTGACTTGACCACTAATCCTAATTAAAGGGGCGGCTAGGTTGGTGCTCGCTGGGTCCGTGCCAAACAGAACATGCCTTGCAGACACCAAGAACAGTCTGTTGGTTGCGGCGAATAAGAAACCACTTCCGCCACCACCAGAGGGAGACTCGATCCGAACCGTTCCATTGATGATTGCATCCGATGAGATATCGACTGCACCGGCAACAGCGGCCGGTGTAAGAAGCTTTCTGTAATTTGCTTTCCTTGTGTTTCCACCCAACCCCAGAGGGGGAGGTGGAGCGGAGGCGAGCGGAGCGAGCCGAGC
>JAYUSF010000153.1:0-18335 GCA_043755815.1 Verrucomicrobiota bacterium
GTGGTTTTCCACCACGGTTCCCAGCCGCCCAAGGAACTGCTCGTGCCCGCGGCCGTTCTGCTGGCGGGCGAAGCGCCCGGGTCGGTGACCGAGTTGGCCGAACGCTACCGTCGTGGCTTGACGGCTGCCGTCCAACACTGGCGCGAGGGAAAATTGAGCGACGAGGAACTGGCGTTCCTCGACTACTTCGTCCGCCGGGATCTGTTGCCTGCCTCGCTGCCGCGCCTGCCGCAATTGAAGGAATCCGTGGCCACTTATCGCCGGCTCGAGGCGGAGATTCCTGTCCCGCGCCGCGCGCCGGGAGTGCATGAAGCGGCGGCCTTCAACCAGCCGTTGTTCGTGCGCGGCCAGATCACCCAGCCGGGCGAAGCGGTCCCGCGCCGGTTCCTGGAGATGTTCGACGATCGACCGTTCCGCACCTCTTTGAGCGGCCGGCTGGAACTGGCCGACAAGGTCGCGAGTCCCGCCAATCCCCTGACGGCTCGGGTCATGGTCAATCGCCTTTGGCATCACCTGTTCGGGCGCGGCCTGGTCGGGACGGTGGACAATTTTGGCCGGCTGGGGCAGAAGCCGACGCATCCGGAGCTGCTCGATTACCTCGCGTCCCGTTTCATTGAGCACGGTTGGTCGCTCAAGGAAACGATCCGGTTCATCCTGATGTCGCGAGCCTTTCAGCAGACCGCACTGGCCTCGGTCGACGCGCTACGAATCGATCCCGGCAACGAACTTCTGTCGCATGCGCCTGTGCGTCGTCTGGAAGCCGAGGCGATTCGCGACGCTGTGCTCGCGGTGTCCGGCCAGCTGGATCTGAAAATGTATGGCCCGGGGGTGAACGTGTATTACGTCGCCAAGACAGAAGGCGGCGGACCCAAGGACCCGCTCGACGGCGACCGGCGGCGCAGCGTTTACCAGCGCGTTCGCCGCAATGCCGCCAATCCGTTTCTCGAAGCCTTCGACGCGCCCAAGCCCGCGAGCACACGAGGCAAGCGCGATACGACCAATGTTCCGGCGCAATCCCTCACCCTGCTCAACGATCCGTTCGTGATCGACCAGTCCGCCAAGTGGGCGAAGGCGCTGGTGAAGGACGGCCTCGGCCGCGACGAACGGGTTCGCGCCATGTTCATCAAGGCGCTGGGGCGCGCGGCCACGGCGGAGGACCTGGCCGGCAGTCGGGAATTTCTCGATGAACTGGCGGCGGAACACTCTATCCCGCCGGGTGAACTCGAGAAGAGCGAACGGGTCTGGCAGGATTTCGCCCAATCACTTTTTTGCCTGAAGGAATTCATCTATGTCGACTGATCGATCCCGACTCGCCATGCGCCGCGCGGAACTGATTTCCCGGCGTGACATGCTCACGAAGTGCTCGACCGGCTTCGGCCTGGTGGCGTTGTCCGGGCTGATGGGCGGGGGCAAAGTCCTCGCTGCCGACGCGCCGGCAGCGAAGCTCAATCCTTTCGCACCGCGTCCGCCGCATTTCCCGCCGAAGGTGAAGAGCGTCATCTTCTGTTTCATGTCAGGTGGGGTGTCGCATGTGGATACCTTCGATCCCAAGCCGCGCTTGAAACGGGATCACGGCAAACCGATGCCCGTGCCGGTGCGACCCACCATGTTCAATGAGAACGGCAACATCATGGCCAGTCCGTGGGAGTTTCGGAACCGCGGCCAGTCCGGACTCCCGGTCAGCGATTTGTTCCCCCACATCGGCGCGTGCGCGGACGACCTCGCCGTCATCCGCTCCATGACCAGCGTGGCGAACGAACACGCGCAGGGGAATTATTTCATCCACACCGGCTTCTCGCTGGCCGGATTTCCCAGCGCGGGCGCGTGGACGAGCTACGGCTTGGGCAGTGAGAATCAAAACCTGCCGGGATTCGTGGTGCTGGCCAGCGGCGGCGCCCCGTTGGGCGGCGTGAACATTTTCGGCAACGGCTTTCTCCCGGCGGTGCACCAGGCGTCCTTCATCGACCCGACCCAGAAGGAGCCGCTGGCCAACATCACGCCGCGGGAGGCCGACGGACTGCAACGCAAGCGGCTGAGGTTTGTGGACCGCCTCGACCGTGGCCACCTAGCCCGGCTGCAAGGCGACGAGCAGGTGGAGTCCGCCATCCAGAACTACGAGATCGCCTACCGCATGCAGTCCGCCGTGCCGGACCTCGTCGATCTGCGGGGTGAAAGCGAGGCCACGAAGAAACTCTACGGCCTGGACTCACCCGTGAAGGAGAAGGCGGAATACGCCCGGCAATGCCTGCTCGCCCGCCGGCTGGTCGAGCGTGGCGTGCGATTCATCGAGCTGACCTGTCTGCCGCGCCCGTCGGATCTCGTTCAGATTGGCAACCCGTGGGATCAACACGGCGTGCTGAAGGCCGGCCATTCCGAGATGGCGTTTCAGGTGGACCAGCCGATCGCCGGTCTGATTCACGACCTGAAGGCGCGCGGCCTGTTCGACGAGACGCTCATCGTCTGGGCGGGCGAATTCGGCCGCACGCCGTTCGCCCAATCAACGGATGGACGCGATCACAATCCTTTCGGATTCAGCGTCTGGCTGGCGGGCGGCGGCATCAAGGGCGGCATGGCCCACGGCGCGACGGATGAACTCGGCTACCACGCGGTGCAGGACGTCTGCACGGTTTATGACCTGTGGGCGACCGTCCTCCACCTGCTGGGCATGGATCACGAGAAACTCACCTATCGTTTCGGCGGCCGAGATTTTCGCCTCACCGATGTCCACGGCCAGGTAGTGAAGGCGGTGCTGGCCTGAGCGCGCCATCAATTTAGAGCGCCGGGCGTTTCAACCGGGATTGACCCGGGTCAATGGGCCACGACGAATTCCTATCCACTGAATTCGGCGCCTATAAATCCGCGGCCTAACTTACCTTTTCCAAAAAACTGCCGCTCATCTCATTCGAGCCATGTCACGACTCTTCGCCAGCGTTGTCTTTGCCTTTGTCTTCAGCCTCGTCGCGCTCGGCGGGGCGCGGGCGGAGATTACCTTCCAACCCGACGACACGATCCGACGACCGGACTCGCGCTCTGGAAGGTGAGCACGGGCGCGGGCTTCTCAGTGGTGCCACGGCCGGTGTTCGCGCACGGGTTTTTTTTTTGTGAACACGGACTACGACTTCCCGAAGCTCTGCGCGATCCGGCCCAGCGGCGAAGGCGACGTGACCTCGGCGCCTGCGAACTGTTGCTGCTCGTCACCGCCTTCCGTCTCTTCTTGCCCGACGCCGGGCTCGTGCTTTCCACGCGTGAACCGTCGGCCCTGCGGGACGGGCTCTTTCCCGTGGGCATCAGCCACGCCAGCGCCGGCAATCACACCGAACCCGGCGGCTACACGGGGGCAGGACGCGATAACATTCACCAGACCGTGCGGGGACGGATCGTGGAATTGGCCGCCAACGCCAGCGAATGGTCTCCGCAAAGCGGGTGGGCCACCACCGCAACCGGACAGATCGACATCGCGGACGAACGTTCCGCCGTCTGGGCTACGAGCCGGTGCGGAAGGGCTGCGAGGCGGTGCTCAACGCCTGACCGCGGACGATTGTTATGGCCTGGGGCAAAACACCTTGGCGTGAGCGTGCGCGAAGCGTAGCCACCGCTTTCGGCCGGCAGACCGGCGAACGGATCCCTCAGCGCAGTCGCCATCGGATGAAGCGCCGCGGTGCGGTATCATCCAGCGGTTGCCCGGGATCAATGGCCGTCCACGCGGCCGGGCCGAGATCTGACCGCGACTCAAAGATGAACTCATTGGGGGCTGCCGCACTGGTCGCGAGCGGATGTATGGAGAGGGTCGGCCGGCCCTCGACCAGTGAAATTCTCAGGGGAACGAACACCGACTCATCGCCGGTGACGGCGGCAGCGCCCTGGTTACGGGCAAACCCAAATCCTGTGGCCGCCAGGCCGACGGTGCCAAAGGCACTCGCACGGAATGAAATCCACGCCGGCCGCGAGGTGTCGCCCGCCCCAAGCAACAGCAGGACCACATGGTTGTCGGTTCCGTCCGCCGTGGCGCCGAGCAGTTCTCCATTTCCCGGAGTGGGAACCGGTCCGCCGACCTGGAAGGTGTTGTGGACGAGATCCACCTCGTTCGGGGAGTCGGCCGTCCCGATCAGCCGTTGATCTGCCCGCAGGACGCCGTTCCAGGCGGCCCCGAGCGCCTCCCACGATGCGATCGTGGCGTTCATTGGGCCGATGTCCTTGGATGCCACGAGGGAATTCAGCCCCAGAGGTTGCAGTGAAATTCTGTGGAAGATGGTTGCGCCTGAGGGCGTGGGTGAGGCGATGAACTGATGATTCAGGGCGAAGTCGTCGGTTCCGTTCCCATCAAGGTCGAATGGAACGGTTCTGCCGGTGACATCTTGGGCCGGCAGGCGGATCGAACCTAAAAAGACCCCCAGGATCAGGCACACGATCCACGAACAGGCAGGAACAGTTTGCGCGTGCATGCCTTTGCTGAAAACCGGGGCGGACATTCCTTGTTGGATACATGACGCCGATGGGCGGGGCAATTCGGTTTCTGAGGCCGCCGGCAGCTTTGAGAACATGGCTTGGGGTTGAAACCTGACGGCGTGGCAGTAGCGGTGTGCGGTTCCTGTGCTTTGGCCGGGCGCTTACCCGGCCCAACGTCTGGGCCGTGACGCAGGTCTGGCGGACCAACACCGCGACGTTCAACCCGCAGTAGGCCGGGCAGTCTCGGTAGCCGCGTTCGCGAGAACGCGGTGCCCGTGACCGGGGTCGGCGGCGTCCCCCCGTTCTCGCGAACGGAGCTACGGATGCGTGCAGCGTCTCAGAGTGCGCGTGGCTTGCCACCGCTTTCCGCCGCGCCGCAGTCGCATTTCAAAGATGCTTCGCGCGCTCCGTGTCGCTGGTCTGGCGGACCAACACCGCGACGTTCAACCCGCAGTAGGCCGTTGACCGCACAGGTGGCGTCGGGAATAACCGAAGCCACCTGCATGAGCCGAACTCGACGAAAGCGAGAGGTAGCGCACGAGACTACCTCTCGGCGTCAATGGTTGCTGCTGCTCGCGTTGCTGCTAGCCGGTTTGGGTGGATTGGTTTGGTTGCAGACCGGATCAAGTTTCAAGCCTGCCGCCAAAGTTTCCCAGCCGCCTGCTCAGCCACGAATTCCCACCACCTACGCTGAACTCTGCGCCTTCCCTACCAGCGAACTTGCGCGCTGCGACATAGCCCTGATGAACCTGCTGTGCGCCGAAGGGCTGCGCGGTGCGGAAGACCTGAACGTCTCCAACAGCCTGGCCATGCTCGACGGCCTTGCCCAACGGGTGAAGTTCGAGACCGACCGGCACCTCTACCGCTACCGCGACAAGCCGGCGGAGTTCAACCGCTCTGAGGGCTACTTCCGCATGATGATGCTGGCTACGGTGCTCCAGGAGGATGTCGGCATCCGCTACAATCCCGCCCGCGCCAACGCGCCCAGCGAACGTGAACTGGAGGCGAACGACCAGTTCTTCGCCGATGCCAGCGATGTGTTCATCCACGGACTGGCCCGCCCTAACGGCTTGGGCACCTGCTCGTCGCTACCGGTGTTCTACGCTGCGATTGGCCGGCGGTTGGGCTATCCGCTGAAGCTCGTGCGGGCCAAGGCGCACCTGTTCGTGCGCTGGGACGAGGGCGACCGCAACTTCAACTTCGAGGCCACGGCCGTGGGTGGTGTGGCCCATCCCGACGACCACTACCGCACTTGGCCGTTCCCCTTCACGCCGGAGGAGGAGCAGACCGAGAGCTACCTCAAGCCGCTCACGCCGGTGCAGGAGTTGGCGACGTTCCTGACCATTCGCGGCCAGTGCTGCCGGGCGATGACCAACTGGGCCTATGCCGTTGGAGCGTTTGCCCAGGCCCACTACTTGGAGCCTGAGTCAGTCGGAAACCGTGTGCTGTTCGAGTGGACGGAGGCGGATGCCGCCGCTGCCGGTGCGCTGTCGAAGCGTGCGACCTTGGAACACACCATCCGTTCGCTGGAGATTCCGCTCGGCCCGATGCAGGCAAGCTGGATTGACCAGCTCACGGCACTCGCCGCCCGAAACGCGGCTGGTGAGAGCGAGCAGGAAATCGAGGCGGGACTGGAACGGTTGAAGGTTCAGATTCAGGCGCTCACGCCGCGAGTGCCAACGCGCCATCCGCTGGAACCGGCCGAGCCAAACCCGCTGCGGCGATAACCCGCTGGACAGCTTCCGGCGACAGGCATACAAGCTTCGTCCAGATGAAAGCCAACCCCTCCCGACTCCTCCGCTGGTTCATGCTGGCACTCCTCCTGGGCGGCTCCTACGTCGCGCAGGCGTTCTACGACCCGACCGTGGGCCGATGGATCAACCGGGATCCGATTGGGGAACGAGGCGGGAAAAACCTTTATCGCTTCGTAAACAATAATCCAGCCATCTGGGTTGACCCTGATGGTTTGCGGCCGATCTTCCCACCCGGAACTTCACAGGAGTTCATGCGGCACTGGCAACAAGTCTATGACTCTCTGCGAGACACGCCGACCGGACAAAAGCTGATGGATGCCTGCCAGCA
Organism: Verrucomicrobiota bacterium; assembly: GCA_043755815.1. Classification (GTDB taxonomy): domain Bacteria; phylum Verrucomicrobiota; class Verrucomicrobiia; order Limisphaerales; family UBA9464; genus CAIWAH01. The sequence goes on from JAYUSF010000153.1 coordinate 6,529, forward strand.
GAAGGAAATAATCATTTGTCCTCGTCCAACAACTGCCGGTGGAACTGGTGGTTCCAACGATCCGATTGGGATTGTCGGATTACATCGGACAGACCCCCTTGGTGTTGGTGACGGGCAAAAGCTTGAATTAACTTTTTTTGGACAATTGCCTCCTGCGCCTGCAGTCACACTGGGGCATGAACTTGGACATGCCTGTGGCGCTTACGATCCGGCAAATGTCAGGGACTGGGAAAATCCATTGCGGAGAGATTTAGGGTATCCCCCAAGAGAAGCATACCGCTGGGAACCTATTCCACCTAAACCATAGGGCTTCGCTCCCAAACTTCAGCAAGCGTAACTGCGTCTATGCGTAAACAAGTGCTTTTCGGGGTGTTGATTTGCTTGGTGGGTATCACTGTTTTTGCACAAGTTTCGCTGATCCGTGGGCCTTCAGGTTTTTTGTCGGGACGTTCAAGTGATTACACCTTGATGTTCGTGTTCGACCAGCTGCCTGACCTCAGAGGCCTTTTCTGCGATGCTAGTGTGACCGCCGAGCGAACGAAAAAATCTGTCTGTTTGGTAGATTCGAGGTTGGTGGCTTCGCTACGCAGAGAAATCCCGGTTGATTCAAGCACCACGGTAGCAGTGATGCTTGAGAAAATGGGCCTGACAAATTGGAATGGAACACAACCTCAAGTGCGATTGATCACTCGTGACGCACTGTTTCAAAGTTCTTTTGGCCTGCTAGGCAAAGACAAAGAGCGGGCCACGTCGGAGTTTCGCCAAAGGCGTGTCGGTCCCGGAGACATTGTTGTTCTGGCTGATAGCGAACTGTAGCCATGTCACACCAGTAGTCGTCTGGAGGGGAGTCCGAGCGGTCACTTCCTCCCAAACCGCACGTCCATCCACACGGCGAAGGCCAGCACGAGGCCACGGACGATGAACTTCAGCTCGGGCGACACGGCGAGCAGCGTCATGCCGTTGAGCAGGCTGGCCATGATCAGCGCGCCGAACAGCGCCCCGAGCACCGAACCGCGCCCGCCCTTCAGGCTGGTGCCGCCGATCACGCAGGCGGCGATGGCGTCGAGTTCCATCAGGTCGCCGACGGTTGTGGTCGAGTTGCCGATGTAGGCCGTCTGCATGAAGCCGGTGATGGCCACGATGCCGCCCAGGATCGTGAAGGCGATGATCACGGTCCGGCCCACGGGCACGCCGGAGATGACCGCCGCCTCCTCGTTGCCGCCGATGGCGTAGAGGTGCCGGCCGAATGGCGTGTGCCGGGTGAGCGCGTGGACGCCCGCCGCCACCGCGCACAGGATCACGAAGCTCAGCGGCACGCCCCGGAACTGGTTGCACACCAGCACGACCAGCGCGATGCCCTGCGCCGCGATGAAGGTCTTGAGGAAGGCGAGTTCGAAGTCTTCCACCCGCGCTCCGATGGCCCGTCGGCGGGCGCGGGCGCGGCTTTCCAACAACACGAGCATCGCCACGATGGCCGCGGCGAGCACCCAGCCGGCGGCTGGCGTGAGGTAGTAGGTCGTGAGCAGCGAATACAGGTTGTCGCGGCCGTCGCGGGTGACGGGCACGGTGTGGCTCTGGATGACGAGCCAGAACGCGCCCTTGAACGTGAGCAGTCCGCCCAACGTGGCGATGAACGCTTGGATGCGGTTCTTGACGATGAACCAGCCGACGCCGGCGTAGAGCAGCAGGCCAACGGCGAGGCTGAGCAGCAGTGCCGCGGGCGCGGACCAGCCGTGTTGGTTCACGAGCACTGCGGCGATTCCACCCATCAGCCCAGCCCCGGCCCCGACGGACAGGTCGGTGTGTCCCGGCAGCAGCACCAGCAACACGCCGACCGCGAGCGTGGCCGTGACCGAGAGCTCGATCATCAGCATGGACAGGTTGCGCGGGCTGAGGAACTGCGGCGACAGCAGCGCGAACAGAATCCAGATCAGCGCCAGCATCGCCGGCATGATGAGTTCACGCGTCGTGGCGGGCAGGGCTGGAGCGGTCGTGGTCATGGGAACGGAATGAAAAATGGGAAATGCAAAATGGCCGCTCCTTGGGAAGAGAGCCGCGTCCGAGAAGCAGGCTGGCCAAGTGGGACAGGCATCCCTGCCTGTCTCCAGGGCTTCCAGCCCGTGTCGGTTTCTGGGGCTGGAAGCCCCACAGACAGGCTGGAAGCCTGTCCCACTACGGGGCGGTTCTGAGGTCGCTTCATCGCGCGTTTGAGCTTTGAACTTTGAGCTTTGAACCTCCCGCACCCATCGCCGCGGCCATCAGCAACTCCTGGTTGAACTGGTCGCGGGTGAACTCACCGCCGATGCGGCCTTCGTGGAGCATGACGATGCGGTCGCTCATGCCCATGAGTTCGGGCAGTTCGCTGGAGACGAGCACGACGGCCTTGCCCTGCGCGGTGAGTTCGTTGATGAGGTGATAGACTTCGAGCTTGGCGCCGACGTCGATGCCGCGCGTCGGTTCGTCGAGGAACACGACCTTGGGCTCGGTCATCAGAGCTTTGCCGAGCACGACCTTCTGCTGGTTGCCGCCGGAGAGGCCGCCCACGGTGGTTTCGAGTCCGGGCGCCTTGATGCGGAGGGCGTCGAAAAAACGTTGGTTCGCGGGTGCCTCGGCGGTTTCGTCGAGGAATAGGCCGGGGTTCAGCCGGTCCAGTGAAGAGAGCGACAGGTTGAAGCCGATGGGCTGTTCCAGATGAAGGCCGAGCCGCTTGCGATCCTCGGTGACGAGCACGAGACCGCGGCGGATGGACTCGTGCGGGTTGGGCCAGGGATAGTCGAGGCCGCCGAGCGTGACTTCGCCGCCTTGGCGCACACCCCAAGCGCCGAAGAGGTGTTGGAGCAGTTCAGACCGGCCAGCACCCATGAGCCCCCCGATGCCGAGAACTTCGCCGGCGGCGACGGCAAACGAAAGGTCGCGGAGACGGGGCGCCGAATCGGCATCGGGCGAGACGGAAAGATTTTGGACGACTAGCAGAGGTTCGACCTCCTGCCGAGAGAATGAGTGACGCCCGCCCTCACCCTGGCCCTCTCCCCCGGGGAGAGGGGAACCCGGTCTGGCCGTGGATGACTTCACAGGCGAAAGTGCCGAAGACTGCCTCGGTGTAGGCACATTCCCACTTCCGGCTTCCGACTTCCGACTTCCGGCACTGCGCGGGAACAGGTCCTTGATCTCGCGTCCGACCATGTGGCGGATGATGGTCGGGACGTCCGCGTCGGCCGCCGGCAACGTGGTGATGCTCGCGCCGTCGCGTAGCACGGTGATGCGGTCGGCGATGGACTTCACCTCGCCGAGCTTGTGCGAGATGTAGATGCAGGCGACGCCCGAAGCGCGCAGTTCGCGGAGGATGCGGAGCAGGATCGCGACTTCGCTCTCGGCGAGCGCGGCGGTGGGTTCGTCGAGAATCAGGATGCGCGACTGTTTGCCGAGCGCCTTCACGATCTCGACGAGCTGCTTCTGCCCGACGCCGAGCTGGCGCACGGGCGTGTCGGGATCGAGTTCGATGCGGAACTTGGCGAGCAGTTCTGCGGCGTCGGCGTAAGCGCGGTCCCAATCCACCCACGGGCCGCGGCGGCGTTCGGCCCCGAGGAAGATATTCTCCGCGACGCTCATCTCCTCCACGAGCGCGAGTTCTTGATAAATCACCGCCAGACCGGCCGTTTCGGCGTCGCGCAACGAACGGAATTCGGCGGGCTTTCCATCAACGAGGATTTCGCCTTCGTAGCTGCCAAACGGATGGAGGCCGGAAAGCGTCTTGATGAGGGTGGACTTGCCGGCGCCGTTCTCGCCGCACAGAGCGTGGATTTCGCCCGCCCGCAGGTCGAACGACACGTCGCGCAAGGCGACCACGCCGGGGAACGACTTGGTCAGGTGACGGGCTTCGAGGAGAGGGGGCATGGGATCGGGAATGACCAATGTTCAATGACCAATGACCAACTCGGGCTGGTTTTTCCAATCCCGATACGCTTCCGCCATCATCAACGCGGCAACCTCCGGGGCGACACGGCCGACGCCGGTGGCAAGGCCAGGACTGAAGACGATTCTGCCAACATCGACGTTCTCGCCAGCCACACGTAGCAACGCTCGCATGGCGCGATAACAGTTTCTTGGTTCGACCACCTCCGGCATCGTCATGGTCGGAGCAACGATCAGGTATGGAACCCTAGGGTGGTCTGTCCGAACAACGAGACTGGCACCGACCGGCAGATGCCCTTCAGGGAGCCTCAAGATGGCTGTCTGCACTTGCCGTTCGATTTGCTCGCCAAAGAAATCCCGGTAGGCGGAATCAGCGCCGCCGTCCATGAACCCATGACTGTTGGCAGGAGAGACCACGCCGTTCTCAGCCATCGCCAAAACGTCTCCATGATGGATGCTCACTTCCGGGAATTGGCTAAACGCCGTTGCCCACGCGCTCACGAGAGTTTCGTTTAGATCGACAAGTTGAAGGCGCATTGGAGGAACAAGAATCCTGCTTGGTCATTGGTCATTAGACCTTGGTCATTTCAAATCCTCCGCCTTGTGGAAGCCGTCCTTCACCACGGTGTCCTGCATGTTTGCCTTATCCACGGAGACGACGTCTTCCAGGATGCTGGGAACCCTCTTGAAGCCGTTTTCCACGACGCCGTTGGCGACGAGCACCTGGCGTTTGCCGAGGGCCACGGCAGCTTCGGCGGCGCGGTCGGCGAGCTTCGCGAGCGGCTTGTAGATGGTCATGGTCTGGGTGCCGCGGAGTATGCGCTGGCAAGCGGCGAGTTCCGCGTCCTGGCCGGTGACGAGCACCTTGCCGGCGAGTCCTTCCTCGGTGAGCGCCTGGATTGCGCCGCCGGCGGTGCCGTCGTTGGAGGCGAGCACGCCGTCGAGTTCGCGGCCCTTGGCGGTGATGGCGGCGTTCATGATCTTCTTGGCGTTCTCAGGCTTCCAATCCACGCACCAGTCCTCGAACAGGACTTCGATCTGCCCGCTGGCGATCAGCGGATTAAGGATGTTGTCCTGGCCGAGCTTGAAGAGGGCGGCATTGTTGTCGGTCTTCGAGCCGTAGATGCGGACGATGCGCGCCTTCTTGCCGCGAAGCCGGTTCACGAGGTAACGGGCCTGCTCCTCGCCGACGCGCACGTTGTCGAAGCTGAGGTAGAGGTCCACGTCGGAGTCGCGGATCAGGCGGTCGTAGCTGATCACGGGCACGCCGGCCTGCTTGGCGGCGGCGACGGCCTTGGCCATCGCCTCACCGTTGTGCGGGACGATCACCAGCACATCAATGCCGCGCGTGAGCAAAGCTTCGCAGTCCTGCATCTGACGGGCGTCGTCGGAGTTGGCGGAGGACGCGAAGACGTCCGCGCCGAGCTCGGTCGCCTTGGCGGTGAAGCGGTCGCGGTCGCGTTGCCAGCGTTCCTCCTTGAGCGTGTCGAGCGAGAGCCCGATGCGGATTTTGCCGCCGGGCTTGGCGGCGCCGCTGGAGTCGGCCGTCGCACCACGGCGGGAGACGACAACGCCAAGGAGGACGCTGAGGATGAGCGAACCGGTGACAAGCAGGAGGCGGGGATTCATGTCGCGAAAGAGATCGGGAACACGCCGAGAGAACCGTCTGCGGCGTTGGCGGGCAAAGCGAAAAGCGTTTCGGCGCCTCAACTTTGCCGCCGGAGTGATCCTGCGCTTTCCCCCGCGGGCAGCTTTCTGCCAGTCTCGCCTCCGAAATGCCCGACGTGACTCCACCCGTGCCGGCCGCCGCCCCGGCGCTGAGCAAGAGCCAGATCTTCATCCGCCGCCTGGCGAGCACGGTCTTCCTTTGGAGCGTCGTGCTCACGGCCATGTTCTCGACGAACGTGGTGGTAGCCAACTGGGTCTTCCTCTTCCTCATGGCGCTGCTGGCGGCGACCGGGTTGCTGGAATTTTACGGCATGGTCGAGAAGCGGGGTTTGGTCTGCTTCAAGTGGTTCGGCCTGATCACCGGCGTATTGCTGATGGTGGCCACCCACTATTACGTGACGCACGCCAGCGGGCACCAATTGCGGGCTGGGAAACCCAATGATTTCGAGACGGGCGTCCTTGCGCTGTTCGTCCTGGGGCTCTGCGTCCGACAGTTTGTCGCGAAATCGAATCCCAACGGGCTGGCCGCCATTGCGACCACGCTGCTCGGGCTGATGTATGTGCCATGGCTGCTCAACTTCATCCAGAAGATCAACTACCTCCCCGAAATCGAGGGCCGCTACTACGTGCTCTTCTTCATCGTGGTGACCAAGTTCAGTGACCTGGGTGCCTACTGCACCGGCTCGCTCATTGGCCGGCACAAGATGATCCCGCGGATCAGCCCCGGAAAGACGTGGGAAGGGTTCGGTGGTGCGATCGTGATTTCAACCGGGGCGAGCGTGCTCTTCGTGAAGTTGGCCGGCGCGCACATGAAGGAGATGAGCCTGCTTCACGCAGTGGTCCTGGGCGTCATCCTCAGCGTGGCCGCGGTGATCGGCGACCTGATCGAATCGCTCTTCAAGCGGGAGGCGGGCGTAAAGGATTCGGGGAAGTTCTTCCCGGGCATTGGAGGTATCCTCGACCTGCTCGACAGCCTGCTCTTCAACGCCCCGCTGATGTATCTCTACCTCCGGCATGTGCTGAAGGTTTGATGCGCTCAGAACCTTCCGTCGGACGGACAAGCTGGGCTATCTCTGAACTGCGACTGAACGGTAGGCGCGTTCGATCTTGTCGGCGGCGCTTGCCCAAGTATGGCTGGCCGCGGCCCGCTGTGCGGCGGAGCCCAATTGACGGGCCAAAGCCGGATTTGTCAGGAGGCGATCCAGGGTAGCGGCCAGCGCCTCGGGATCACCGACCGAGACGGTGAGGCCGTTCTCTTCAGGAACGATGAAGTCGCGCATGCCGCAAACGTGGGTGGTCACCACCGCCAGACCCATCGCGGCCGCCTCAATCATCACCAACGGCTGCCCTTCGAAATAGGAGGGCAGGACAAAGACCGAATGGGATCGATAGACTTCGATGAGGGCCGCGTTGCCTTCGATCCGGGGCACGACCCGAACTCGGGAGCGAACATCTTCCGGAAAATCTTTCCGGATAAAATCCGGTTCGGCCGAACATCCGGCGACCGTCAAATGTTCCGCCGGATGACGACGTAACGCCTCCGAGGCGGCCGGGATGAGGTCGAGGGTTCCTTTTCGGCTGAGCCAGTTCCCCAGAAAGAGCAGGCCGCGGCGCGGTTGAGACGCGGCAATGGCGGCGCCGGCGCTGAGGAATTCAGGTTCGACCCCGCTGTGGTGCCGAGTCAGCCGGCTGCGAGGGACGCCGCGGCCGGTCAAGTGTTCCACGTCCTCCGAATTGGAGCAGATGACGTGGGATGCATGGCGGGTGGCATACATCGCCTGCCAGACCACGGAGAGCGGCGAGTAGCGGTTCTTCAGGGTGACCGGCAAGGCCTTCTGCCGTTGATAATTCAATGCCGCCCGGTGCGAACGGTCCTCCAAGCCATAGGAAAAGATCACCAACGGAGGGAGCGTCCGGCGTCGCCAAGCATAGGCGGCGGCGGCCGGCTCGTGGATCTCGACGACATCCAACCTGTCGCCCGACGCGAGGCGCTCCCTAACCCGCTGAACGACCCGCAGAGGAGCGAAAAACCGCCGGAGCTGAGGTCGGCAGCTGACCGCGAGGTCGTCGGCGAAGAGGTGTTCGACCTGATGGCCACGGCGGATGAGTTCATCGCTGGTCGAATGCATGGTCCGACTCATGCCGCCAGAGCGGTTGTTCGGAACGTCGGCTACCCGGAGTATTCGAAGCGGTGGGTTCATCCAGTGGCGGCCCCAAGACGGACCGTGCCCTTACCGCAAGGCTAGTGGCCGTGGTTTCCAAACATCCAGCGCAAAGAATTCCGCGGTCGGTTTTCTGGTGAACCCTGCTATAATCCGCCACATGGCATCATCTTCTGATGCGCGAAGAATAGTTCGGCCGCCCCCCAAGACCGCGCGCACCCATGGGTTCGGGTTGGTTCAGCCCGGATTTGCTTTGGTCGTTCCGGCGAGCCACCGTAAAGTCCTCAGGTCCGGCGGAACTTTCGCCGATAGTCCAACAAACCGCTGAAGTGGAAGCTCAATCTGATACTCAAGGAAGCCAACCGAACTCTTTTTTTCGGTCGCAGTTGAAAGGGATTTACCACTGGCTGCTCACGTTGCCCGGCGGCGGGAAAGGGGTCCCGAGGCGATTGCCGACCGGAGAAATGGCCTACGTGCTCCCACACTGCCGCTCCGTCGACTGGAGCCGTGCGGAATATTCCGCTTTCCTCCCCCACCTTCGGCCCGGCGTGACCGTGCTCGACATCGGTGCCAACGTGGGGTTCAACGCGATCCTTTTTGGAAAACAGGTTGCGCCGAGCGGTAAGGTATTCGCATTTGAACCCGCTCCCCAGTCGTATGAAGCCTTGCGACGACACCTCACCATCAATGGCCTGGCCGAAGTTGTAGAGCCGGTAAATGCAGCGGTGGGTGATCGTCCGGGCCAACTTCAGTTCCTCGCCGATGGCGTGCAGGGCAGCAACCATGTGGCGTCGGTCGCCGAAACAAAGACGGGCAAGGTCGTGAGCGTTCCCTGCCTCACCATTGACGAGTTTTGCAGCACGCGTGGCTTGCACCCCGCGATGTTGAAGATTGATACCGAAGGGTTTGAGCTGCCGGTCTTGCGGGGCGCTCGCGAAACGATTCGGAAGGCCGGGAAGGATCTCGCGGTCTTCATCGAACTACATCCCACCTTCTGGCAGCCGGTCGCCGGCTATTGCCGTGCCGAGCTGGAGGCCGAGCTAGATTCCCTCGGGCTGGCTCTCCATTCCGCGCCTTCCGGGGTGGATGTATGGACCGAGGACACCGGGCTTTCGGTCGAATTCCGTCCCCGCTGAACCGGCGGCTCTCCCAGACCCGTGTGAGATTGGCGATTCTCAATGGCAACGCCCGCGTCGTGGGCGGGATCGAGACCTATCTCTCCGTCGTGTTACCCGCCCTGCGCGGTCGCGGACATGAACTTGCGATCCTCTGCGAATCTCTGCTGCCGGCAGACCGCGCCTGGGTCTCGGACGATTCTCGCATCCCTCGCTGGGGAACGGGCGAGCTAGGGATTGAACCCTCGCTTGACCGGCTCCGTGCTTGGCATCCCGACGTCGTGTTTGCGCATGGCTGTCGGTCTGTGGCGCTGGAGGGGGCTGCCGCCGAGGTCGCCCCCTTCGTCTATTTTGCGCACGGCTACTACGGCACGTGCATCAGTGGAGCAAAGACGCACAAATGGCCCGCGATTGAACCGTGCCACCGGCGGTTCGGTGCGGCGTGCCTGGCCCTCTATCTGCCGCGCCGGTGCGGCGGACTGAACCCGCTCACGATGTGGCGCCAATTCCTCAATGAGCGGGAACGTCTTCGAGTTGTGCGGCGGGCGAGGCTGGTGACGGTGACCAGTCGCGCCATGGCTGAAGAATACCGCCGCCATGGGGTGGGTGATCGTGTCCGGGTGGTCCATCTGCCGTTGACGGCTCCCGTCGGCGGGCACGGACCGGCGGAGTTGCCTGCGGCCACTCATCCGGTTCGACTTCTATTTCTGGGCCGGATGGATGTCCTGAAGGGGGGACAACATCTGCTCGCCGCGCTTCCCCGGGTCCGCGCCGCGTTGGGGCGACCGATCCAGCTTCAGATGGCAGGAGATGGGGCTCACCGCGCGAGGTGGGAGCTGCTGGCGAACAGAATGGCCGCGCGCGATCCTGCGGTGCAGATCGAATTCGCCGGTTGGGTGGGCGAGGACGAGAGAAACGAACTTTTCCGGAAAACGGACCTGCTAGTCGTGCCATCGGTTTGGCCCGAACCTTTTGGTCAGGTCGGGTTGGAAGCCTGCCACTTCGGCGTCCCAAGTGTGGCGTTTGCAGTGGGCGGGATTCCTGATTGGCTCAAGGATGGAGTGAACGGTCATCTGGCGCCGGGGGATCCACCGACGCCCGCCGGTCTAGCGAACGCGATCGCCCATAGTTTGCGCGATCCTATCCATCATGCCCGGCTGAAAGCCGGAGCCTTGGAAGCCCCACGGTTGTTCACGATGGACCGGCATCTGGCTGAGCTCGACGCAATCTTCGCCGAGGCGGCCGGACACGGGATCAAAGCGGCGTCGCCATCTGCCGGCTGAGCCGGGTGCTGAACTCCTGGGCGGCGTTGTAGCCGGACAGTCGGAGCTTGGTCTGGAAGGCCGCAACTTCGATGAGGTTGCCGAGATCACGTCCGGGACGGACCGGGATTTCCATGTGCGGCACGTCGATGCCGAGAAGGTTCATCTGCTTTTGTTCCAGGCCGAGACGGTCCACCTCTTCCGCATCCTCCCACCGTTTGAGGGTCACTACGAGGTCCACGCGCTTGTCACGCCGGATGGCGGCCACGCCGAACATCGCGGCGACGTCGATCAGTCCGATACCGCGGACTTCCATCAGGTTTTGGCCGAGCTCCTTCGAGTTGCCGAAGAGCTCGTTGCCTTCCTCCACCCGGAGCACGACCACGTCGTCGGCCACGAGGCTGTGGCCGCGTTCGAGGAGGCCCAGCACCGCTTCGCTTTTTCCGATGCCGCTCTCGCCCTGGATGATTACACCCACCCCCTGCACGTCCACCATGCAGCCGTGCAGTTTTCCGCGCGGGGCAAAGAGGCTTTCCAGCGCGATGGTGGCCCGGCTGATGAACTTCATCGTGATCAGCGACGTGGTGAAGAGCGGGACGTCGTTGGCCTCGGCGGCCCGGACGAACAGCTTGTCGGGCCGCAGGTCTCGGCACAGCGTCAGGCAGGGTATGCGGTGCCGGAACAGTTGCTGGACGCGCTGCTCGCGCAGGGCTGGTTCGAGAGACCGGAGGTAGGCCGTCTCGACGTTGCCAATGACCTGGACGCGTTTTGGGGCGAAGTAGCGCTTGAAACCCGCCAGCGCGAGGCCGGGCCGGTTCACGGTCGGTTCGCGGATCACGCGGCTGACGCCCTTGGCCCCCGCGATCAGCTTGAGCCCCAAGTCGCTTGCGTGCTGGGAATGGAACTGTTCGACGGTGATCAGGTTTCCGCTCATGGCTTCAGAGGTTAAAGTCGGGACCCAGGTAAATCTGGCGGGCCTTGGGATCGTCCACCATTCGGGCCGCGTCCCCCTCGTAAACGACCTCGCCCTTGTGGATCAGGTAGGCGCGGTCCACCAGCTTGAGCGTTTCGCGGACGTTGTGGTCGGTGATCAGCACTCCGAGACCGCGGTCCCGCAGGCGGCGGATGATCTTTTGCACTTCGTAGACGGCGATGGGATCAATGCCGGCGAACGGCTCATCCAGCAGCAACAGCCGGGGGCTGGTGACGAGCGCCCGGGTGATTTCAAGACGCCGCTTCTCTCCGCCGCTCAGCTGATAGGCGTAGCTCTTGGCGAGCGGTGTCAGGTCGAGTTCCTCCAGGAGGCTCCCGAGGCGTTTTGCCCGTTCCTGCCGGTCACTTTCGCAGACCTCAAGGATCGCGAGGATGTTCTGCTCGACGGTGAGTTTGCGGAAGACGCTCGGCTCCTGCGTGAGGTAGGCGATCCCCTCACGCGCGCGCAGGTGCATCGCCATCCGAGTGATGTCCCGTTCGCGAAAGGTGACCTTGCCCTCTTCGGGGCGGACCTGGCCCACCACCATGCTGAAGCTGGTGGTCTTGCCCGCGCCATTCGGGCCGAGCAGGCCAACGATTTCGCCGGCGTCCACGTGGATGGACACGCCGTTGACGACGCGCCGGCCCGAATAGGCCTTGGCGAGTTTCTCGACGGTCAGGAGCCGGACGGCGTTGGTGGCAGTGGTGGACACGGG
>JAYUSF010000154.1:0-18277 GCA_043755815.1 Verrucomicrobiota bacterium
TCCCGTTCTTCACCACCGCTGCACTGCCACAATGCTGACACTTCATGCCCCAAGCCTGCCAAGCCCACCGCACTTATCAATACCTATTGAGCAATCCCAAAATTCCCAACTGAACGCAGCAACACATTACCCACAGCGAACGTATTCGATGGACCAACGGATGCTGTCGATGCCTGAAACGCTTTCCCTTCAAAACCCACATTTTCCACCACCCCGTTTCCGGAAGCGTTTATAAGGTGCACACGGCCGCCAGCATAACTGGTGTTGAAATGTCTAGCTCTGAGAGAGAAATCAACTCCTCCAAGGTTATCCAAATTAAGCGGCACCGTATCTTGCCCGGTCCCTGCGCTGGTTCTGCGGCTTCCTAGTGGAACCCCGGCGCTGATGTTCTGAGGGCCGCTGTAAACCACGCCGGCATCCACGGTCACCGGCAGGGTGAACACGGCGCCAAGCGCGGCCGCGCCCGCCGCCCGTTGCGCCAGGCGGTTGTTGAAAGTTGAAGTGACCTCCGTTCCCCGATCCATGGTGATGCTGCTCCTGTTCATAGCTAAAAGTGGTTAATTTGACTCCTTGCCCCGGAGTAAAGAGCCGAAGTTCGGTCCCAAAGCAAGGCCGGTCTCTCAAAACCTTGCCGGGGTGGTGCCGGTAATCCCCCAGCGCGCGGACCGGAGGGCGATCCCGCGGTAATCACCGGCGACAAGTTCGCGGAGTCCCAGTGCCGCGCGACCTCGCGGGCCATTCCTCCCTCGGGAGGGAAGCGTCGCGGCAGCGTCTTGGACTGCGGCAGTCCCCTGCCGCTGTGTCGGCGTGAGCGGGTGGCGAGATGGGGAATCGGGGCCACGGCCGGCATTCCAAAGCGCCAGAGGACTGGCGCACTCCAAAAGCTTCGTCCCTACCCCGCCCGGCCGGACCTCCACCAGCATTCCTGCTCACCACGGCGAAGGAAAAGCGCCGTCGTGCCGGCGCAGTCCAAAGTGTCGCGCCGCTCTCGCTGCCAACCGCAGCACCCACCCCGACGCCACCGGTCTCCCCACGCCGCGGTCCCAGCCGCGTAGCCGCCGACGCTAAGCCACCCGTTTTCCGAACCAACGACCCGGTGGGGCTGCGCTGCCGCGCAGCCGAAATTTGGGCGGCGCAGCAGCGCACGCCCCACCCAATGTTCCAGTCCGCCTCGTCACCTCGGCGGCTACGATTGCCGGTCGAAGCGGGCCTTCCGCCCCGACCCCGCATTCCGATGCGCCGTCCGCCGTTGTCGGCCGAAACTACCATGGTTGGTTACTGGTTTCGGACCGTTCCTCCGGCAGCGTTCCGGGTCCGGTCGGCGGCACCCGGGGCACGCTTCAACCTCGTGCCTCGCGCCCCGCGGCGGGACGTTCGAGATTGCCGCGACCCGGTTCATCACCTTTTCTTGCCGTCAGCATGTCCGCCCCCCGAAAACTCCTCCTTCTTGGCTGGGATTCCGCCGACTGGAAGCTCCTGAAGCCGCTCATGGAGGCGGGCCAACTGCCCCACCTCGCCCGCCTGGTCGAGCAGGGCTGCATGGGCAGCATCTCGACGCTGCACCCGGTGTATTCGCCGATGCTCTGGACCTCCATCGCCACCGGCAAGCGGCCCTACCAGCATGGCGTGCTGGGTTTCAGCGAACCGCTGCCCGACCGCTCGGGGGTGCGGCCGGTGAGCAGCCTGTCGCGCCGGTGCCGGGCGTTCTGGAACATCTTCCACCAGCAGGGCTGGACCGGCCACGTGGTCGGCTGGTGGCCGAGCCATCCCGCCGAGCCCATCCGCGGGAGCATGATCTCGAACCTGTGCCATCGCGCCGTCGGCCCGCCGGACCAGCCGTGGCCCGTGCCGCCGGGCGGGATGCACCCGCCGGAACTCGTCGAGACCTTCGCCGACCTGCGCTTCAACCCGAACGAGCTCACGGTGGACATGCTGGAGGCGTTCATCCCGAAGGTGCGGGAGATCGACCAGGCCAAGGACCAGCGCCTCGCCGGCGGCATGCGCACGCTGGCCGAGTGCGTGACGGTGCACAACTGGGGCCTGTGGCTCGCCGAGCACACGGAGTGGGATTACCTGTGCGTCTACTACGACGCCATGGACCATTTCGGCCATGGGTTCATGAAGTATCATCCGCCGCAGCGGAAGGGGATCAAGGACCGGGACTTCGAGCTGTATTCGAACGTGCTGACCGGGGCGGCGAAGTTCCACGACCTGATGCTCGGGGCGATGCTGGCCAAGGTGCCGCCCGACACCACGGTGGTGCTGCTGTCGGACCATGGCTTTCATCCGGACGAACTGCGGCCGACCTCCCTCGCGCCCATCCCGGCCGGGCCGGCGGCCGAGCACAGTGACTTCGGCATCCTGGTGGTGCGCGGGCCCGACTTCAAAAAGGACGAACTGCTCCACGGCGCCAGCATCCTCGACATCACGCCCACGCTGCTGGCACTGCAAGGGCTGCCGCTCGGCGAGGACATGGACGGCCGGCCGCTGCTCGGCGCCTGGGAACAGCCGCCGGTGGTGAAATACATCCCCACCTGGGACGACGTGCCCGGCGAGGACGGCCGGCATCCGCCCGAATACCGGCAGGACGCCGAGAGCGAAAAGGCGGCGCTCGACCAGCTCGTGGCGCTGGGCTACGTGGCGAAGCCGCCGGCCAACGTCGAGCAGCACGTGGCGCAGACGCAGCTCGAGCTGGACTTCAACGAGGCCGAGGCGCTGATGGACGGCGGGCGCGACGCCGACGCCTTTCCGATCCTCGACCGGCTGAACCGCGAGTTTCCCGAGGAATACCGCTTTGCCCTCCGCCTCGCGCTGTGCTGCCGCACGCTCGGCCGGATGGACGACCTGCGCCGCGTGGTGAAGGACCTGGACGAGGTGCGCCGGCCCGCCGCCGAGGCCGCCCGGGCCGACTTGAAGCAGTGGCGCGAGGAGGTGGAGACCCGCGTGAAGGCCCGCAAGGAGGCCGCCGAACAGGCGAAGGCCGCGAAGGAGGCTGAAGCCAAGGCCCCGCCGGAGGAACCCTCGGAACCGACGCCGGTGGACGAGGCGGAGGGCGAGGATCACGGCGCCGCGGTCGAAGCCAAGGTGGAGGCCGAGGAAGCGCAACGCCCGGAACCGTTGCTCACCCGCGAGGAGCGCGCCGAGATCGCGGCGCTCCGCAAACGGGCCGCGCTCAGCCTGCACGGCATCGACTTCCTGAAGGGCGTCGTCGCCCTCGCCGACAAGCGCCCCATCGCAGCCCTCAACCACCTGGACGCCGCGTCGCAGTCCATGTCGAACCGGCCCGGCATCCACCTGCAGACGGGCCAGGCCTACGCGCGCCTGGGCAAGTGGAACGACGCGCGCCACGCCTTCGACCGCGCGCTGGAGCTGGACAAGGACAACCCCCACGCGCTCGTCGGTCTGGCCCGCGTGAGCCTGGGCGAACGGCGCTTCGAGGAGGCCGCCGGGTTCGCGCTCGCGGCCATCCAGCGCCTGCACCATTACCCGCTCGCGCACTTCCTCCTCGGGTTGGCGCTCATCCGGTTGAAGCACGGCGAACGCGCGCTCGCCGCGTGGGAGACCACGCTGCAGCTCAATCCGAACTACTGGCCGGCGCACGTCCGGCTCGCGCGCGCCTTCCGCAAGGGCGCGCCGCGCAAGGCGGCGTTCCACCGCGAGCAGGTCCGGCGCATCCGGGCCGAAGCCGCCGACCGCGCGAAGAACCCGCTGCCGGCCAACAAGCCGAAGCTGCACACTCCCGCGCACACGCCGGCCGCAGCGCCGAAGGCCGGGGAGACGCCGGAGTTCGCGCCGGCGGTCATTGGCCTGTCGCGGCCGCCGTTTCCAGAGCCGGTCATCACCGTGGTCACCGGCCTGCCGCGTTCCGGCACGTCGCTCCTCATGCAGATGCTCACCGGCGGCGGAATCCCGCCGCTCACCGACGGCGAGCGGCTGGCCGATGACGACAATCCGCGCGGCTACTTCGAACTGGAGGCGGTGAAATCGCTCGGCCGCGACGCCTCGTGCCTCGACGCCGCCGGCGGCAAGGTGGTGAAGATCGTGCTGCCGCTCCTCCCCCACCTGCCCCCGAAGCACCACTACCACGTCGTCTTCATCGAGCGCGACCTCGAAGAGATCTTCGCCTCGCAGGCCACGATGCTGAAACGCTCCGGCAAGGACGACGGGGGCGCCGCGCCGGAAAAGCTGCGGCCGGCCTACGAGCGCCTGCTCCGCCAGTCGCGCCAACTGCTCGCCGGCCACGCGCGCATCCGCACCCTGCGCGTGTCGCACCGCTGGCTCCTGAAGAATCCGGCGGCCGGCGCCCAGGCGATGGCCGACTTCCTCGGGCGGCCGGTGGACGTGGCGGCGATGGCGGCGGCGGTGGACCCGTCGCTGCACCGGCAGAAGCGGGGTTAACCGCGGGCGGAAAAAGAACTTCTCGTCGTGCGGCGGGCTTCTGCTAATGTAAACGCTCGCGTATGACGCCAAAGCTGTTCACCGAACTCGGATTGTCGCCGGAATCCCTCAAAGCCGTGGAGCGCCTCGGCTTCGAGCAGGCCTCGCCGATCCAGGCCGAAGCCATCCCCGTGCTCCTGCAGGGCCGTGACGTGGTGGGCCAGTCGCAGACCGGTTCCGGCAAGACGGCCGCCTTCGGCCTGCCCGCCATCGAGAAGATTGACCCCAAGATCCGCGGCGTGCAGGCCATCGTGCTCTGCCCGACGCGGGAACTGGCCATGCAGGTCTGCGAGGAGATCCACAAGCTGGCCCACTTCAACCGGGCCGTGAAGCCGCTCCCGATCTTTGGCGGCGCCAGCTACGAGCGCCAATACGCCGGCCTGCACGCCGGGGCCAACATCGTCATCGGCACCCCCGGCCGGGTGCAGGATCATCTCACCCGCGGCTCGTTGAAGCTGGACCAGGTGCGCACCGTCATCCTGGACGAAGCCGACGAGATGCTGGACATGGGCTTCCGCGAGGACATCGAGGCCATCCTCCAGCATGCCCCGCCACAGCGGCAGACCGTGCTGTTCTCCGCGACGATCCCGCACGCCATCGAGGAACTCATCAGCCGCTACACCCGCGACCCGGTCCGGGTGCAGATTTCGGCCAAGGCGCTCACGGTGCCCACGGTGGAGCAGATCTACTTCGAGGTGCACCAGCAGTGGAAATTCGACGCCCTGACCCGGCTGGTGGACCTTTACAACGTCAAGCTCGGCATCGTCTTCTGCAACACCCAGCGCACGGTGGACGAACTGACCGAGCACTTGCATTCCGCCGGCTACGATGCCGACGCGCTGCACGGTGGCCTGGCCCAGCCGGCCCGCGACCGGGTGATGAAGAAATTCAAGACGGGCGTCCTCAAGCTGCTGGTCGCCACCGACGTGGCCGGCCGCGGCATTGACGTGAACGACGTTGAGGCGGTCTTCAATTTCGACCTGCCTTACGACCCGGAAGACTACGTCCACCGCATCGGCCGCACCGGCCGCGCCGGCCGCAGCGGCCGGGCGATCACCTTGGTGAGCGGACGTGAATTTTTCCGCATCCGCCATCTCGAGCGCTTCACCCGGCAACGGATCCAGCGCGGCCAGATCCCCTCGCAGGACGAACTGGCCGAGGCGAAGGACCGCAAGCTGCTCGACGATGTCCGCACCGTCATCCAGCACGCGGACCTGACCAAGCGCGAACACATGGTTCAGACCCTGATGGACGAGGGTTTCGACTCCGTCCAGATCGCCGGCAGCCTGCTCCACCTGATCACGGGCGGCGAAGTGCCCGACGTCGGGGGCAAGGACGAGGCCCCGGAACGGGCGTCGCTCTGGTCCGAAGCGGAACCCCGCAAGCCGGCTCCCGCGGCACCGGCGTCAGCGTCGGCTCCCGCGCCCGCCTCTCCGACCGCCGTCAAAGCGACGCCGGGGCCCGCCGCCCGCCGCGTCGAACCCCCGGCGCCCGCCGCCGTGCCGACTCCGCCGACCTCGGCTCTGATTCCGGCGCCAGAGGCAATTGCCGAACCAGTCGCACCCGCGCCCGCGCCTGCACCGGCACCTGCGCCCGACGAAGACGCGGCGGCAAAGGCTGCGAAACCCGCCAGGCGCAAGGTGAAGAAGGTCGCGGAAGCGGTGCCTGAGGCTCCTGCCGCCGAGGCGGCGGTCGTCGCCGTCGAAAGCAGCGTTGCCGAGACTGCGCAGCCCGCACCGGCCCCGCTACCTCCCCCGGTCGCCGAAGCCCTGGCCACCAAGTGGGTCGCCCCGGAAGATTCCGGTTTTTCGGACGGTGAATCGGCCAATCCAGCCGCAGTCATTGCGCCCGTGGAACCTGTCGCCCCTCCCGTGAAGGTGCCGCGACCCGCCAAGGTCAAAGCGCCCAAGGTCGAACGGGGCCTCGAAGCAACTGCTGCCGCACCCGCCGCCCCGCCCGACGCGGAAGGGCCGCCCAAGTTCAAGGCCTCCACCTGGGACCGTCCCAAGTTTGCCCCGCGCTTTGACCGGCCGGAACCGACCCGCGACAGCGCTGCGCCGGCCTCGCGACCCATCCGTTCCCCGCTGCCCGACCGCGGCTTTGAACGCGGGCCGGCACGGCCGCCGGAGCGGGGATTCGAACGCGGACCGGCACCACAGGATCGCCCATCGGATCGGCCTTCACGTCCCTTTGAACGCGGGCCCGAGCGTGGTTTTGAACGGCCGGACTCCCGCCCCCCCGCCCCCCGGGCGCGCACCGGCGACGAACGCACCAGCTTCAGCGGGGGCGAGCGTTCCGGCCGCTACACCGCCCGGCCGGACAACGCGATGACTCCGCTCTGGCTCAGCATGGGCGAAGCGGACGGCATCACGCCGCGCGACGTGGTCGGGTGCATCCTCGGAGAAACCGGACTGCCTGGAAACACGGTGGGACAGGTTCACATCGCGGAGCGCCACTGCATCGTGCACGTGCCCAATGACGACGTGGGCCGCATTCTCACCGCACTCAACCGCGCGCAACTGCGGGGCCGCCGCCTGCGCGCCAAGATTTCCGAGTTCTGAGCAACGTCCCGGGGCCGCCCGGCGCGTTCAGCGGAAACAGGGCGGGTAAACCGGCCGGCCGGTATGGCGGGTCAGCAATTCCCCGAAGCGGGCAATGCCCCGCTTCGCGCGGGCGTCCAGGGCGTAGACGATGTGTTCGGTGAGGTGCGCCCGGCGCAGTTCCAAGTCGAACTCGGTGCGTTCGGCAATCAGTTGCGGCCGGGCGGCGAGCCCTGCGGCGGCCGCTTCATTCAACGCCTGCCGCAGGGCGGTTGTGTCCCGGTCGCGGCGAAGGGCCCAGACCGCATAGACAAACGGCAGGCCGGTCAGAGCGTGCCAGGCTGCCCCCAGGTCCCAGATCCGGTGCGGAGGACCGGCGCGCCGGAACTCCATCGCGGGATTGCCGATCAGCAGCACACTTTCACAACGGGCCGCTTCCGCATATCCGGCCAGCGGGACGAACTTCGGCGTCAGCCCGCGTTCCGCGAGCAGCACCCGCAACAGGTTCACACTCGTGCACGACGCCGGATCGAGGGCGATTTCCCGGATGGATTCCAGCGGCCCACGATGCGCGACGAAAACGCTGTAGACGGGGCCATCCGACGCGATGCCGAAGCCGTCCAGCAGGTCGTAACCGTCATGGAACAGCGCCTCGGTGATGCTGACCAGGGCCGCATCCAGCCGGCCCGCGTGAAGCTCAGCCGCGAGCTGCGACGGCGGGACAAAGGAAATTTCCCGCTCCAGCCCGTAGGTGAGCGGGGCGGCGTTCAGATACGGCACGGAACCGACGCGGTAGGAAGCCAGTCGCATCGCGGCGAGCGTAGCGTCTGGGCGGGGGATGCCAAAACGGAGTAACCCCCAGTTCCCGGAGATTGGGGGCAACCTTGGGCTCCACGAAGAGGGCCGCTTGCCCTGCGGGCGGAGCGGGTTGCGGGCAACCCGCCCACGTTCCGTCCGGAAATCGCCTCAAGGGGTGTAAATGGGCCGACCCGATCGACGCGCCTTTCGGCCGAACAGGCGGTGATAATTCTCGGCCACCCGGACCGCGAGCGCATCCACGGGCTCATTCAGGAACGCTGCGAGACCGGCGTAAATCGCGGGCAAGTTGGCAGGATGGTTCAGCGCCCGTTCGGGGTTGCCACCCGCCAGCGGATGGCTTTGGAACACCGGGGGCGGAAGTTGGTCCGGCGCATCGGTTTCGACCAGCAACCGTTCCGGCGGAACCAACCTGAACGTTTCGCGTTGGCGGATTTTGCGTTCGTGCAGGAATTCACCCGGGAAACTGAAGTAAGCCCCCAACCGCTCGAAAACGGGAACCATCTCGGCTGGCCCGCCATAGCTGTGGAGCAGGAAACCTGCGTCAGGCCGGGGATGGGTTTCCAGCAGTTCGCGCAGCGGTCCAAACGCCTGCAGGCAGTGGATGCTCGCGGGGAGATTCCGTTCCGCCGCCAGGCGCAACTGCCGCACGAAGACCGATTCCTGTTCGGCAAACGCGGGCGGCTCGGGGTGCGCGCCAGCCGTTTCGGCGTCGAGTCGGGCCCGCCATCGCTCCGGGTTGTCGAGCATCCACCGGTCGAGCCCGATCTCGCCGATCACGGCGCCGGGCGTCGCATCGAGCCACCGGACCAGGGCCGGCTCCCAATCGGCGGAGCGTTCGCAGAGATACCACGGGTGATAGCCAAAGCTCGGCCGCACATGGTCGGAATGTCGGTGCGCCAGGTCGGCAACGAGCGGCCAATCGGCTTCGCACGCCCCATTGACGACCATGCCCGACACACCGGCCACCACGGCGGCTGCCAGAAGTTCATCCTGCCGACCCGCGAACCGGTCGTCCTGCAGATGATTGTGGGCGTCAAAGTAGCCGCAGCGGCCGGGGTCCGACGGATCGGATGGCGTGCGAAACCCGGTCATCGTCCAGCCTCGGCGTGTTTTTGTCCGAACTCGCGCATCTGTGCCGCCACCCGCAGGAGGGTGGCGCGACGGCTTTCGGCCAACTGCCGGAGGAGGCCAAGTTCATCGAGCAGACTGGCGTCGAGGCCCGCCACCTCCGCGGGTGTCGCCCCGTCGGCCAAGTCGCAGAGGAGTCCGACCAGGGCGCGCAACGAGACCGCATCGGAGTCGGTCTGGAAACGGCAGCGTCCGGCGTTCAGCTCAGGCACCAGCCAAAGGCGCACCTGACACCCGGCAACCCGGTGCATGTCCGCCCGCAGTGCATCCGGCAGGTGGCCCCGGTGCCGGGCCTGCTCGACAAGCTGGCTCAGGCGCGCCTGCGGATCACGCAAGGCCAGCAGCCGGGCGCGCAACGCGGCCAGCCGACCGGCCATCGAATCCGCGCGCGCTGTTGCCGAACTGGCGTTCACCGGGCGCAGGTTAGCGGTGAATGCGACAGGGCGCGAGCCGGGGATCGCCGAGCCCTCAGCCGGGGCTTCAATGCCCGTTTGTTTTTTCGACGGTATTGATCTTGAACGGGCAATAGAGCGGGCAGAAGCCGATCCCGGCCGTGATCATGGGGATGACGCCGATCAGGCCCCACGGGCTGTTCAGGGCGATGCCCAAGCCCAGCACGGTGAGGCCGACAAAGAGGCGAAGGGCGCGGTCGGAGATTCCAAGGTTCGTTTTCATCAGGTGGGTTCGCAGTCCAAGGGTGGGTCCGAAAGGCGGACGGCACGGCGCAGGATCGGAGGACGCCGAAGAGGACTGCCCAACGCCCGTTGCTGGACGCTCACCTCGGATTGCAAAATCTTCGATCTTTCCGCAGTCACCGGCTCACGTTTCAATGGTGCTCCGGTCATGAAACACACCCTGCATTTTCGCCACCTGCTCGCCGCGCTGCTGTTGACCACCGCGCTCGACGCGTTCGCCGAAGTCAGCCTCGTCCTGTCGGCCCCGCCCGGTGGGTTGACCGCCCGGGGGGTGCGCGTGTGGGTCGTGGCCATGAATGACGGACCGCAGCCCGCCGCGTTCGAGTTCGCCCCCCAGATCGAAGCCAAGCTCACGGGCAAGTCTTGGCTGGTGCCGGCGAAATTGCTGCTGAAGGACACCCGCCCCAACCGCGTAACGCTGGCAGCGGGAGCGTTCGAACGACGCGAATATCACAGCGAGCTTCCTGAGCCCGCCTTCGGTCCGGTGGAGGTCGCCTTTGGCGCCTCCCGCATCGTGCTGCTGCCGTCAAGCCACACACCCTCTCCAGCACCCGTTTCTCCGGCCGCCGACGACGACGGCAGCCCGACGGTCGCGAAAGGCGAGGAGCCGACCGCTTCCACCATGCTCGACGAATCGTCCGCCCTGCGCTTCTTCAAGGCGCATTTTGAACCCTACGAACCGCTCTACTTCATCGCGGGATTCGACCAGCCAAACGCCAAGTTCCAGCTCAGCCTGCGCTACCGCATTTTCAACGAGGATGGCTGGGTGCCGAGTCACCTGCCCGCGTTGGGAAAAGTCTATTTTGCCTACACCCAGACTTCGCTTTGGGATTGGGAGGCGGACAGCGCGCCGTTCAAGGACTCGAGCTACCGGCCCGAAATGCACTATGCCTGGCGCGACATCTTCAAGGCCGGGGAGCGCGACGGCGGGGTGCGCTGGGACCTCGAGGCGGGCCTGCAGCATGAGTCGAATGGCCGCAACGGCATTGATTCGCGCAGCCTGAACATCGCATATCTGCGCCCGCGGGTGACCTTCGGCCGGCCCGGCGATTTCCAGGTCTCCATCGCGCCGCGGGCGTGGTTTTACATTCGCGATGTGGAAGGCCGGCACACGCTGGCCAATGTGCCGATCGGCGATCCGGTGGAGTTTTTCCGCGGCTACCTGGACCTGCGGGTCACCGCCGGCTGGCGGGATTACCTGATGCTGTCGGCCTACGCCCGCGTCGGCGATGAGTGGAACCGGGGCAGCGTCACGCTGGATGCGTCCTATCCGCTGAAGTCGCTGCCATTCGGCCTGTTTGCGGGCTACCTGCACGTGCAATACTTCAACGGCTTCGGGGAAAGCCTGCTGGACTACGACCTGCGCAGCGACGCGATCCGGTTCGGGTTTTCGATGTGGCGGTAGGATCATCCTTCAATCCGCACCGGCCGTGACATCAGCGCCAACAGCCCGCGAGTTTGTCCTCGCCATCATGGCTGGCGACACTGAACGCGTGCGAAAACTTCGTGCTGCCGGAGCATCCGTAACCGAGGCGGACCTATACGGCTGGCTGCCAATTCATCGGGCGGCTGCCAATGATCGTGACGAGATCATCCGGCTGTTGGTCGAATGGGGCGCGCCCCTGGAGGCGACGGGCACCGAGTCGTGGACGCCGCTGCACCTCGCCTCAGTCAGCCGGAGCGATCGCGCGGTTGCGGCTCTGTTGCAGGGTGGAGCCAACGTCCATGCCCGCTCAACCTCCGGCGCCACCCCGCTTCACCTCGCGATCGGCTCAACGATCACCCCGGGGTCGCTGGAAACGGTCCGCGTCCTCATGGCAGCGGGAGCCAATCGGAACGCAGTCGACCACCAAAGCCGGAGCCCGTTGGATCGCGCCCGCGCAATCGGAGACCCGGCCCTTCTGACGGCACTGCAGGAGCGCGCCGCCTGACCCGGATGCACCGGCAGGGCGAAATGAGCACGGCTCCCGAGGTTTTCCTGGAGCCGTCTTGCGTGAAGCCGTTTGATCGGGCCGATCAGAGCTGCGCCATCGCCTTGTCCAGCGCGGCGATCAGCACCTGCATCGTCGCGGGCGTCTCGTCGCCCATGTTCGAGATGCGGAAGGTCGTGCCCTTGATCTTGCCGTAGCCGCCGTCGATCAGGAAGCCCTGGTCCTTCACCAGCTTCTGGAGCTTGGCAGCATCCACCACGCGGCTGCCGGGTTTGGCGCCGTTGTTGAAGCAGCACAGCGTCTTGGAGCCGAATTCGGCCTCGGGGAACAGCGTGAAGCCGTGCTTCGTGCCCCAGTCGCGCAGCATCTGGTTGGTCTGCTGGTGCCGGGCGTAGCGGGCGTCGAGCCCTTCGGCGAAGAAGTCGTCCACCTTGGACGCCAGCGCGTAGATGTGCGACACGCTCGGGGTGCTGGGCGTCATGCTGTCCTTGGCGTTCTTCTCGAATTCCACGAAGTCGAAGTAGTAGCCGCGGTCGGCCATGGTCGCCGCCTTGGTCAGCGCGGCAGGCGACGCGACGAACACGGCCAGGCCGGGCGGCAGGGCGAACGCCTTCTGAGTGCCGGCGAGCAGGACATCAATGCCCAGCGCGTCGAAGTTCAGCGGCACGGCCGTCATGGAGCTGACGGCGTCCACGATGAACATGACGTCGGGATACTTCCGCTTGAGCGCCGCAATCTCGGCCAGCGGGCTCATGGTGCCGGTGCTGGTCTCGTTGTGGATCAGCGTGAGGGCATCAAACTGGCCGGTGGCCAGCTGGGCGTCGATCTGCTCGGCGCGGATGGGCGAACCCCACGGCACCTGCAGGCCCTCGGCGTCCTTGCCGCAGCGCTTCGAGACGTCGAGCCATTTGTCGGAAAACGCGCCGCACATGCAGTTCAGCACCTTCTTGGCGACGAGGTTCCGGATGGCGCCTTCCATCACGCCCCACGCGGAGGAGGTGGAGAGATAGACGAGCTGCTTCGTGGACAGCAGGGTCTGAAGCTGGGGCTGGAGTTTGGCGTAGAGGTCTTTGAACCCCTGGCCGCGGTGTCCGATCATTGGGCGGCAGAGCGCCTCAAAGGTCTTTGGGCTGACTTCGACCGGACCGGGAATGTGCAGTTTTACGTGGGCCATAAGTAGGCGGGCGGAAACTTCCACACCCCCGCCCGGGCGGCAACGGGCAACCCGCAGGAATGCGGGCGCCTGATTCAGTCATTCATCCGGCTGAATCCGTTCCCCGAATGCAGTTTCGCTTTTACTTCGCCGGACGCAGCCCCTACCAAGCGAGGCAGTCAATTCGCGCCCCATGAAGAAAATCGAAGCCATCATCAAGCCCTTCAAACTCGAAGACGTTAAGGACGCACTCCAGGAAGCCGGAATCGAAGGGATGACCGTGACCGAGGTGAAGGGCTTCGGCCGCCAGAAGGGTCACACGGAAATCTACCGGGGCAGCGAATACACCGTCGACTTCCTGCCCAAGATTAAGCTGGAGCTCGTCGTGGCCGACGGCGCCGTGGCCAAGGCCGTTGGCGCCATCGTCAAGGCGGCGAAGACTGGCAAGATCGGCGACGGCAAGGTTTTCGTTTCTTCGGTCGAGGAAGCGATCCGCATTCGGACCGACGAACGGGGCGAAGCCGCCGTGTAGTTTCCGGCCGTCCGATGTTCCCGCTTGACCTCCCCGGTGCCCGCTCAAGTTCGCATCTGTAAAACGAACAAAAACCGGCCAAAACGCCCGCTCCCAAAAACCTGTGAATAACCTGCGGGGAACTCCCAGTATTTTCGCCTAGTTTGCCCCGCCCCCGTCTTCTACAAGCCTCCCGTCATCGCTCCGCTCCGTTAATCGAATCACTGTGCATACTTCTCCCCGTTCAACGTTTCAGATTCAATGTAAGTTGTTGAATTCAGGATTTTTATGCATCTCATCAACCTTGCGGCTGCGAGGTTTTTCGAAGCGGACTGAGGGGTCACAACCGGCAACCCAAGCCGCCGAAACCGTTAATTCGGTGCACGTTACAACGCGGTAACGCACCCCTCTGGATAATTCCGCCCATTCTCCCTCCGATCCGATCCCCATCTGCCTTCATGTCGACGACCTCAAAAACTGTCTGGACCGCCTCTCAGGAAGCCCTTCGCGGCATGATCAAACCGGAGATCTTCTCGCTCTGGTTTGCGCCGGTTCGGGCTCTCTCGCTCAAGGGCGACATCCTGACCCTCGAGGTGGCCGACGAGTTCTGCATCATGTGGCTGACGGACAATTATCTCGATCTGCTCCGGTCCGTGGTCAGCAAGGTGGCCGTCCGGCCGATCAAGATTGAGTTCGTGGTCGGCGAAGGCCTGAGTGCGGAACCGGCCAAGCCGTCCGAAGCCGTCGAACCGGACGAGGTCACGGGTGCGGTCGCCAAGCCGGAAGCCGCGGCCGGCGGCAAACCGGGTGAACCGCTCTTCAACCCGAACAACACCTTCGCCACCTTCGTCGTCGGCAACGCGAACGAGTTCGCCCACAGCGCGGCGCTCGCGGTGGCGCAAAATCCCGGCAAGGCGTTCAATCCGCTGTTCCTTTTCGGCGGAGTCGGCCTCGGCAAGACTCACCTGCTGCACGCCATCGGGCATGCGATCGGTGAGCACAAGCGCAACGCCAAGATCGCCTACATCAGCTGCGAACGCTTCACCAACGAGTTCATCGAGGCGCTGCAGAACAATTCCGTCGCCAAGTTCCGCCGCAAATACCGCCAGGTGGACGCCCTGCTGGTGGATGACATCCAGTTCCTCGCCGGCAAGGAACGCATTCAGGAGGAGTTCTTCCACACCTTCAACACGCTCCACGAGTCCCGCAAACAGATCGTCCTGAGCTGCGACCGGCCGGCGAGCGAGATTCCCGGGCTCGAACACCGCCTGATCTCACGCTTCGAATGGGGCCAGACCGCCGATGTGCAGCCGCCGGACGTTGAGACCCGCCTGGCGATCCTCAAGAACAAGGAGGCCCAGCTCGGCTTCGCGATGCCGGCCGAGATCACGGCGTTCCTCGCCGAACACATCCGCACCAACATCCGCCGGCTCGAGGGCGCCTTCATCCGCGTGGCGAGCTACGCCCAGCTCACCGGCAAGCCGCTCAAGCTCGAAACCGTTGAGACCCTGCTCCGCGAAATCCTGCAGGAGGAAAGCCGTCAGGTCGTCACCATCGACATGATCCAGAAGCGGGTGGCCGACCACTACGACATCCGCATGGCCGACATGACCAGCAAGCGCCGGCCCGAAAACATCGCGTTCCCCAGACAGGTCGCGATGTATCTTTCCCGCCAGCTCACCGAATCGTCGCTCAGCGTGATTGGCGATGCCTTCGGTGGCCGCGACCACGGCACCGTGCTGCACGCCTGCCGCGCCGTGAAGGACCGCATGGAAACCGACGGCCAGGTCCGTCAGACGGTCGGCTATCTGGAAAAGCAGCTCATGCGCTGAGGGGCGGCTTCCCTCTTCGGGATTGCACCGGTGGACGGCTGGAAGCTGATCTGGCCGGAGCGCCATGAACCGGATTCCGACCACCCGCAAGCCGCTTCCGGTTTGGCTCACGATCATCTTCGGTGGCGTCGTCGGATTGGCTCTGGCGGCTCTTTATTCGTTCCGCCTGCCCGATCGCTAGACCTCGCAGACGGTGCTCATCCGCGCTGCGCCCGGTATTCGGCGATGAATCGATCCGTGGCCGCCGCCAGCTCCTGTTCGGGCCGCGGCGAGACAGATCCGACGAGATCCGCCGCAGCCACCAACGCTATTCCCTACTTCACGAATCGAGCCTACCCGCCGATAGGACCGGTGGGAAACCCGTTCTCCGGCGGGGGCGCGCGGTCCGTGCCCGGCCGGCGGCAAACAGCCGTGGACTTCGCCCGGGACGCGGTTAATCCTGCCCCCATCGTCATTATGCCTCGTGTCTTGGTCACCGGAATCGCCGGCTTCATCGGTTCCCATGTCGCCGATCACTGCCTGCGGCTGGGCTTCGACGTGGTCGGCGTGGACAACCTGAGCGGCGGCTTCTGGCGGAACCTCCCGGCGGCCGCCCGCTTCGTCGCGGGTGACGTGTCCTCGCCCGACGTCGTGGCGCAGCTCTGGCGCGAACACGGGCCGTTTGACCACGTGTATCACCTCGCCGCCTACGCCGCCGAGGGCCTGTCCCACCACATCCGGCGCTTCAACTACCAGCACAACCTCCTCGCCACGGCGAACCTCATCAACGCGGCCGTGCTCGGCGAGGTCCGGCACTTCGTCTTCACGTCGTCCATCGCCGTCTACGGCGCCGGCCAGGTGCCCCTGCGCGAGGACACCGTGCCGGTGCCCGAGGATCCGTATGCCATCGCGAAGTATGCCGGTGAACTCGACCTGCACGCCGCGCAACGTGTCTTCGGCCTGCCGTTCACCGTGTTCCGCCCCCACAATGTCTACGGCGAACGTCAGAACCTTTCCGACCCCTATCGCAACGTCATCGGCATCTTCCTCAACCGCTGCCGCCGCGGACAGCCGATGACCGTTTTTGGCGATGGCCGGCAAACCCGGGCCTTTACCCACATCGACGACGTCGCGCCGCTGATCGCCCGCGCGCCGCTCGTCGCCGCGGCGAAGAATGAAGTCTTCAACGTCGGTGCCGACCTGCCGGTGACCGTCCGCGACCTTGCCCACGAAATCGCCCGCGCCCTCGGTCTGCCGGCCCAGCTGGAACACCTGCCCGCGCGCCCGGAAGTCGTCCACGCGTTTGCCGACCACGCCAAGGCCCGGGCCGCCTTCCAGCCGCCGCCGCCCGTGTCGCTGACCGATGGCCTGCAACGGATGGCCGCCTGGCTCAAGACGTTCGAGCCGGCCCCGCCGAAACGGTTCGAAGGCATCGAAGTGCCGAACCAGCTCCCGCCGAGCTGGCGTTGAAGTCGTCCGGAAGCGCGGCTCTTCAGTCCTCGTTGTCACCGTGGCGATCCTTCCCGCGCGGATTCGCCGCCCTCCGCACTGCACCCAGGCCGGCCGACTGCTGGACCTTCAATTCGAGATCAGCCGATTGGAGAATCGCCTCGGCGCCTTGCCCACCGGCACCGCGACGGAGGCCAGGGCAGGCATGGAAGCGGAACTCAAGGCACGCCAGGCCGATCTCCGGTCATTTCAGGAACTGCTGGCCGAAGCCCACAGGGCCGAGGTGTCGCGGCTCGACGCGCGTCGGCAAGCGTTGACGGCCCGGCTCGAAGAATTGCGGCGGCAACTCACGGATGTCGCGGATACGCGCCGGCAACTGGCCGCGCTGGAACGCCAGGAACAGATCGTCGCGGAGTTGCTCGATGGCCTGGAACGGGAGTCGGTCGCCTTGGGGAAGGTCGCCGTTGCCGAGGAAGAATTCATGGTCGTGCAAGCCGGCATGGGCAGCGGGAACGCGGTCGGACCCAATCGCCCCCGCACGATCCTTCAGGGTGGCGGGGTGGGCGCCTTGGCAGGACTGGTATCGTGCGCCCTCTGGCGCCGGTTGCGGCGGCGGGCGTGATGTCCCCCGGTTCTCTCAGTTGCGGTAGCGACAACTCGCCCGGCCCTCGCTTAGCCTGGACGCATGTTCCCAGTTTTGCTCCGCGCCCTCGGACTGCTTTTCACCGTCAGCCTGTTGGCGGCGGAAAAGCCCTTCCACCGGGCCGAACTCATCTTCCCGCAGGAATCCTGGCACAACCACTCCTCGTGCCTCGTGGAGGCGCCGGACGGCGACCTGTTCGTCACTTGGTTCCACGGCTCCGGCGAACGCAAGGCCGACGATGTCCGCGTAGAGGCCGCGCGCCTGAAGCACGGCAAACGCATTTGGTCGCCGCGCTTCACGCTGGCCGACACGCCGGGGTATCCCGACTGCAATCCGCTGCTGCACGTCGATGACCGCGGCCGGCTCTGGCTCTTCCACACGACCATCCTCGCGAACCTCTGGGAATCCGCGCTGCTCAAGGGCTACGTAAGCTCCGACTGGCGCCGCACCACGCCGCCGAAGTGGGACCGCGCCGAAGTGCTGCACATCACGCCGGGACCGGAGTTTGACGCGGCGATCAGCCACGCGCTGCCGCGGCTGAAGGCGCTGGCCGACGGCCAGAATTGGTCCGAACAGACCCGACGCGAGGTGGACGAGTTCCTCAACGCCATGCGCGATCATGCCGGCGACAAGCTCTACCGTCGCCTGGGCTGGATGGGCCGTTCGCATCCCACGGTCATCGGCAACCGCTGGCTGCTGCCCCTGTATCACGACGGCTTTTCGTTCTGCCTCGTCGCCATTTCCGACAACCGCGGGGCGACGTGGCGGCCGAGTGCACCGATCATCGGCGCCGGCAACATCCAGGCCGCCATCGTGCCACGCCGGGACGGCTCGCTGGTCGCCTACATGCGCGACAACGGCCCGCCGCCCAAACGCCTGCAGGTTGCCGAATCCCGCGACCGCGGCGAAACGTGGACCGCCGGAGTGGACAGCGAGATTCCCAATCCCGGTTCCGGCGCCGAGGTGGTTGCCCTGCGCGACGGCACCTGGGCCTACCTCGGCAACGACACCGAGAAGGGCCGCCATTCCCTGGCCGTATGGCTGAGCGACGACGAGGGCCGTTCCGCCGGTGTAAGAAGCTTTCTGTAATTTGCTTTCCTTGTGTTTCCACCCAACCCCAGAGGGGGAGGTGGAGCGGAGGCGAGCGGAGCGAGCCGAGC
>JAYUSF010000155.1:0-5393 GCA_043755815.1 Verrucomicrobiota bacterium
AGAACCAGGGCTGTCATAAGTCGAAACGTGAATGGGCATTTGAAGCAGACCTGCGACCGCCTCACAGCGATCGCAGGGATGAGTGGGGACTACCGTGCCACCATGGTGGCGCGATTGCGGCTGCGGTTCAGGGGCTGGACTCCACGGCGAAGGCGGTCTGAGATTTTGGCAGACTTAACCTCCACTGGGGTCTCCTCAGCTTTGCCCAATGCTTCCCGGTTGCTGCTGGCGCGGGCCAGTTCGGTGAGCCCTTCGTTGGCGGCTTTCTCTTCGTCGAGGATCTGTTGCAACAGCCCGGCGGCCTTTTTGTTCTCCAGCAGCCCGGCCCATTCGTGGAGGCAGCCGTAGGAGGCCATCTCGTAGTGTTCGACCTTCTGCGCGGCGGAGATGAGCGCGGCGTTGATGGCGGGAGAGTCCTTGAACTCAGCCGCGATTTCGTCGCCCTCTTCGAGCAATCCCTTGGTGGCTTCACAGGTCTTGCCGACGGCTTTCTCGCCGAAGGCTTGGAAGACCTGTTCGAGCTTCTTCACCTGGCCTTCGGTTTCCTTCAGATGCTTTTGCATCGCCGCCTTGAGATCGGTGCAGGTCGCGGCTTTCGCCATTTTCGGAAGCGCCTTCACGATGCGCTTCTCGGCGTCATACATGTCGGCCAGTTCGTCGAGGAACAGATCTTTGAGTGTCTTGGTGTTCACTTTGTTTTTGAGTGCTGAAATGAGTCCTGCGGCCGGGTTTTCCCGGCCGCAGGATTGGGTGAGCAGATCAGTTTCCAGCAACGAGGACGCCCGGGTCCTTACGCGTGACGTATCCGGTGTCCTTCGTGACTTTGGGCGCGTCGGGTGTCGAGGCCTCCCCGGTCGTGCAGATGTCGTGCGCCCCGGCGTTCGTGAAGATTTCCTTGGCCCGTTTAATTTCCTCGGAGTTCTCAGTGTGGACGGAGAGGAGGATGTTGCCTTCCTTCACCTTGCCCTCGTAACGCTTGGCTTCCAGTTCAGGAATGCCGAGACCGATCAGACCGCCGGCGATGCCGCCCGCCGCCGCGCCGATGGCCGCGCCACTGAGCGCCGCCAGAATCGGACCCGCTGCGATGAACGGCCCGACGCCGGGAATGGCCAGCGCCCCGATGCCGACGATCCAGCCGAGCGCCCCGCCAACCACGCCGCCCGTGCTGGCGCCGGCGACCGCGCCTTCGGGAGCCTTGGTGTTTTTCTCGTGGGCGAAATCTTTGGTCGTGCCCTTGTCAGGGAACAGCACCGAGATGTCGTTGTTGGAGAAGTTCGAGGCCTTGAGCTGGTCGACGATGCGATCAGCCTGGCCGCGGGAGGTGGCAATGCAGAATACAGATTTCTTGGACATACGTTTTGGTTTCTTTGAGGTGATGATGTTGTTGGTCGATTGGATGAATCTTCAGCTGGGGATTGCGGCTCACTTCACTTCGAGCTGGTTATCCACGTTCTCCACCAGGGCGATGTCGTTCGCGATGACGCCGATGAGTCGCTTTTCCTCGGCGGTGTTGACCGGGCCGCGCAGCGTGACCTGGCCCTGGTTGGTGATGATCTTCACGTTCTTGGCGTTCACCGACATGTCCTTCCCGGCAACGATCCCCTTGCGGATCTGCGCGGTGGTGTCGCGGTCGGCCTGGCTGTTGCCCTGGTCGAGCGGCGTCAGTGCCCGGTCATTGCGGTCGCGCACATTGCGCCCCGTATTGTCCGCCGCCGTGGTCCGGCCGGTGGTGAAGTAAGGCTCGACCTTGTAGGCGCGATAGACCTCGCCGGCGTAGGCGGGCTGGGTGAAGTCAGGCCATTGGTCAGCCTTGAAATGCGGCGCTTTACCCAGCATCTCCTTCGAAACATCAAGCTGGAGGCCGTCCCGCTCCGGGGTGAAGCGGAGGGCGGTCGGTGGCACGGCGCTCAGTTCGTCGCCCATGCCAAGGAATCCGCCGGCGGAAACGATCACCGATACGACCCGGCCCGCGGCCAGATCAACGAGGAGGTTGTCGACGTCGCCGAGCTTCTCGTCCTGCAGGTTTTTCACCGACATGCCCATGAGCTTGCTGGCCTTCTGAACCTGGCCCAGCCGGGCCTCTGGGATCATGGACAGGCTCTCGTTGGAGCGGCGGTTTTTGTCCCAGGTGCCATCCGCATTGCGGGTTGAGACCGTGTTGGCCGAACCTTCATTGTTGCGCTGCGTGTCCCGGTTACGCTGGGCTTCCGTGTTGCGCTGGACATCCGTGTTGCGCTGGATGCCAGGGTTGCGCTGACCAGACGGGTTGCGTTGACCGTCCAGCAACGCATCGCCGCGGTGGACATACCTGAAGGCGGATTCTTCGCCGTAATGACCATAGACGGCCGACAGGTGATCGTTGTCAGAGGATTCAGCCCACTTCGACATCTCGAATTTCGGGGCGGTGCTCAGCTTCTCCTTGTTGGCATCCAGATGGATGACCTTCTGGGCAACATCGTGGTGCAAGGCTCCCGGGGGCACGGCCGTGAGCGTGTCGCCAATGCCGATAAATCCCCCGGTGGACAAGATCACCTGGACGATGCGGCCGGATTCCACATCCACGGCGAAGTCTTCCACCTTGCCGAGCTTCTCATCCTGGTAGTTTTTGACCGTCATCCCGATGAGGTCACTGGCTTTGACCGCGCCGTTAAGCCGATCGGGCTGCGGATGAGCCATCCGTTGATGGGCGGATTCAGCCCGGTCCGGTTTAGGATAGGTTTTGTCCTGGGCAAACGCCGTGCTGGCCAGGAGCGAAACTGCGGAGGCACTGATGAGGGTTCTAAAGTTTGGTTTCATGTTGGAATGTTTTTGGTGGGAGCAGGCCTTCCCTTTCCCATGGCAACCACCCTAGAAGATGCGCCGAAGGATCGTAATGGGGTCTAACCCGACTTAACGTGCGGGCTGCCGACCCGCTGAACCCAAGACCCAAGACGTCCGAATCCCGCCCTGCGGAAACCGCCGCCCGCCGCGGGCAGCCGTCGGTGGCGCCAGCAAGCCCCGCAGGTTCAGCCCACCAGTTGGTCGACGCTGTCCTCGAGATCACGCTGGCTGCGCAGCCCGACGATCTGGTCGGCGACCCGGCCGTGGCGCAGCAGCAACAGCGTGGGCACCGCGCGGATGCCGTATTCGGCGGCCAAGGCCGGCTGCTCGTCGATGTTGACCCGGCCGATTGTCACCCGCGTTTCGTATTTGTCGGCCAGCTCGTCCAAGACCGGAGAGATCGCCTTGCAGGGGCCACACCAATCGGCCCAAAAGAAGACGAGGACGGGGCGGGCGGCCTGAAGCACTTCAGAGTTGAAATTGCCGTCGGTGAGACTGACGACCATGGATAACGTCATAGAACAGGTGTTTGAGGTTGGCGTGGGGTGGGGTGGTTGAAAGGCGGCCTCGCAATTTAGGGGGATGATCCGGGGGCATTGTTCGGGGACGGAAATCAGCAGAGCTGCAGGCAGTTCGCGGCCACCTGCGGTTGCCAGCAAGACTGGTCGTCCGGTCCTCGGCTGCAGTGGATCCCGCGGAGCAGCTTCGCCACCGTCGCGAGCAGATCCGCGACGGAAAACGGCTTCAGCAACGTGGCGGCGGGCCTGAGCCAGGGGGAGCGGGCAAACTCCTCGTTGGGGAAAGCCCCGGAGATCATGAGGGCCGGCAGCTTCATGCGGGCGAGGAAGATCTTCTTGATGAGCTCCAGGCCTGAAATCTTGGGCATGGCATTGTCCGTCAGCATGAGGTCGTAGGGTCGGCGTTGGAGGAGGCTCCAGGCGACCTCACCATCTTCGGCGGTGTCCACCTGGTAGCCGGAGCGAAGCAGAGCCGTGGCGCTGAAGTGGCGGATCGAAATTTCGTCCTCCACCACGAGGATTCGGCAGGCCGAAATCGGTTCGGCTTGAAACGCTGCGCAGGAGGTTTTTTCTCCTGACGGAGTGCGGGTCTCGCTCATCGCCCACGAGCAAAGTCCGGACGCCGGGCTCGCGCCATGGGGTGTTTCCCCTAGGCCGCATTAGGGGACGGAACTGCCGTTCAGGTAGGCTGGGTCCGGTGGCGCGAGGCTCCCGCCGAGCGAGTGGGTCCCATCGGCTCAGCCGGAGCTTCGCGCCACCCAGGAGGGTTCCGACGGGGTGAACCCCGATGAATAGCTGCGCCCGGGCACTCCGGAACGGCCTACAGGATGGTCACCTGGACGCTGCTCTCGATGATGCCCGCGCTGATGGCGTAACGGGTCAGGCTGGCGGTGTCGTGGAGGTCGAGCTTCTTCATGAGGTGCTCGCGATGTTTCTCCACCGTCTTCATGCCGATGCCGAGTTCCGGTCCGATCTCCTTGTTGGCCTTCCCCTCGGCGATGAGCTGGAGCACCTCAATTTCGCGCGAGGTCAACAGAGCCGCCTTCCGGCTGAGCACTCCTGAGCGGCTGCGGGACTGCGGATTGACCTGGTCGAACCTCCTGGAGATGGAGGGGCTGAAGAAACGGTTGCCCTTCTGGACCTCGCGGATGGCGCGGCAGACGTCTTGCGATGACGTCTGTTTGAGCAGGAAGCCGACTGCTCCCGAGTCGTTTGCGTTTTCGACATACGCATCGTCGTTGTGGGCGGAAAGGATCACCACCTTGGTGGTCGGCAGGGCCTTGAGCAGTTGCCGGGTCGCCTCCAATCCGTTGAGCAGCGGCATGGCGATGTCCATCAGCACGACGTCGGGACGGAGCTTGACGGCCAACGTGACGGCCTGGCGTCCGTCCGGGGCTTCGCCGATGACTTCGAGGTCGGGTTCCAGCTCCAGCATCCGCCGGTAGCCTTCGCGGACGATGGTGTGGTCTTCGGCCAGCAGGATGGTGATGGGTTTCATGGTTCGGTCAGGGGTTGGCGGGGAAGTGGACTGTGACTCGTGGGAAGGCCGGGGTTCGCGGGGAGAACCCGCCTTCTTCGTCAGTTTGCTCGTGGTCATCGTCAGTGGTGGTTTGTTGGATTCCCGGAAACGCGGTCAGCGTTTCCCCGTCGTGAGTTTCGCGGGCAGCGGAATGTCCACGGCGATCTCGGTCCCGCTCCGGTGCGCGGAGGCGATCTTGAGCTTGCCGTTCACGTAGGCCGCCCGTTCGCGCATGCTGAGCAGGCCCAGGCCGCCCTTGCCGTGCTGCTGGTCGGGATAGTTCGCCTTCGGGTCGAAGCCGAGGCCGTCGTCCTGGACCACAAGTTGGACGCCGCCGTTGGTCTTCGTCAGACGCACCGTCACGTGGCTGGCGTGGGCGTGTTGCCGGACATTCAGCAGGGCCTCCTGGAGGATGCGGTAGAGGGTGAGCTCGATGTCGGAGGGCAGGCGCGTTGCCAGTTCGAGGCTGGTGAGCCGGAGCGGAACGCCCGTCCGTTCCGTGAACTCGGTGCCCATGCTGCGCATGAGGGCGACGA
>JAYUSF010000156.1:0-18037 GCA_043755815.1 Verrucomicrobiota bacterium
TGTTGAAAACTTTTGGGTGCTGGGCCAAACCTTCGGAAAAGGTGCTCCCACCCTCAATGGATAACCCAAGATCACCGAGAATCCGCTTCAGGGTCGGATTGCGTTCCTGTTTTTGAAGAACCCGTAAGCCGCGCAAGAGGGGCAGACCGGCGTCCACCAGGGTCGCCAACTGACGGGTGAAAGTGCAGAGGATTTTCGCCTTAACTTTTCCGCCAAAACCCGGGATGCGAAGGTTGAGGTTAACCCCCTTCTTGGCTCCGCCGCCACCCGCTGGCGCGGAGGAACCGCCGCCACCGCTCTTTGCGTCCTTCTTGGCCTTTGGCTTTTCGGCTTCCGCGACCTTGGTCGGGAAAAAGCCCATTTCTTTGAGCCGGTTGATGGCGTCGTTTTGGGAGGCGACTTCAAGGGTGCCCTTGGTCTCCTTGCCCCGGGAATCCATCGCAACGTAATTGAACTTCGGCATAGCGGTCCTTTCCGGTTGTCAGCTCAGGTATATTTCAAGATCTCTTCCACCGACGATTCGCCTTCGAAGATGTTTCGCAGGCCGTCATCGCGGATGGTCACCATGCCCATCTCGATCGCCTTTTGGCGGATAACCACGGTCGGGGCGCGCTCATTGATCAGGTTACGCACCGGATCGGTGACCACCAGCAGTTCGTAGATGCCCTTGCGCCCCTTGTAGCCGGAGTCGTTGCAGGTAGGACAGCCGCGGCCGTAGAAGAAGCTGCGGTCCCCAAGATCGTGAGGCGATAGGTTCAGCTGCGAAAGCTGACTCTCCGTCGGCTCAAACGGAGTCCGGCAATTCTTACAAATCTTCCGGACCAAGCGTTGGGCCAACACCGCCAAGAGCGTCGACGAGATGAGGAAGGGCTCAACCCCCATGTCCACCAGACGGGTCACGGCACCGGCCGCGTCGTTGGTGTGGAGTGTCGACAGCACCAAGTGCCCGGTGAGCGAAGCCTGGATGGCGATCTGCGACGTTTCCAAGTCACGCATTTCCCCGATCATGATGATGTCAGGGTCTTGGCGTAGAAAGGCGCGCAAGGCCTTCATGAAGGTCAGGCCGCCCCCTTCATTGACCTGAACCTGCATGATGCCCTCGATGTCGAACTCGACCGGGTCTTCGACCGTCAGCAACTTGGTGTCAATCGTGTTGATGCGTCTTAGACAGGAGTAAAGCGTGGTCGTTTTGCCCGATCCAGTCGGTCCAGTGACCGCGAAGATTCCGTTGGGCTGATTGATCGTCTCGGCCACGAAATCGAAGATCGTCTTGGGCAGGCCCAACGACTCCAACTCCAGCTTCACGGTGCTCCGGTCCAGCACGCGGAGCACGACGGACTCGCCAAAGGCGGTCGGCAGCGAGGAGACACGAAGGTCAATCTGCTTTCCGGCAATATTGACCGAAATACGCCCGTCCTGCGGCAGGCGGCGTTCCGAAATGTTCAGGTTCGCCATGACCTTGATGCGGGAGGTCACGGGCGCCGCAAGATGCTTCGGCGGCGGCGCCATCTCGTAGAGGGCACCGTCAATCCGATACCGGATCTTGAACTCGTCTTCGAACGGCTCGAAATGAATGTCGCTCGCCCGGTCCTGCACCGCCTGCATCAGGACGAGGTTCACAAATTTCACGATCGGCGCATCGCTGACGCCGTCATCAATCTTGATCCCACCCTGCGTCACTTCCCCGGTCTCGACGGGATCGGCACCCAGTTCCTTGAGCATTTCCGCGTAGCCGGAGGAAGCGGCTTGGACCGGGTAAAACTTGTCCAGGGCCTTTTGGATCGCCGCCGGATCCGCCACCACGAGCTGGATCTGGAACTTGACGCTGAAGCTGAGTTCGTCCACCGCCGCCGGATTAAGGGGATCCAACATCGCGATCTGGACCGTGTCTCCGTAAAGCGCCACCGGCACGCACTGATACATGCGGGCACTCTCCGGGGAAATCGCCGCAACGACATCGGGCGTCATGGTCTCCTCGTCGATCGTCACGACCATGGTTCCCAACTGGTCGGCAACGATCTGGAGCAGAGAATCTCCGTCGATCAGGCCATAGTCTTGGATGACCTGCACCACGGGCTTTCCGCTGCGCGAATGCTCCTGCATGACCTCCTCCATCTGGAGGTCGTCAAGCATTCCACGCTCCCGCACGAGCGCCAAAAGCGGATCGGAAATTGCCTCAGACATAAGTTATTTGCGCCCTCCCGATTCCGCCGCAGTTGCCGCCGCCTTGGCCAGCTTCACCTCCTGAAGTTTCAGGATGATCGTTGTCGGATCCTGCGCCTTGGTGATGACCTCTTCCTCCGCGATCATTCCCGCCTCATATTTCTCGATCAGGAACGAGTCGAGCGTCACCATGCCGAACTTGGCGCCGGTCTGGATATCGGAGTTGATTCGGAACGTCTTGTTGTCGCGGATCAAAGCGCCAATTGACGGGGTATTGACCATGATTTCGAAAATCGCCACCCGACCGGGCTTGTCGCAACGCGGCAGCAGCAATTGCGAAATCACCGCCTGAAGCACCGTGGAGAGCTGAATCCGGATCATCTCCTGCTGGTTCGTCGGGAAGGCATTCGTGATCCGGTCGATGGTCTTGGCTGCCCCGGTGGTGTGCAGTGTGCCGAAGACCAAGTGGCCCGTCTCGGCCGCGGTGATGGCAGCCTCCATCGTTTCAAGGTCGCGCAGCTCACCGACCAGAATCACGTCCGGGTCCTGCCGCAGGGCGCGGCGCAATGCCTCGGCGAAGTTCGGCACGTCTATGTTCACTTCGCGCTGGGTGACCACCGCCTTCTTGTGCTTGTGGTAATACTCGATCGGATCCTCGATCGTGATGATGTGGGCCTCGTCCCGCTCCTCATTGATGATGTTGATCATCGACGCCAGCGTGGTGGTTTTTCCCGAGCCCGTGGGGCCGGTTACCAGCACCAAACCGCGCGGTTTCCACAGCAATTCCTTCACACTCGGCGGAATGCCGATCTGCTCCATCGTCAGCAACTTGCTTGGAATCTGCCGGAGCACGAGGGCGAAATTACCCTTTTCCTTGAACGCACTGACGCGGAACCGCGCCAGTTCTCCGAACGCAAATCCGAAGTCCGCGCCGCCCTTCTCCCGAATCTGCTGGATGTGATCTTCCGAGGTGATCGAGCGCATCAGCTCTTCCGTGTCTTCGGGCTTGAGCAGCGGCCCCTCGACGCGGTGCAAAATGCCGTGCAGGCGGATGACCGGGGGAATCCCCACCCGGATGTGCAGATCGGCGGCGCCTTCGGACACCACGAGCTGCAAGAGGTCGGACATTTGATACGACATGGCAAAATCCTCGGAAAATGGTCTGAGACTATGGGACTGGTCGAATTCCTAAGCAGTTAAGTGGCCATCTTTCAATGATCGGTGACGGTGGCCCGGATCACTTCTTCCGCCGTGGTGAGTCCGGCCAGCACCTTCCGCGTGCCGTCTTCGCGCAGCGAGCGCATGCCCATTTCCCGAGCCTTGATGCGGAGCACATTGGACGGAACCTTGTCAAAGATGAGGCGGCGGGCCTCGTCGTTGATGTTGAAAATCTCGAAGATCCCAAACCGCCCGCGGTGGCCCGTGCGGTTGCAATCCGGACATCCGCGACCCTTCTTTGGGGTCGCCGGCGCCAGCATCTCGGGAGTGATTCCCAACGCTTGGCACTCCACCTCGGTCAAGGTGCCCGGGCCAATGCACTGCTTGCAGATCTTGCGCACGAGACGCTGGGCCATGAGACACCGGGCCGACGAGGCCACCAGGAAGGGCTTTACGCCGATGTCAATCAAACGGGTGACCGCACCCGGTGCGTCGTTCGTGTGCAGCGTTGAGAACACCAAGTGACCGGTCAGGGAAGCGTTGATCGCAATCGAGGCGGTTTCCAAGTCGCGGATTTCGCCCAACATGACCACGTTCGGCGCCTGCCGGAGCATTGAACGCAGCGCGGCGGCGAAGGTGAACCCAATGTGCTCATGCACCTGCACCTGGTTGATGCCAGCCAGCATGTATTCCACCGGGTCTTCGACCGTGATGATCTTGCGGTCAGGCCGGTTGATGTAGTGCAGACAGGAGTAAAGCGTGGTCGTCTTGCCGGAACCGGTCGGTCCAGTGACCAGCAGGATCCCGTCGGGAAGGCCCACCAACCGCTCGAAAGTGGCCTGATCGTCCGCAAAGAACCCCAGTTCAGCCAACCCCAGCTTGAGACCGGACTTGTCGAGAATACGCATGACGATCGACTCGCCGTGCTGCGTGGGCAGGCAATTGACGCGGAGGTCGATGACCTTGCCGCCGACATTGGTCTGGATGCGGCCGTCCTGCGGAATGCGGCGCTCAGCAATCGACATTCCCGCCTGGATCTTCAGGCGGGCGATGATCGGCGCCTGCAGACGTTTGGGCAGATCGGACTGCTCGACGCAGACACCGTCGATGCGGAACCGGAGGCGGAATCGTTTCGCCAGCGGCTCAAGATGGAGATCGGAAGCCCGTTTCTTGAACGCATCGACGATCAGTTGGTTGACCAACCGCATGATCGGAGCGTCTGCGTCGATTTCATCCCCGTCGGCGGACGCATCGCCCTTGAGAGCCGTCACCTCGACTTCGCCCTCAGTGATGTCCTGAATCATCTTGGCGATGCCGCCGTCATCGCGCGCCGAGCCGCCGTAGAAGCGTTCGATGGAGGAATCGATGTCCTGAGCACTGGTGACCCGGAGTTCAATTTCCCTGTTCAGCGCATGCCGGAGCCCGTCCACCAAATCGATGTCCGACGGATCGGCGAGGGCGACGATAACCGCCCCCGAATCACTCTGCCCCACCGGCACGGCGTTAAAACGCTTGGCCATGTGGCGCGGAATCAGGTTGATGACCTCGTCGCCGATCTTCAGCTCGCTCAACGTTACCGCCTCGACGCCGAAGTAGGTCGCCTTCGCCATCGTCACCATGTTGGCATCCAGCGCACCGCCCTTCACCATCGTGTCGAGCACGCCTTCGCCACTGGCTTCGGCTTCGGCGCGCCCGGACTCCACCTGCTCATGGGTCAGGAGACCCAGGTCGAGCATGGTATCAATCAGATAATCGTCTTTTGCTGCCACAGTTTCGGTCCAATCCACCCGCCATGCGGGGCCGTAACGGTGGGCTCCGGGGAACGAGTGCGCGAGAGTTAATGAACGCGGTGAACGAAAGTCAAACTTTGACCCCGAAAACAGGGCGTCGGCCCGGGGATCCGGGAACACGAAAATGTTGACACACGTAAACCAACCGCGCAAGCACGGCGGTGTCTGTCAAAATCCCTCGGTCCGGAATCCGCGCGTGCGCGGGACCGGTTCCGGGCTAACTTCGAATCATGAGACACGTGCGCCGATTGACCTCCGCCCTGCTGCTGGTCCTTGTGGTCGCCGTGATCGGATGTCGCATGAGTCACTCCCCTACCCTGGGCGTCCGCAGTGGCCGCCTGCTCCCGTGCCCTCGCTCCCCCAACTGCGTCTGCAGTCAGGATCCCGATCCTGCCCATCAGGTCGACCCGTTTGCATTCATCGGTCCCGGCGCGAATGCGTGGGAAAGGCTACGCGCCTGCGTCGAGGCCGAACCGCGGACCACGATCATCGAAAGCAGCCCTGGGTATCTCCGTGTGGAATTCCGTTCGCTGCTCTTTCGGTTCGTGGATGATGTCGAATTCAACCTGGAACCGACGGCGCAGTTGATTCACGTCCGTTCGGCTTCACGTGTCGGCTACTCCGATTTGGGTGCCAACCGCCATCGGATCGGGCGCCTCCGGCAGGCGTTCGAGGCAAGCAAGTGACATCGCCGCCCTATTCAATGCCCAAGAGGCGCCGGCCTTCCGCCGTGATCATGCTCTGATGCCAAGGAGGATCCCAGACGATCTCCACGCTGGCGTCCTCGACGCCCGGTAACATGAGTATCTTTTGCTGGGCGTCGCCCGCAATGGTTGCCCCCATTCCGCAGCCGGGAGCCGTCAGCGTCATCTTCACGAACACCTTCTTGTTGCCATTCGGCAGGTCCTCGATGCCCATGTCGTAAACCAACCCGAGGTCGACGATGTTCACGGGAATTTCCGGGTCATAGCATGAGCGCAACGTCTCCCACACCATCGGATCGCTGACCAACTCACCGCCGCCAGGCGTGGCAGGCGCGGAAACCGCTTCCGGCTGGATTCCCAGCGCATCGGCGTCTTTCCCCGAGATGCGGAACAGGCCGCCGGACGCATGCACGGTGTAGGTGCCGCCCAAAGTCTGGGTCACGTCGACCTCCGAACCGGCCGGAAGCGTGACGGTGTGGCCGGCGGGAATCTGCACGGCGCTGCAATCGCGGGTCAACGTGACGGTCGAGAGCGAAGTCATGGCCGCAAACAGTAGCGGGTCTCCTGCCGGTGCAAAGTGAATGCTTTGGGGACCCGAATTAAGCGGCTATTGCCCGGTCGCGGGTCACCTTCTAGTTTGCGCGCCACTTTTTGCGGAGATTAAAACTATGAGCGACGCGCAGACCGATCCGACTACCGTTCAGCCTGGCGAGACCGCGCCGGCACCCGAAGCCCAACCCGTTGCCCCCGAGAACTTGACCCTCGAACAGATCGCGGACCTTCAGCAAAGGGCCGCACAAGGCGCGGAGCACTTTGAACGAATGCTCCGCCTCACGGCGGACTTCGACAACTTCAAGAAGCGGGCCGCCCGCGAACGCGACGAGACCCGCCGCGCCGCAAGCGAGGCGATGTTGGGCCGGCTCCTCCCGGTGCTCGACAATTTCGACATGGCCCTCGCCGCCACGAACCAACCGAATGCCTCCGTCGAGACGCTCAAGGTCGGCGTTTCCATGATCCACACCCAGTTGCGCCAGTTGTTCACCGACCAGGGGGTGGAACCGGTCGAATCCATGGGACGTCCCTTCGACCCAGCCATCCATGAGGCCGTTTCGCAGCAGGAAACTGGGGACGCGCCCGAGGGCCAGGTGGTCCAGGAGATTCGCAAAGGCTATCGCCTGAAGGACCGGCTGCTTCGTCCGGCCAGTGTCGTCGTCGCGAAGAAACCGGCCGCCAATCCGGCCTGAACATGGCTTCTACCAAACGTTGCTATTACGAGGTGATCGAGGTCGATCGCACCGTCACCGCCGAAGAACTCAAAAAGGCCTACCGCAAGCTGGCCATCAAGTATCACCCGGACAAGAATCCGGGCGATAAGGTGGCCGAGGAAAAATTCAAGGAACTGGGCGAAGCCTACGAGGCGCTCAGCGATCCCCAAAAGCGGGCGGCGTATGATCAATACGGCCATGCCGCCTTCGACCCGCGTGCCCGGGCGGGCGGCGGCCGGGGCGGCGGCTTCCACGATCCCAACGACATCTTTCGCCAGGCCTTCGGTGGCGGCGATC
Source organism: Verrucomicrobiota bacterium (assembly GCA_043755815.1). GTDB lineage: Bacteria > Verrucomicrobiota > Verrucomicrobiia > Limisphaerales > UBA9464 > CAIWAH01. The sequence continues at coordinate 7,378 of JAYUSF010000156.1, forward strand.
TGGGTTCCATCTTCGAGCAGTTTTTCGGCGGGGGCGGCGACGATCGTGATCCGACGGGTCCGGCCCGGGGTTCCGACCTGCGTTACGACATGGAAATCACCCTCGAAGAAGCGGTCGCGGGCGTGGAAAAGGAAATCACCGTCAGCAAGCCGGCGAGTTGCGAACACTGCGGCGGTTCCGGCGCGGAAAAGGGCACCAAGCGGATCCGTTGTCTCCAGTGCGCCGGCCGCGGCCGCGTGGTCATGTCGCGGGGCATTTTCAGCATCCAACAGCCCTGCCCGCGCTGCGAAGGCGCCGGTGAAGTCCTTGAAAAACCCTGCAAGGCCTGCCGCGGCGACGGGCGCGTCAACAAACCTGCCAGCATCAAGCTGCGCATCCCTGCCGGCGTGGACACCGGCACCCGCCTGCGCTCGACCGGCAACGGCGAAGCCGGCCAACGCGGCGGCCCGGCCGGCGACCTTTACGTCATTCTCCACGTTGCGGAGCACGACATCTTCAAGCGGGAGGAGGAGCACCTGTTCTGCGAGGTGCCGATTTCCTTCACGCAAGCCGCCCTCGGCGCTGAGCTCGACGTGCCAACGCTCACCGGCAAAGCCCGCATTGTGGTGCCCGCCGGCACGCAGACGGGAGCCAAGTTCCGCCTCAAGGGTCGTGGGGTGAAAAATCTGCAGGGGCATGGCACCGGGGACCTCCTGGTCAAAGTCGCGGTAGAAGTTCCGACCAAGCTCAATTCCGCCCAGCGCGCCAAGCTGGAGGAATTTGCCAAACTCTGCGATGAGGACGTCAACCCTCAGTCCAAAAGCTTCTTCGCCCGGGTAAAGAGTTTCCTGCAGGACTGAACGCGCGCAGCGCAGCAAGCGCGGCGGCTCGACCAGCCCATCAAAACGCCATGCACCGGTTCCTAATCCCGCCTGCGGTCAAGCCGGCCGAAACCGTCGTGCTGACCGGCGACGAGGCTCACCACGCAGCCCGCGTGGTCCGGGTTCGGGTGGGCGAACCCGTCCTGCTGCTGGACGGCGAGGGGACGGAAATCCAGGGCACGGTCGCCGTGGCCGGCAAAAGAGAGGTGACCGTCCAAGTGACCGGGCGCCGAAGCCACGCGCAGCCGGGCACCGAGATCACGCTGATTCAGGCCATCGCGAAGAATGCGGCGATGGACGGTCTCATTCACCGCGCCGTAGAACTGGGCTGCCGGCGGATCGTGCCCCTGCTCTCCGACCGCAGCGTGAGCCGCCCCAACGACGCGGCAGGTAAGCGCGCCAAATGGCAGACCATCGCCGACGACGCCCTCAAACAATCGGGAAACCCTTGGCGGCTGACAGTCGAGACACCGGTCACACCCGCGGCCTATATCACCCGGAAGGAGCCGTTCGAACTGCTCCTCATCGCCGCGCTGCTCGGCGCCCCCAGACACCCGGGATTTCATCTGGCGGAATTCCAATCCCAACACGGTCACGCGCCCCGCAGCGTGGGAATCCTGATCGGCCCGGAAGGTGACTTCAGCCCGTCGGAGTATGCGGCTTTCCGCGAAGCCGGTGCCAAATCACTCACGCTCGGACCGCTGGTGCTCCGCGTGGAAACGGCGGCGACCGCCCTGCTGGCCATCGTGCAACACGAACTCTCTGGAACTGTGCTTACGGCGTAGCGCACGGAACCCGGAGCCGGTGGAGAAACGAAGCCTGACGGCAGATCGCTCTTCGCCAACCGCCGTCAGTCTTGATCAGCCCGGAAATTCCCTGCGCACTCGGTCTAAATCCCGAGTTTCATCAATTCTTTTTCCAAGAGGATCTGGAATTCCTGCAGATCCGCCGGCGAAGGTCGGTAGCCCTTCGTGTCGGAAGCGAGTCCCGGCCGGCCATATTGGTCGATATACCAGGTGCCGGCCTGGGCATCGCTGAACGTCACCCGGCCGCTGACCATCGTCCCCGGACGGGTCACGGCATCGACGGTCATGCTCACTCCGGAGCCGCCGGCAGTGGGTTCGGTCGCCGCGGCGGGCGCGACTAACGGGGTAGCGTCCACCTTGGGCTCTTCCTTCTTCGGCGGCTCGGGATCCTTCGGCATTACCTTCAGATCATCTACGATCAGCCGCGTTTCCATGTAGGTGATCCGGATTCCGAAATCTGCCTCCAAGCGCTTCTGAAATTCCGAAAGTTTCATCCCGTCCGCGATCCACTGACGGGCGATCGCCTGCTGTTCCGCGTTCAATTGCATGGGCGTGAACCTAGGAAGCCGCGTAGTCAGGAGCAAGCTTGGCGGTCTGGCCACGAAGAGAAGCGGGTTCCCGCCACTTCAAGGGCCCGCGAGCGCTTCGGTCCGGCCTTTCGGCAGCTTCTGGCAGTGGTAGATGATGAATCCGTGGAGAAACTGCCTCACTGCCTGGACCTCGTTTGCCGTGGCCCGCAATGCGGGCAAGTCCCGCCAGTCGAGCTCAGTCAGGGATCGGATCAGGCTCTTCGCCGGCGCACTGAACGCGGTGCTGGCCAGGTCCGGTGCGAGCCCCTGGGCAGTAAGCAGCTTCAACTCAAATGCGAAGACGTTCCGCGGCTGCGGGGGCTGTTTGGGCAGATGCGCCAGTAGTCCGGTCAACAGGGCGTGAACGTCCGGAAGCGGCGTCTCGGTCTCCGTGACCTGTTCGACCAGCGCGACGGCGTAACTCGCCTGGGTCACGTAGCCGAAGTCAGTCCGCAAGCCATGGTGCATGTCGTGCACCGCGACTTCACGGAGTGTGTGCAGTTCCGAACGCCGGCTCGGGGCGAAGCTGAAGTCAGCCTCGAAGAACAGGTCCAGCTTCCCGTAAAACGACGACTTCGGTTTGCGCGCGCCCTTCGCGACCGTCGCCATCCGGCCCCGCTCCGGCGTGAGCCAGTGCACGATCAGGCTGGTGTCCGTGAGGGGACGCGTCCGGAGGATGATCCCGCTGGCCCGCTCGTCGGTCATCGCTGGACGCAGGGAGCCAACCGAGCCACGACTCCAGCCGGGCCGCCTGCTCCTAGGGCTTGAACGTTGATCCGCATGACTGGTGGTCCTGTTTCTGAGGCAATTCCGGGTGGTTGGCCGTCGCCAACGACCCTTCGGTCAAACTACCCCCCAACCCGAAGGTTGTCTGCAATCAACACCCGCTTCGCGGCGCCACCGCCATTGGAGCGGGTTGGAAGCCGTCCGCCGTTATCTGCGCCGACTGCCGCGTCGGCCAGTCGTCGCGGGCGTTGACGCGAACGGTGCCGGCCGATTCCATAGACCTGTCGGTTGACGACTACACACAACATGAAATCCCCCCTGATCTATCCCGTTCTGTTCGCCCTCGCCCTTTCACCCATTGGCTGTGAGAAAAAGGATTCAACCGATCTGTCGGCCCCGGCCAGCAGTTCGGCCATGGTGGACACCTCCAAGATCGAGGCCGCCTTTGCCTCCGCCGAACCCGCCGTGAAGGCCGAGTTCAACAAGGTGGTCGCCGCGGTAAAAGGCGCGGACTGGGCCGGAGCCGGGGCCAAGATTCAGGAACTGGCCGGCAACGTGAAACTCTCCGAGGAACAGAAGACCTCGCTCAAAAGCCTCGCCGAGCAGCTTAAAGCCAAGGCCGCCGCCATGATGGCCCAGACCAAGGAACAGGCCGCCAAGATGACGGAGAAAGCCAAAGAAGTGACCGGTCAGGCGTTGGACGGCGCGGGCAAGATGGCCGAAAAGGCCAAGGAGGCCACCGGCAAGGCTGTGGAAGGCGCTTCCAAGTCAGTGGGCGATCTCCTCCCGAAAAAGTGACGCGGTCATCGGCTTACCTGCCGTAACAGACCCGATCGTGCCGGCTCGATTCCCTTATACGAGGCGATGACATCCGGCATGGTTTCCAGCATCTGGCGGAATGCCGAGTTGACCTCGGCGTTCTCCAATACCTCCGTCAGGTGATGCACGACGAGGTGTATGATGAATAGGAGGCCGCCACACTTGGGCAGCGCACAGAAAGCCTGATGCTCCACCCGCAGCCAGATTTCGTTAAGCCCGGTGGAATCGGTCAAGCGCGGCTGGCGGCGCAGGGGATGGAGGTTGCGCTCCGGAACTGCGGCCAGGCCCCAGTTCTCGCGCTCGAAGACCTGCCCCGCTGGCTGCTTTGCGAGAAAGCTGCGGATGCGGGTTCCCAGCTCCTCGTTCAGCGTCGGCACGGGCCCGTGAATGACATCCACGGTGTGCCCCAGCTTTTCCTCCGGCGCCCACGACGACGGGAAACAGACCGAACCGCCGACCATCCGGAACTCGTCCCGATCATCGCGTTGGAGCAACACGAAGTCCGGTTCCCAGCGGGCCGACAGGGAGCGGAGGCGTTCAACCCCGGCGCCGGCGCACTCCTGCCGGAAGGACGCGGGAAAGAGTTCCAGCATTTCGCCAACCAACCCTTCCGCGGCTCCCTGCCAGAACACGACTGGCACCGCCGACTGGGCCAACCAACGCCGGCGTTCGGTGAGAACGGGCGAATCCTTCGGCGGCAAATCGAACCAGCGGAAGTCACCGCGCCGGATGCCGAACTCGAAGCGGTAGCGGTCGCCGCGGAACAGCCGCGCAAAGAATTCTGGCGAGGACGGAACCACGCAAAGTGGCGGCTCAGGTTTCCTGTCCGGGCGTGCGGTGGGCGAGAACCTTCGCCGTCTGCGCCGCCCGAAACGCTTCGTAGGCGGAGCGGAACTGCGGATGCTTGTTCCCGAGAATCGCCACTGCGAGAAGCGCGGCGTTGATGGCTCCCGCCTTACCGATGGCCAGCGCGCCAACCGGGACTCCGCCCGGCATCTGGACGATGCTGAGGAGCGAATCCATGCCGTTCAGCGCCTTCGACTGCACGGGCACGCCGAGCACCGGCAGGACCGTCTTGCTCGCGCACATGCCCGGCAGATGGGCCGCTCCGCCCGCACCCGCAATGATCACCTCGACGCCGCGACCGGCTGCCGATGCCGCGAACTCAAACAGCAGGTCGGGCGTGCGGTGCGCCGACACCACGCTGGCCTCGTGCGGAACGCCGAGCGCGGTGAGCTGCTGGGCGGCGTGCTGCATCGTTTCCCAGTCGGACTGGGACCCCATGATGATGGCGACGAGGGGCAGATTCATGACGGCCCGAGTGAAGTCCGCGGAGTCTCACCCGCAAAGTTCAAAGTTGTCCCTCCGCGTTATCCGGAATGGGGCCCCGACGGACGAACGCCGCCCGGCGGCCGCCGGTTCCCCGTTTTGCACTTTGAACTTTGATCCTCAACCTTTGAACCTGTGGGCGTGCATCTGGCTCATCTCCGGCTTCGCGACTTCCGCAATTATGCGCGGCTGGATGCGGCCTTTGAGCCCGGATTCCACGTGCTGCTGGGCGACAATGCACAGGGCAAGACCAACATCCTCGAAGCGATTTACCTGCTCGCCACCTTGCGTTCCTTCCGTGGAGTCGGCGGCACCCAAATGGTTCGGCACGACACCAAAGGCTATTTTGTCGGCGCAACGGTCGTCGGCGCCACCACCAGCGAAATCAAGGCCTACTGGTCGAGCCGGGAACGGAAGCTCAGCCTCAACGGCACTCCGGTGAAACGGCTCGCGGACTATCTGGGCACTCTGCGGGCCGTGGTTTTCTGCACTGAGGACCTCCAGCTGGTGAAGGGCACCTCCCAGGGCCGGCGCCGCTTCCTTGATCTGCTGCTCGCCCAGTCCCAGCCTGGTTACCTGCCACTCCTGCTGCGCTACACCCAGGCGCTTCGCAACCGGAACGCGCTGCTCAAGCACCCGCAACCCGACTCGGAACAGCTCGAGGGTTTCACCGCGCAGTTGGTCGCGCTCGGCGAACAGCTCATGGCCGCACGGCGGGCCATCACCCCAAAACTTTCGCCGCTCGCCCGGCTGGCGTTTCGCCGGATCACCGCCGACGCCGACGAGCTGATGCTCGAATACCGCCCCAGCGTCACCGGGGACTTCGCGGTGGCGCTCGCGAACGGCCGGGCCCGCGAACGCGCCCTGCGCACCACGGTGCTTGGACCGCACCGCGATGAATTGGGCTTAACGGTGAACGGCAAATCCGCCGCCCAGTTCACCAGCGAGGGTCAGAAACGCACGCTGGCGCTCGCCCTGAAGATGGCGCAGGCGGAGTTCCTGACCGGCATCCATGGCAGCCCGCCCATCCTGCTGATCGACGACGTCATGGGTGAGCTCGACGCCCGGCGGCGGGCCGGACTTTTGCCCCTGCTCAACCAGTCCCGGCGCGCCGGCGGACAGGTGTTCATGACCTGCACGGCGGAAAACTGGCCAGCCGAGCTCGGACACGGGTTGGTGCGCTGGCAGGTCAACGGCGGGTCGTTGGCGGCGAACTGACCGGCACAGGATCCCCGGGAGCCCACCCTGCCTCGAACTGCAAATGAGACTGGCGTCCCGGCGCCAATTTCGCGTTCCTTCGGGCGACCATTCCTGACGTCCCCGTGATCCTCGACCTCGACAAGTTTCTCCTGCAGGAAAAGCCGCTCTGGGCCGAACTGGAGCAGTTGCTCAACCGCTTCGAATCCCGGCTGACCGAACGTCCAACGCTTTCGGAGGCGACCCGCCTGCATTATCTTTATGAACGGACTTCGGCCGATCTGGGCCGGCTCGCCACCTTTGCCAGCGAACCGGCGACCCGGCGGTATCTCGAATCCCTCGTGGCCCGGGCGCACGGTGAAATTCACGAGCAGCGGTCGGCACCCCACCGGCTTCGCCTGCTGCATTGGTTTCTCGTCGTGTTCCCTCAGACGTTCCGCCGGCACGTGACGCTCTTCTGGTTCGCCTGCGCCGTCACCGTGGCCGGGGGCCTCTTTGGCGGACTCGCGCTGCGGCTCGACCCCGACTCGCGATCCGCAACGATGGCGTTCGGCCACGATCAGCAGACCCCCTCGGAACGGGTGAAGTCCGAGGAATCCGGGGATCGGTCCTCCGTGGCCGGCGGACACGCGCAGTTTTCGTCGTTTCTCATGACGCACAACACCCGGGTCAGTGTCCTCACGCTGGGCCTCGGCATCACCTGGGGCATCGGCACGCTGATTTCACTCTTCTACAACGGGGTGATTCTCGGCGCCATCTCCGTGGATTACATCGCCGATGGCCAGGCGAAGTTTCTCGCCGGCTGGATTTTACCGCATGGGTCTATCGAGCTGCCGGCAATCCTCATCGCAGGACAGGCCGGCCTGCTGCTGGGGGTCACATTGCTCGGACGCGGTTCCCACCGGCCCTTGCGCGAACGCCTGCGCGCCGTCGGCCCGGACCTGATGACGCTCCTTTTCGGCGTCGCCGTGCTCCTGATCTGGGCGGGGTTGATCGAGGGCTTCTTCTCCCAATACCACGAACCCGTGGTGCCTTACCCGGTGAAGATCCTGTTTGGACTCGTGGAACTGACCCTGCTCATCGTCTTCCTCGCGCGCTGCGGCCTGAGCGCCAGCGGTTCTCCCGTCCGTCGCTGACCCATGGAGACCGACGCTGTCAGCACCCTGCGTCTTCGCACTCCGGAGGGGATCACCTTTGCCCTGCCATTGGCCGGCCCGGTCGCCCGCCTGCTCGCCTGGCTCCTGGATGTCGCCATCGTGATGGGCGTGACCTCGATCCTGGGAACTGCCGCCGGGCTCCTTGGTTGGCTGGCCCCGGACGTCGCGGTGGCCGCCAGCACGCTCAGTTTCTTCGTGGTCCAATTCGGCTACGCCATGATCACGGAATGGTCCTGGCGCGGGCAGACCATCGGCAAGCGCGTGCTCAGCCTCCGCGTGGTGGATGTGGCGGGACACCGGCTGCAATTCAGCCAGGTGGCGATCCGTAACCTGCTGCGGGCGGTGGACATCCTGCCGGGGCTGTATCTGGTGGGCGGCGTCGCGATGCTGCTTTCAAAGCGCGGCCAACGCCTCGGCGACCTCGCCGCGAACACCGCCGTGATCCGGATTCCCAAGCTGACCCAGCCTGACACCAGCCAGTTGCTCGCCGGAAAATTCAACACCCTGCGCGCACATCCGCACCTGTGCGGACGGCTCCGACAAGACGTCTCGCCGGACGAGGCGGCGCTCGCACTCAGCGCGTTGCAACGCCGCGACGAATTCGAGGCGTCCGCGCGGGTCGAACTCTTCCGGGACCTCGCCGGCCATTTTCGGGAAAAAGTCCCCTTTCCGGAAGCGACCACTGAAGGACTCGGAGACGAACAGTTCGTCCGCAACGTGGTGGACGTGCTCTACCGGCCGCGGGCGCACGAGAGCCCCTGACGACAGGCTGCTGATTCAGACGGCTGGCACGGCCAAGACCGGACATTTTGCGCCCCGCAAAACGCGTTCCGTGGTGCTGCCGCGGAGGGCATCGACGAAGCCGTCGTGTCCATGCGTGGCCATGACGATCAGGTCCACCTCCCGCTCATCGCTCACGTCGAGGATGGTCCCCACCACGTCGCCGTCCTCACAGACCACCTCGCGCTGCCAGCCGGAATGTTCCGGCAGGAAGGCCGAAGGATGCTGGGATTCCGGGCCCACGTAGAGAAACGTGAAGTGCAGTTCGGTGATCCCCAGCACGTTGGCCAGACTGGCCGCGGCTCCCACGGCCGCGGCCGGACGCGGATCGTGGTCGACCGGGATCAGAATCCGCCGCAAACGGATCTCCCCGGAGTCTTCCGCCACAAAACCGGGCACTCGGCGCGGCACAAACAGGGTTCGCACCCGGGCCATCCGCGCAATCTGCTCGGCCACAGCCGGCCGCCGCAGGCGGGAAAGTCCCTGCCGCTGATGGGTGGAAAGGACAACCAGGTCGGGCAGGTGCTCACTGACATATTTCCCGATGGCCTCCACCGGATCCGGGTTCACTTTCTGCCCCTTGGTGACCCGCACCCCAAGATCGTTGACGGCACTGTGGGGCGCATCGGGCGGGATCACCCCCCAGCGCGTGAGACTCTCGCGGATGCTGGGGAAATCATCCCAGCCGCCTTCATCCCGGTTCGCCTCGGCGTGCAACAGGGCCAGGTCGCATTTCGCCGCGAGGGCGATCCGGAGGGCATGGACGAATGCCCCGTGGTTGCCCCGGCTGAAATCGGTGGGGTGAAAGACGGAGGTGATTGGCGCGAGATACATGGCGGAGATTGGAACGGCGGCTGAACCCTTACCCCCAACCCGGCGCCGGACGCCGCCGCGGAATTGCCAATCGCTGGGCGTGATTTGCCCAAACCGATCCGGCTAGTTTCGAACGCCCCCGCCGGCTTCGACTTCGGTCAACGACTCGTCCAACACCCGGAGGGCAAACACGAGCTCCTCGTCAGACAGGATCAGCGGCGGCGTGAGGGTCAGCATGTTGCCTCGGGTCAGCTTAAAGTTCAGTCCCCGGCGCAAGGACGCATACATCACCCGGTTGGCCTCCTCCCGGGCGGGACGGCTGGGATCACCGTTGTGCAGCAATTCGACGCCGAGGAGCAGTCCGCGACCCCGGACCTCACCGATGAGGAGATGTTTCCGGGACAGCTCCCGCAGTCCGGCGAGCGCCGTTTCGCCCAACTGCGCCGCCCGTTCGACCAACCGTTCATCCCGGATGACCGCCAGCGTTGCCAGCCCGGCGGCGCAGGCGACCGGACTTTTCTCGTGGGTGAAGTGGCCGATCGAAGACGAGCCGACCCGGTTGAGCCCCTCGCGCGCGATCACGGCCGCCAGCGGCATGATGCCCCCACCAAGCCCCTTCCCCAGCACCACGAGGTCGGGAATGACGCCGTAGTGTTCGAAGGCGAAGAACTTCCCGCTTCGTCCGAGGCCGATGGGGATTTCGTCGAGGATCAAGAGTGCCCCGTGCCGGTCACACGCGGCCCGGATCCGTTTCCAATAGTCGGCGGGCGGAATTGCGGGCGTGCAGCGAATGGTCTCGCCGATGACCGCCGCCACGTCGCCTTCGCGTTCGAGGATGTATTCGATGTAGTCGGCGCACGCGAGGGAACAGGCCGAGCCGCAACGGAACGGGCAGCCCCGGTGTTCGCACGGCGGCGCATGCTCGGACCCCGGCAGGAGCGGGCCGACTCCCTGACGGAACTGGGTTTCCCCGCCGACGGAAATGGCGTCCAGCGTGGCGCCGTGAAAGGAGTCCCAGAGCGAGACCGTCTTGAAACGGCCCGTGACCAGCCGGGCAATCTTGAGCGCCATGCTGACCGCAATGGTGCCGGCCGGGGCAAAGAGGATTCGGTTCAGATCACCGGGAGCCAGCGTGGTCAGCTCCTGCGCCAACCGGACCGCAACGTCGTTCGTGTAACGTCGCGCCGAAAAAGGGAGGACATCGAGCTGCGCCTTGACGGCCGCCACCACGCGCGGATGGCCGTAGCCGACCTGATGGACATTGTTGCCGTGAAAGTCGAGGTAACGGCGGCCCTCGACATCAATCAGCCAGGATCCCTCGGCCCCGGCGAGGGCGTTCAGGCAGGGTGAGGACAGCGACTGATGCAGAAAACACTCGGAGTCGGCCAGCAACAGGGCCGCGGTCTCGGGCCCGATCTGCCCCTGGGTCCATTCACGGCGGGCATCGGCGGTGTTGACGTCACCTTCGGTGGACCAGTTGGAGTTGGCAGACATGACTCGCGAGCGATCAGAACCGGCGCAGAAACAAAAAAGGCGGGCTCGGGGGTGACACACGGTTTACACCGCCCGAGCCCGCCAGTGACCGCCCCCACTCAGGGGCGGAA
>JAYUSF010000157.1:0-5379 GCA_043755815.1 Verrucomicrobiota bacterium
CAACGCCACGAGGTCATCGCGCTCCGCACCGTGGACCAGCGCGAACTGGAGCTGCCCGACGTTGGCCTCGCGCTCGTCCAAGACTCGGAAACCGGCGAGGTCATGGAACTCGACACCAGCGATCCCGAAGTCCGCGCCGGGTGGGCCGCCAATGGCGAACGGCACCAGCGGGAACTGATCGCCACGTTCCGCCGCAGCCGAGTGCCCGAGATGGACGTGCGCACCGACCAGCCGTGGCCGCAGCGCCTCCAGAAGTTCCTCGATCATTCCGCGAAGAGGAGGGTCGCTTGAACGCTGAATTTCCAATGAGCAATGACCAATGCTCGTTCGCGGTGAGGGGCACTTCCTACCGGTTTGGTCACTGTTCATTGGACCTTGGTCATTTCCTCCCGTGATCCGCACCAACCTCATCGATGACCTGAAGCTCGTGCCGCTGCCGCCGTGGTGGCAGTCGCCGTGGGCGCTCGCCGGTTTCGTGCTGGCCGCCGCCGCCATGGTCGGCCTGACCCTGCTGATCGCGCGGCGCCTCGGTTCGCGGCGTCCCTCGGGATTGCCGCCGGTGCCGACGCCGGACCTGACCCCGGAATTCCTCCACCGCCTGGCCGAGCTGCGTTCCCGGCGCCGGCATCTGTCCGCCTACGACCTCGCCATCGCCTGCTCGGACATCCTGCGCGAGTTCCTCGAGTGGCGCCTGAATTTGGGAGTCACGGCTCAGACCACGCGGGAATTCCTCGAAGCGGCGGCGGCCAAGGCGGAACTCAACGCCCCGGCCCGTGAATCGTTGGGACGCTACCTGGCCTTCTGCGACCTCGTGAAGTTCGCCCGCCATGGCGCCAGTGAGCCCGAGCAGGCCAACTTCCTCGACGCGGCGGAACAGTTCGTGAAGCAGACCGCCGGAGGTGTTTCGTGACCCCGTCGGATTTCAGCCTGGCCGGCTTCGAGTTCCAGTATCCTTGGGTGCTTTCGCTGCTGCTCGTGCCGGTGGCGCTGCTCTGGTGGCTGGGCCGACGCGGGCCGCTGCCGTCCATTTCGGTGCCGACGCTGCGGGGGGCCAGCCAACTGGGTTCCGTGCCACGGAAACATTCCGGTGCCGCCCGTTTCTTCGGGCTGCTGTTGCCGCTGGCCTTGCTGATCGCCGCGCTGGCCCGACCGCGGGTTCCGCGCGGAGATTTGCCCGACCCGAGCAAGGGCATCGACATCATGCTCACGCTCGACTACTCGCGCTCGATGGCCGAAACCGACTTTCGCCTGAAGGGGCGCCGGGTTGCCCGCAAGGACGCGCTTGTTTCCGTGACGGAAGACTTCATTGCCGGCCGGCCGAATGACCGGATTGGCATTGTCTGTTTTGCCCGCACACCTTGGCTCGTGAGTCCGCTGACGCTGGATCATGCCTGGGCCCGTTCGGCCTTGCGGGAGGCGGAAATGGCCACGGGGACGGGCATCGGCTGGGCGATGCAGGCCAGCGCCAACTTCCTCAAGAAGGCCAGCGACCGGAGCAAGGTCATCATCCTGATCACCGACGGTGACAATTCCGCCGGGCCGCGTCCGCTGGAAATCGCTCCCATCGCCGTCAACGACCGCATCAAGATTTACACCATTCTGATTGGGCCGGAAATGGTGACACCGAGTGCCGCGGCCAATCACGAACTCAACCGCGTGGCCCGCATGACCGGCGGACAGTTCTTTCAGGCCAACGACTCGCGGGCACTGCAGGGAATCTACAACCTGATCGACCAGTTGGAGAAACGGGAGTTGATCCAAAAGCGGTTTGTGTCCTGGCGCGAGCTGTTTCCCTGGTTTGCGGGTGCGGGGCTTGGCCTGTGGTTGCTCGGGTTGGTGGCGGGTGACCTCTTCAAACGGCGGATTCCGTAGGCGAGCGATCGCGAAGGCTGTCCGTGCGTCGTGCGCCGTGCGACCCGGAAGTGGTGCTTTCCAAAGCGTGATTCGGGACCTATAGGACATTCAGCTTCCATGAAACCCCCGCGTCTTCCCCTTTTTGTCGCCGCGCTGGTCACCACTGCCGCGGTCTTGCCCGTGTCCGCTCAGACCGTGGGCCGGATTCGGCGATCCTTGGACAAGGCCACCGGTGGCCAGACGGCCGCACCCACGCGACCGGCCGCCCCGCCGGCCGCAGCCAATCCTCAGACGGCCGCCCAAGCCGCCGCCATTCAGGCCGCCCAGGAGAAACGCAACCAGCAGGCAGCCGTCGGCGCGGATCAGCGGGTGATCGACTTCCTCAAGGAACGCGTGGAGGCCGGTTCCGGCGACGCCGCGCTCGATCTCGCGAAGCGCTACGACGAAGGCAGAGGCGTCGTGGCGGATCCGAAGGAAGCGCGGCGCTTGTATGCGCTCGCGGCCGAACGTGGGAACGAGGAAGCCAAGGGCTGGCTGCAGGATCATCCGGTTCTCCCGGTCGCTCCGGGGCCGGGGGCCGGCGCGGCGAAGGCGGCCGAGAAGCCGTCGGAAAAGAAGCCGGCGGATAAGAAAAAGTAGGTCCAGGGACGCCGGTGGCGGCTACCGGGACTGCGACGTGTCCGTGGCCGCTTGGACGTTGCGGACCTTGGATGCAGAGGTGCCAGCCGCTGTCCTGACCGTGATGAGCGGCTCCAGCTTGCCAAAGAGTTTTCCGCCGAATCCCCGCACCGCCAACAGGTCTGCCACCGTGCGGTAAGGACGGTGGGCAATGATCCGCTGGGCCAAGATCTTGCCGACTCCGGGAAGCCCTTCCAGATCCTCCATGGTCGCATCATTCAAGTCGACCAACTGGTCCGCCGCCTCGCTTTTGGCGGCGACCGCTTTCGCGCTCACGGACGGATACAGTTCACGGTTCCATCCGCCCTGGCGCGCCTCCGCGGCCGTCAGTTCGCGATTCTTGAGCTCGTGCTGAAAGAGGCTGGCCCGCTGGCCGTCGGGCCAGGCCGCCTTCATCCCGTGGATGCGCGCAAAACCGTTGGCCACGAGTTCTGCGGCGTGGTTTTTTCCGTTCACGAAGACAATGGCATAAAACCGGGCCAGCTTGCCTCGACCCTGGGCATTCTGCCACCGGGTGATGACCGTGAATTCGTCCTTGAGCCGGTCGGCAGAGAATACTGCGGCTGCCTGACCCAAGGCCCCGACGCTGTTGGTGCCGATGCCGAAGTAGGCCGCCTGCTCGGCAACCCGTTCGCGAAATTCGCCGTCCACTTCGGGGGCGTCGACAAAGTAGAGGCGGAAGATGTATTCGCGGTCGCCGTGGCGGACGTGAAAGCTGTCGCCGTCGTGGGCACCCTTCGGAATGAGCCGGCAGTGTTCCAGCACCTCCCAAGTCTTCCGGGGTTCCGCCTCGATCCGTTGCTGTCCGTGTGCAGGCCAGGCCCAAAGCACAACGGTTGTCGCCCCTAGCTGAAGCAACAAGGACCGGAAGTTTGAGACCCAACCCAGCAGCACGACGGGCATTAAAAGACGAAGGGCCAAAGAAGGCCAGTCAAAGCCGGCATTTTCCAGCAATGTCTGCTTGCACAGTCGGCTCCGGCTTCGCGTTCATCAGTCCGATGATGCGCGTTCAACCGGTTAGGCTGCTCAGGATCAGGTTCACGCTCGGCCTTTCCTGTCTCCTCGCGCTTGCGTTACCAGTCCGTGCGCAACCCGTTCGCACGCACCGGTCCGTGCGGGCGGTGGCGGATGAAACGTATCTGCAGGAGGTCGGACGCAGGCTGGAAACCGCCTTTCCGGTCCGCGCGGTTGTCTTCCACCAGGGCCGCTTTTTTATCGGCAGCACGAACGGAGTATCGCGGCTGGAGGCACGGAACTTCGTCCGTGAACCGGGTCTGGCCCGGCCGGTCCAACTCCTTCGGGCGGCTGGTGGGACGATCTGGGCGATCACATCCCCGGGCTTGCACCGGCGAGACGGGGAAAGCTGGCGGGCGATCACCAGCGCGCCGGTGACGGATGTTGCCGAGTTTCGCGGCGAGATCCTCGCGGCCTCCGCGGACCAGCTCTGGCGCGTCCGCGGTGACGCGCTGGAATTGCTGTCCACAAACCGGGCTCGTTTCCCAATTGCACGACTCGTGACGCATCAGGAAACGCTCTTTGTTCAGGGTGCGGGCCGACTGGCGCCGTTTGCGTTCGGCGCCTTTGGCGGCGGGAATGCCTACACGTGGCCCGTGGACCTGGCGTGGGATTGGGGGGCGTTGCCGTCAAACGCGACCCGGGATGCGCTGAGCCTAGGCTCGGCCATGTTCCTCGCGACCGACCGGGGCCTTGGCGTGCTTCGCGGAATGTCGCTCACCACCCTGCGCGGCGAGCAGGGTTTGCCTTTCGAGGACACGACCTGCCTCGCCGCCGGGTTCACCAACGACCTGTGGATCGGCACGGCCCGCGGGGCCATCCGCCAGGTGGGAGGGGCGTTTCACTACTTTGCCGGCCAGCGCTGGCTGCCCGATGAACGCGTGAACGCAATCGCGGTCGGCGGTCAGACGGTCTGCCTCGCCACCGAAAAAGGTCTCGGACTGATCGATTACGAACCCTACACGCTGGCCAAGAAGGCCGCGTATTATGAACGGCACCTCGAAGAGTGGGGCCAGAAGCGCCTCGGCTTCGTCCACAAACTCGAATGGGACGCGCCGAGCCAGGAATACGTCCGCGAGATCAGCGACAATGACGGCGGCTACACCGGCAATTACCTCGCCGCGCAGGTCTACCGCTACGCCGTCACCAAGGACCCGGCCGCCCGGCGCGAAGTGACCAACACGTTCCACGCGCTCCGCTGGCTGGAGACGATGACGGGCATCCCGGGCTTCCCAGCGCGTTCGGTCTGGGCCAAGGGCGAACGGGGCCACCAGGCGGGACATGGCTCCGGAGGCTACGCGGCCGAATGGCATGATACCGCCGACGGAAGATTTGAGTGGAAGGGCGACACGTCGAGCGACGAGCTCTGTTCGCACTTTTACGCCTTCAGCCTGTTCCTGGAGCTGGCAGCCCAGGGCGACGAGATCGGGCAGGTCAAGAGCCACCTGGCCCGGGTGGCGACGCACCTGATCGAGCACAAATGGCAACTCATGGACCTCGACGGCAAACCCACACGGTGGGGACGATGGGACCCGGATTATTTTCTCACTGACGAAGGGAAATATGACCGGGGCCTCCAGGCGGTGGAACTGCTCTCGTTCATCAAGACTGCCGAGGTGTTGACGGGAGATCCCAAGTTTGCCGCCGCCTACCGGGAACTCGTTGCGCTGGGCTATCCCGGTTACACCCTGCGCGCCCGAAACACGTTTCCTCCGGACAGCATTCTGCATTTCCTCGATGAACTCGCATTCTGGAGCTACTGGAACCTGCTGCGTTACGAGCAGGATCCAGAACTCAGGGCCCTTTACCGGAGAGGTTACGAACGCAGCCATG
>JAYUSF010000158.1:0-17882 GCA_043755815.1 Verrucomicrobiota bacterium
G
The DNA here is from genome assembly GCA_043755815.1 of Verrucomicrobiota bacterium. Taxonomy (GTDB): domain Bacteria; phylum Verrucomicrobiota; class Verrucomicrobiia; order Limisphaerales; family UBA9464; genus CAIWAH01. The sequence goes on from JAYUSF010000158.1 coordinate 2, forward strand.
AAGTCGCGGACGGTGCGTTCGATGAGGTCCGGTTCCTGAAAGACGCAGGAGGGCGCCTTGCCGTCCTTGATCTTGGCCTGGATGCCGTTCCACTCCTCCAGCAGCATCGCCAGGTCGCGGATGAAGTAGCGCTTCAGCTTCTCCTCGCCGGCGGTGCGGATGATCACGCCCATGCCCTCCGGGATGCTGAGTTCGCGGACGATCTTCTTGAGGCGCTGGCGCTCCTCGACGTTCTCGATCTTCCGGCTGATGCCCGACTGGTCGGAATTGGGCAGCAGGACCAGGTAGCGGCCGGGCAGCGACAGGTTGGTGGTGACCCGCGGCCCCTTCGTGCCGATGGGCCCCTTGGTGACCTGGATGATGATCTCGCTGCCGATGGGATAGAGCCTCGGCACGTCCTTCTGCGTGATCTTGGGCTTGTTGTCGCGCTTGCGCTTCTTGTCGGGGTCGCGCTCGACCACCTCGACGCTGGAGTCGAAGTTGTTGGGGATGATGTCCCAGTAGTGCAGGAAGGCGTTCTTGTCGAAGCCGATGTCCACGAAGGCGGCCTTCAGGCCGTCTTCCAAGTTCTTGACCTTGCCCTTGTAGATCGAGCCGACGAGCCGTTCCGTGTTGGATCGTTCGACGGTGTAATCTTCGAGCCGTGATTCCTCCAGCAGGGCGACGCGGGTTTCGAGCGGTTCGGAGTTGATGACCACTTCGACCGTCTTCTTGGGCTCGGGCTGGATGAACTGCCGGACCTTCTTGACGACCTGTTTGACCGCCGCCCGGGCCTTTTCCATCAGGGTCCGCGGGGCGCGTTCGCGGGGCTTGACGGCCTCGCTGGGCCCGGCGTCTTCCGCGGGCTCGCGCTCGTCGGGACCTTCGGCGTGGGAGCGGGAAAGGTCCGGGGCGCGGAAGCGCTGGTCGCGCCCGGCGGCCGGGGCCGGATCATGATCGTCGTGGTTGTCCTCGGGGAGGCCGGCGGCGAGGTTTTCCGCGCGGCGGATCTCCGACTCGTGACGGCGGCGGTCGAAGTGGGTTTCGTCGGGACTGCGGGTGCCGACCACCTCGGCGCGGGCGTTGGCCGCGGCGCGGTTCGGCGCGGGGGCGCTGAGGCCGCGGTTCGGTTTGAACCGCATCGGCCCCCGACCCTTCTTGAAGTTTTGTCTGCTCATGGGGAGTTGCTGTGAAAGTGGCGTCAGTAGTGACGCCGGTAGAGATGAATGTTCTGCAGGATGCCGATGGCGACGAGGGAGCTGATCACTGAGGTTCCGCCTGCGCTAAGCAGGGGCAGCGGGATGCCCTTCACCGGCAGCAAATGGATGTTCATGCCGATGTTCACGAAGACATGCGTGAACAGGAGCGTGACGACGCCGACGGCCAGGAGCCGTCCGAGGCGGTCGCGGGCCTCGCCCGCCACCTTGATGCCCGTAAAGAGCAGCACGGCGTAGAGGGCGATGACGGTCACGCTACCCAGGAAACCTTTCTCCTCGGCAATGACGGAGAAGATGAAATCGTTGTGCGCCACGGTGCGGGGCAGGTAGCCCAGCGCACTTTGCTGGCCTTCGCACCAGCCCTTGCCGGTCAGCCCACCGGAACCGACCGAGATGAGGGCCTGCTCGATGTTGTAGCTCTTGCGCTTGAGCTCGGCCTTGGCGGCGGCGCGCTGGACGGCGGTGGCATCGCGCGGGATGGGGTTGAGGCCGAAATAGACCTGCAGCCGGGCCCGCTGGTAGTCCTTGAGCGGCACGAAATGCCAGCCGCTGGGCACGAAGAGGGCATCGGCGAGGAGCAGGGCGGCCACCAGGCCGACTCCGGTGCAGAAGCGGATCAGGAAGCGGCGGGGGGCACCGGCCACCAGCAGTTGGACAAAGGCCACGGGTAGGAAGACCGCGGCCGAGCCCAGGTCCGGCTGAACGGCGATCAGCGTGAACGGCAGGAGTGCCATCGCGAGCGCCTTGCCGACGATGAACGGCGAGCTGAGTTCGCCGGTGGGACGGGAAAGGTAGTTCGCCAGCGAGAAAAGGAAGGCCAGCTTGGCAAATTCAGAGGGCTGAAACTGGAGCGGTCCGACCTCGATCCAGCGCATCGCACCCCAACCGTTGTCGGAACCAATGCCAGGAACCAGCACGAAGATCAGCAGCAGGACCGACGCCCAGTAGGCCACCAAGGACCACCGCGCGATCCGGCCGTAGTCCAGCAGCGAGACGACGAAGGCGGCCACCAGGCCGATGACGTAGGCGGCGCCCTGGGTGAACACGCGGAACCGCCACCAGGGGAGGTGATTGGCCGAATCGGTGTTGGCCGTGGCGGAGTAGATGAAGGCGGCACCCACGAGCATGAGGCCCAGCACCGCCAGCCACAGTGGCCAGAGGAAGCTGCTGTTCCGGGACGTTGAAGAGGGCGCGAAGAGGCTCATCGTTGGGCGAGCCTCCGGACGGGGTTGCGTTCCCGGTCGCGCAGGAACTCGTAGATGCGTTTGGCCACCGGCGCGCAGGTTCCGCCGCCCGACCCGCCGCTCTCGACCATCACGATGATCGCGTAGCGTGGGGACTCGTAGGGGCCGAAGCTGGCAAACCAGGTCACCTTGTCCTTGCGGCCATTGCCCTTGATCTCGGCAGTGCCGGTCTTGCCGCACACGGCGAAGCCTTCCAGGCGGGCCGCCTTGCCGGTTCCCTCACTGTCGCTCACGTCGTCGCGCATCGCGGCGCGGACGAGGTCGAAGTGACGTCTGGCCACGTTGATCTCGGAGCGGAGCTGGCCCGCGCGAACCTTGGTGGTCTCACCTTCGGCGAGAAGGTTGCCCGGTTCGATGCGGTCCACGACCCGCGGCCAGAAGACCTTGCCGCCATTGGCCACGGCGCTGACGGCGACGGCGAGCTGAAGCGGGGTCAGCGTCATTTCCTGGCCGATGCTGATGTTCGCCAGATTTCCCTGCGTCCAGCCGCGTCGGGCGACTTCCTCCACCGTGGGGAAGTCCCCGGACTTGACCTCCTGGATGCGGATGCCGGTGTCTTCACCGAGGCCGAAGCGGTGGCCCATCGCCAGCAGCTTCTCCCAGCCGAGCTTGAGGCCGTGGTCGATGAAATAGCTGTTGCTCGAACGGATGAAGGCGCGGCGAAAGTCGTATTGTCCGGACGGCGCGGTGTCTTCGATTTTGCGCCGGCCCAAGAAGTAGGCTCCCCGCCCGGGTCGGGCCGGATCAGCGGCCACCGTGTAGCTGGCCGCCGGATCGACGCCGTCTTCCAGCAGCGCCAGCGCATGCAGGATCTTGAAGGTCGAGCCGGGCGCATATTCGCCGTAGGTCGCGCGGTTGAACATCGGGCGGGCGGGCTCCGCCATCAGCACATTGGTCCAGCGGGCCCACGAAACGCCATTGATGAACTCGGTGGGATCAAAGGCCGGGGCGGAGGCGATCGCCAGCACGTCGCCGTTGGTGACGTCCATCACCACGACGGCGCCGCGTTCGTCGCCCGACACCTTGTCGAGCGAGGCTTCCACCGCCTTCTGCAGGTCCAAGTCCAGCGTGGTGACGAGGTTCATGCCGGGCTGCGTTTCGGCGAGCTCCTGTTCGCCGTGCTGGTGCCGGTAGCCGAGGCTGTTGACCAGGATGCTCTTCGCCCCGGCCGCACCGCGGAGTTCCGCATCGTAGGCCTTTTCCAAGCCGATGCCGCCGACGTAGTCGCGCTGCCGGTAGTCGAAATGGCCCTCGTCCTCGTTGTAGTCGTCGTCGCGCTTGAGGTGGCCGACGAGATGGACGGCGACCTTGCCGTTCGGATAGCTGCGGACCGGCACCAGCTCCAGCCTCGCACCGGGAAAGCTCCAACCCTGCTCGGTGATGGAGGCGATCTGAGCGGGCGTGCATTCCTCGATGACCGGCATGGGCAACGCGCGCTTGGTCAGCCAGTAGCTGTGAAACTGTTCCTCGGCGTAAAACCGGACGTTGGTCGAACCGTTCATCCGGGCGTGGATGGCGACCACCGCGTTGCTGACCACGGCGTAGCGCGCCGCCCGGTTGAGGAAGTCGATGTCGGCCACCTTCAGTCCGAAGCCGCGCTTCTCCCGGCGAAACTTGGAGGCGACCCACGCCGCGAAACCCTCGGGGGGCGAAGCCGGATCCAGACGCCTGGAAATCAGGTAATTCGTGCGCTGCCGGCGGTATTCGTCCTGGAACTGGGGCCGGAGCTCATCGAGATAGAGCGACAGCCGGTAGCGCGGAGCATTGCCGGCCAGTTCGCGGCCGCTGCGGTCGAGAATCTTTCCCCGCATGGCCGGCACCCGGACGGTGCGGTAGCTCTGGGTTTCCTGCTTCTCGCGGTATTTCGCCGCGGACATGACCTGCACCTTCCAGAGTCCGCCGAGCAGGATGAACAGTCCCAGCGCAATGCCCCAGGCCACCACGCGGAGCGGCCGGTCACCTTTGTTGAGCTGGTCAAACAGGAGCATCTCAGGGTTGCGTCAGACGGCAGCGGAAGTTTCGGACGTTCACAGGCGCCCCCGCTTGATTTGCCGGTCGGGACGGAAGCTGGATTCCGCGACGGGCTGGTAGTCAAAGGTGCGGCGCAGGGCGTCAAACAGGACGAAGCACGCCGGACAGAGCACGCCGTTGAAGAGTCCGTTCACGCTCAACTGCCAGACGGTGCTCCAGCCGCTGATCGGTTCCCGCTGTCCGAATGACATCACCAGCAGGGTTCCCAACGGCACCCACACCGCCGTTCCAAGCCCAAGCCAGAACTGGGCGTAGGCCTGCTCGCGCAGGATCACCTGGCGACGGGTATGGATCACGAACCCGGCGAGAAACATCGGCAACACCGATACCCCGATGCGGTTGGCGGAGAGGGCATCCAGCCCAAGGGCGGCGAAAACCGTAAGCGAGGTGGTCAGCACCAGGTGGCTCGTGAGCGCCGCGTAGACGATCATTGCCGGCACGAACGACAGCGGCGCCGCGAGCCAGGAGGACACGGGCGCAAACTGGGTCGAGGAGAAAACCGCGAGCCACGTGACCACGAAGAGGAGCAGGGGGGTAATCCAGTTCATGGCACAATGACCCAAACTTCTTCCAGGCGGTTGAGGTTGGCGGCCAACCGGAGCCGGGCCTCGGTGTAGAGGCCGCCCTCGACGGTGCGGGCGTCGGCGATTTCCCCGACCGAAACGCCTTTTGGGAAGACGCCGCCCAGGCCGCTGGTCAGCACCTGATGTCCGGCAAGGATCGACGGGCTGTTTTGCAGCGTGCGAAAGACGACGTAGCCGTCGCCGACCGCCGAGGAACGGGCCTCCTGGATGATCCCGTTGTCGCGCGTTTCCGCCACGATCGCCGCCACGCCACATTCGGGATCGCCGATCAGGGCGACCTCGGAGTGGGTCGGGCCGGCGGTGCGGATGCGGCCGACCAGGCCGTCGTTGGTGATGACGGGGAGGTTCGCCACGGCGCCGTCGCGCGCGCCGAAATCGATTGTCACGGAACGCCACCAGGTCGTCGGTTCACGGCCAACGACGTGCGCCGGCCGGCGTTTCCACGGAGTTTTCGGCTGCCAGCCAAGCAGGGCCCGCAGCCGGGTGTTTTCGGCGACGGCGTCCCGGGCCTGCGTGGCCGACATCCGGAGCTGTTCGTTCTCGCGTCGCAGGCGTTCCACTTCGGAAATCAGCGTCCCGCGGGTGAGCAGGGCGTAGCTCGCGCGATCGAGGAAACTTTGGCTGGAACCGGCGAGCCCGAGCAGCGGCAGGAACAGGCCCGACACCGCCAGCTTGAGGCGCCCGGCCGCAGTGGGCGGCAGGTTAAGCAACAGCAGCGTCAGCACCGCAATGGTGCCGAGCGTCCAGTAATGTGCGCGTTTGAACACGTCGTTCGACCCGTCATTGGGGCGAACGCACTTCCGGGGAAATCAGTTTGTCGAGCTCGAGGCGACCCGCTTCAGGAAGCTGAGTTCCTGCAGCACCCGCCCGGTCCCCGTTACGACGGCCGTCAACGGGTCGTCGGCAATGTGGACGGGCAACCCGGTCTCCTGCGCAATCAAACGGTCGATGTTGCGGAGCAGGGCGCCGCCGCCGGCCATCATGATGCCGCGGTCGACAAGGTCGGCCGAGAGTTCAGGAGGGCAGCGTTCGAGCGTGATGCGGACGGACTCAAGGATGCTGGAAAGCGGTTCCTGGAGGGCAGCGCGGATCTCTTCCGACCGGACCACCACGGTCTTGGGCAGGCCGGCCGCGAGGTCGCGGCCTTTGACCTCCATGGTCAGTTCCTGGTCGAGGGGGAAAGCGGACCCGATGCGAATCTTGATTTCCTCGGCGGTGCGTTCGCCGATCATTAAATTGTAAGCCCGTTTCAGGTGCGCGACGATGGTCTCGTCGAATTCGTCCCCGCCCACGCGGACGCTCCGGCTGAACACGATGCCGGCCAGCGAGATGATCGCGATTTCGCAGGTGCCGCCGCCGATGTCCACGATCATGTTGCCCGCCGGTTCGTGGACCGGCAGGCCGACACCGATGGCCGAGGCCATGGGCTGTTCGATGAGGTAGACTTCGCGGGCGCCTGCGTGGGTGGCGGAATCCTTGACCGCGCGTTTTTCAACTTCGGTGATGCCGCTGGGGACGGCGACCACGACGCGGGGGGCGATCAGCTTGCGATGGTGAACCTTCTGGATGAAATGGCGCAGCATCGCCTCCGTGATTTCAAAGTCGGCGATGACGCCGTCTTTCATCGGCCGGATGGCGACGATGTTGCCGGGGGTGCGGCCAAGCATGCGCTTCGCCTCTTCACCCACGGCCAAAACATTGGTGGTCCCCGCCTGGATGGCGACGACGGAAGGTTCACGCAGCACAATGCCCTGGTCACGGACGTAAACCAGTGAGTTTGCCGTGCCCAGGTCGATCCCGATGTCATTCGAGAAAAGGCTCTTCAGTTGCGCGAACATGAAACGTGCTCCACAAGCACGCCGCGCAAGGTGGGGAGTGGGAAGCAAGGAATCAAGCGGAAGCGTGGACAACTTGTGAACAACTGCTCCGGAGACCGGCTTTGGGCGACGCTTCCCGGCGATGAGTCACGGTTCTCAGTCAAAGTCCGAGCAGCTCATGAAGTAGTGGCAGCGCGGGCAGCGGAGCTTGCACTTTTCGTTGTGCAGCTCGTGGCCGCAGCGCGGGCACCAGCGCCAGTGTTCGCCGGGCGTGACGTCTGGCGCCAGGGTGGCATCCGCCGGGGGAGCCTTTGAATCCGATTCACTGTCGGGGTCAGTCATGGCGGCATGGTTCTCACCCGGCGCGGGATGACAAGTTTGCAGGGAAGGATTGAACAGAACCGGATTCCCGGCAGTCTGCCGCGGCTCCGCAGAGTGTTTTCCCGAGTTGCGTCGTCCTCTTGACGGACCCGGCCGGCCGATTATTTCTTACGGCCCGTAACACGGAAGCACTGCGCGAAGAACGTATTTCAGGCATGATTACCGTCGAGAAACTGGTCAAAGAGTTCGGCCCCAAGCGGGCTGTGGATGAGGTTTCGTTTACCGTCAAACGCGGCGAAATCCTCGGTTTCCTCGGGCCCAACGGCGCCGGCAAATCCACCACCATGCGGATGATCACGGGCTTCATCCCGCCGACTTCCGGACGGGTGACCGTGGGTGGCCATGACATCGCCGAGGAGCCCATCGCCGCCAAAAAGCTGATCGGCTACCTGCCGGAAAGCGCCCCGTGTTACAGTGACATGACGGTGCACGGCTTTCTCAGCTTCGCCGCGGAAATCCGGGGTCTGCACGGTGCGGCCCGGGAGGAGGCCATCAAGCGGGTCGTCGGCCAGTGCTTCCTCGAAAACGTCCTGCACCAGTCTGTGGACACCCTCTCCAAGGGCTACCGGCACCGCACCTGCCTCGCCCAGTCGCTGATCCACGACCCCGCCGTTCTGGTGCTCGACGAACCGACGGATGGTTTGGATCCCAACCAGAAACACGAAATCCGACAGCTCCTCAAGCGGTTCGGCAGGGACAAGGCCATCATCTTCTCCACGCACATCCTGGAGGAGGTGGACGCGGTCTGCGATAGGGCCATCATCATTGACCGCGGCCGGATCGTGGCCAGCGGCACGCCGGCGGAGCTGCGCGGCGGCCATGCGCGGCTTGACGAGTTCTTCCGCAGCATCACGGTGCCCGACACCGCCAAGCGGCCCGACTGACGTCTTCCAACTTCACGAATTCCGTTTCCTGCTCCCATGTCATCCGAATCAACTCGCAACATCTGGACGATCGCGAAGCGCGAGCTGGTGGGTTATTTCAACTCGCCGGTCGCCTACGTGTTCATCGTGATCTTCCTGCTCCTGAACGGCTTCTTCACGTTCATGCTGGGCGGCTTCTTTGAACGCGGTGAAGCCAACCTCAACGCCTTCTTCACCTGGCACCCGTGGCTTTACCTGTTCCTCGTTCCGGCCGCCGGCATGCGCCTGTGGGCGGAAGAGCGCCGCGTGGGCACCCTTGAATTGCTCCTCACCATGCCGATCGCGGCGTGGGAGGCCATCGTGGGCAAGTTTCTTTCCTGCTGGGCGTTCCTGGCACTGGCCTTGGCCCTGACTTTCCCGGTGGCGGTGACCGTCAGCTACCTCGGCAACCCGGATATGGGCGGCATCATCTCAGGCTATGTCGGCAGCTTCCTCTTGGCCGGCGCCTATCTGGCCGTGACGGTGATGACCTCGGCACTCACGCGAAACCAGGTGATCAGCTTCATCCTCTCGGTGGTGATCTGCTTCTTCCTGATCCTCTGCGGCTGGGAACCGGTGACGAATCTGCTTCAGCGGTTCGACCAGGAATGGCTGGTCACGCTGGTGTCCTCGTTCAGCGTGATGCCCCACTTCGCAGGCTTCCAGCGCGGGGTGCTCGACCTGCGCGACGTGCTCTTCTTCGCGAGCGCCATCGTGTTCTGCCTCTTCTCAACCAGTGTGATCCTCCGCGGCCTCCGCGGCGCCTGAAACCCGATTTCTGCGACCATGAAGAACTCCAAGTTCCAGACGCTCATCTTCTCCACCGCCGGCGTGGCGCTCGTGTTCATCGCCATCGTCGGGGCCAACCTGATCTTCAGCCCCGTCCGGGCACGCGTGGACCTGACCGCCGACCGACTGCATACGTTGTCGGACGGCACCAAGGCCATCCTCGCCAAGCTCGACGCCCCGATCCAGGTGCGCCTCTACGTGAGCCAGGGCAAGGAACGCATGCCGAGCGCCATCCAGCCCTACGTGCAGCGGGTCGAGGACCTGCTGGCTGAGTTCAAGGCTCAGGCGAAGGGCAACCTCGAGATCAAGAAGTTCGACCCCGAACCGGATTCCGAGACGGAAGATTCCGCCAAGCTGGACGGCATCGAGCCGATCAATCTGCAGCAAATGAGCGCCGAACCGTTCTACCTCGGCCTCGCGGTCGAATACGCGCCGCAGAAGGTGGCCATCCCGTTCCTGTCACCCCAGCGCGAGAAGCTCCTGGAATACGACCTCGCCCGGGCGATCACCCAGGTGTTGTCCACCAACAAGCCCGTCGTGGGCATCATGTCGCCGCTCCAGGTCATGGGCGGAATGAACCCGATGGCGATGCAGGCGATGCAGATGGGGCGGCAGCCGCAGATGAGCGAACCATGGGTGTTCGTGAACGAACTCAAGCGCGACTTCGACGTGCAGACCGTGGGCATGGACGTCGAGAAGATCGCCGACAACATCAAGGTCCTGGTCGTGCTGCACCCCAAGGACATTTCGCCCAAGGCTGAGTTTGCCATCGACCAGTTCATCCTGCGCGGCGGCAAGGTGATCGCGTTCCTCGACGCCCTGTGCCTGGCCGACAACCGGAATCCAAATCCGATGGGCTTCAATCTGGGCGGCGGGTCGACGTTCCCGAAACTTCTGAAGGCTTGGGGCTACGAGTTTGACACCGCCAAGGTGGTTTCTGACACGGACTACATGAAACAGTTGCAGGGCCGTGACGGACGTCCGCAACTGGTGCCGTCGTTCCTGTTCCTGAATTCCAAGGCGATCAACAAGGATGATGCCGTGACGGGCCAGCTCGATGACATCTGGCTTCCCTTCGCCGGCGCCTTCACGGGCAAGGCGGCAGATGGCCTGAAGGCTGACGTCCTGTTCCATTCTTCCAAGAATTCGCAGCTCACCGACGGGGTCACCTCGCAGCTCAACGGCGGCAAGGTGGTGGATGAGTTCAAGCCCAGCGGCATCGAATACAATCTGGGCCTGCGCCTGACCGGCAAGTTCAAGACCGCGTTTCCCGACGGCAATCCGAGCGACACCAATCACGTCGCGGGTGCCACCAACGCGCCGGCGGGTGATTTCCTCAAGGAGGCCCAGGCCGAAAGCGCCGTCTATCTCATCGGTGACGCCGACCTCATGTCCGACCAGTTCAGCGTCCGGGTGGACCAGATGTTCCGCACTGCGTTCCCCCTGAACGGCAACCTGACGTTCATGCAGAACCTGATCGAACAGGCCACGGGCGACGCTAACCTGATCACCGTCCGCAGCCGCGCGTCGATGCGCCGGGCGTTCACCGTCGTGCAGGAGATGGAGAGCAAGGCCCGCCTCGCTTACCAGGCCAAGATCGAATCGCTCGACAAGCGCCTGCAGGACCTTCAGTCCAAGCTCAACGACTTCCAAATCAAGAAAGAGGGCAACGTCGCCAAGATCATCCTGTCTCCGGAGCAGCAGCAGGCGCTCAAGCAGGTCAACGAGGAGCAGGCGAACACCCGGAAGGAGCTACGCAAGGAGCGCCGGAACCTGCGCCTGGAGGTCGAATCGCTGGAAAACCGCCTCAAGTGGCTGAACATCGCCGCCATGCCGCTCCTCGTGACGGCGACCGGCATCGGTCTCGCCGTCGCCCGCCGCAAGCGGACGTCGGCCCGTTAACCCTTCCTTAGACTCAAACCCGTTTTGCTGAAAACCCGCGCGGCCCAAGCGCCGCGCTTTCGAGACGACGATGAAATCGAAGCAACTGACAATCCTCGTGATCGCCGCCTTGGTCCTTGGCGGCGGCGGCGTTCTGGTCCTGAAGAACCGCCAGTCGGAGTTCACCGAATCCAAGGGCAGCGCCGGCGGCATCGTGCTTGGCACGTTCGACGTCAACGCCGTGGCCGGCCTCCGCATCACGCAGGGAACCAACGCGGTCAACGTCGTGAAGTCCGGCGACGACTGGGTGGTGAAGGAACGGGGCGGTTACCCGGCCAACTTCGACGAGGTCCGCAGCTTCGTCCGCAAGCTGGCCGAGCTCAAGGTGACCCAGCCGGTGAAGGTCGGCGCCTCGCGCTTGCCGCTGCTGGAACTCACCAAGGAGGCCGGCACCCTCGTCGAGTTCCTCGACAAGGACGGAAAGGCGATCAAGTCCGCCACGCTGGGCAAACAGCTCACCGCCGCCGGGGGCAACGACAACTCGCCGTTCGGCGGCGGAGGCGGAATGCCCAATGGCCGTTATGTGCAGACCGGTTCGGGCCCCGAAAGCGTCGTTGTCGTCAATGACCCGCTGAGTTCGGCCAAAACCGACGCCGGCGAATGGATCGCCAAGGACTTCTTCAAGGTCGAACAGCCCATCAGCGTCGTCGTCGCCGGGACTTCGGCGACCAACAGCTTCGGCCTTTCCCGCACCAACGAGTTTGGCGACTGGACCCTCGCGGACACCAAACCCGGCGAGGAGCTCGACAAGAACAAGCTCTACAGCTTCAACAGCCTCCTGAGTTCCCCAAGTTTCAACGACCTCGTCCTGGAACCCGACCTGGCCAAGCTCGGCCTCGATCAGCCGACCAAGGCCACCATCAGGACGGCGGGCGGGTTCACCTATGAGGTGAAGCTCGGCAAGTCCGAGGGCGACAACTATCCGCTGCAGGTCAGCGTCAGCGCCGACCTGAAGAGGCAGCGCGAGCCGGGCAAGGACGAGAAGCCTGAGGACAAGGCCAAGCTCGACAAGGAATTCGCCGACAAGCTCGCCAAGCAGGAGGAAAAGCTGAAGGCGGAGCAGTCCTACTCCAAGTGGACCTATACGGTCAGCAAGTGGACGGTCGATGCCCTGCTCAAAGGCCGTGGTGAACTGCTGGCTGAGAAGAAGGCCGACGAGAATAAGCCCGCGGCACCTTCTGGGGTTGAATCGCTTGGCATCGATTTGCCGAAGATTCCCGGCGCGCAATGAAGTCCGTGCCGCCAGGCGGACTTCGGTGTTTCGCCTTGGCGTTGGCTTTGATCTTTGGCCTTTCCTTGGCCTCCGCCGGTGCGTTGGTGGCCCCTTTCGCCGGCACCGGGGCGCTGGGTTATTCCGGCGATGGCGGCCCGGCCACAGAGGCCAGGCTCAACAGTCCCTTCGGTGTGGTGCGCGGACCCGACGGCGCGATCTGGTTCTGCGAGTTTGACGGCCAGGTGGTCCGCCGCATCGCGCCGGACGGCACGATCACGACCGTTGTCGGCACCGGGCAGAAGGGTTCCTTCGGTGACGGCGGGCCCGCCCTCCGGGCCTCACTGAACCAGCCCCACGAAATCCGTTTCGACCGGGAAGGGAACCTGTTCATCGCCGACATGGACAATCACGCCATCCGCCGCGTGGATGCAAAGACCCGCGTCATCACCGCTTTTGCCGGCACCGGAAAAGCGGGTTATTCCGGCGACAGCGGCCCAGCGGCCAAGGCGGAATTGAAACAGCCCATCAGCCTCCAGTTTGGTCCGACGGGCGACCTGTTTGTCTGCGACATCGGGAATCACGTCATCCGTCGTGTGGACGCGAAGACTGGCGTCATCACGACCTTCGCCGGGACCGGTAAACCCGGTCCGACTTCCAACGGCTCACGCATCATCGGAACCCCGCTCAATGGCCCCCGCTCATTGGACTTCGACGCGGCGGGAAACCAGTGGCTCGCGACGCGCGAAGGGAACCAGGTGTTCCGCTTCGATCTGGCGAAAGGCGTCATCCATCATGTCGCCGGCAATGGGAAGAAGGGCTTCACCGGCAATGGCGGTCCGGCCCGTGAAGCGACGCTCTCCGGCCCCAAGGGCCTCGCGGTCGCGCCCAACGGCGACGTCTATCTTGCCGACACCGAAAACAACGCCATCCGGAAGCTCGACGTGAAGCGGGGCACCCTAGAGCTGGTGCTGGGCAACGGCGAGAAGGGGGACGGCCCGCTCGGCGAGCCCCTGAAATGCCGGCTCAACCGCCCGCACGGCATCTTCGTGGATCCGGACGGCGCGGTTTTCGTGGGCGACAGCGAAAATCACCGGGTGCGGGTGCTCCGGTGACGGTCCGGCCCCAGCTCAGCTGAGTTCGACCAACGGTTCGCCGCTGCGAATCACCTCCAAGGCGATCCGCAGGTTGCCTGCGAAGATTTCCTGCTGGCGGGCTTGCGACGTGTTTCCGCAGGTCAGCCAGAGGAAGGGCGACCAAGTCGGCCGGGCTGCCAGCCTGGCGGCGTGATCCGGCACCTCAACGACTTCGGGTCAGGCGGACCATCGTCCGGTTGGCTCACAGACTTCCGAACCCGGGGAATGCCGTTCCGATTTCGTCCTGGGATGACGGCGGCGGGTTCGGCGAAGTGTTTTGCAACTGCCTGGAACGCGTTCGCGAGAAGGCCGGCGACGCCGTCTCCCCCACGGTGAGAAGCTGGACCCCGGGCGCCGCGGCGGGAAACTTCGCCGTGGATGAACGGGGGAGCCGCGGCTAACTTACACTGTCCAATGGATGCCAGCAGTGCCACGCCTGTTCCGGGAAAGCAGTTTGAGCCCACCCGCTGGAGCCTCGTGCTCCGGGCACGGGCGGAGGACAGCGCGCATCGTCGCGTGGCGTTGGAGGAGCTTTGCCGGGCGTATTGGTATCCGCTCTACGCCTTTCTCCGGCGCAGCGGGCGCGGGGTGGAGGACGCGCAGGACCTGGCGCAGGACTTCTTCGCCCGGCTGCTCGACGGCACCCTGCTCGCCGCGGCCGATCCGGCCCGGGGCCGCTTTCGCACGCTGCTTCTCGCCGCGCTCAAGAATCTCAATGCCGACGCCTACAAGGCGGCCCGGACGCAGAAGCGTGGCACCGGCCTGCAGCCCGTGCCGCTGGACCACGCGCTGGCCGAGGAGTGGTGGCAGGCCGATGCCGGCCGCAACGCCTCGCCAGAAAGCTCCTTTGATCGCGCCTGGGCCGTCGCCGTCATGGAGCGCGCCGGCCGTCGGCTGCGCGCGGAGCACGAGGGAACGGACAAAGCCGCCTTGTTCGCCGAGCTCGCCCCGCGCCTCACCGGCGGCGGTGAGGACGGGCTGGCCGCCGTGGGCGAACGCCTGGGCCTGTCCGAAGCGGCGGTGAAGATGGCCTTGTCGCGCCTGCGCCGGCGTTACGCCGACACGCTGCGCGCGGAAGTCGCCGAAACGGTCGGCTCCCGGAGCGAAGTGCAGGAGGAACTGCGTTACCTGCTGGGCGTTTTCTCGTATTAGCGGGTAGAGCATGACCGACCTTGCCGCCGAACCTCCCCGCCGCTGCCTGGCGTGCGGCGATGCGCTCTTCAGCGGCCCGCTGGGGCCGCAGTGCGTGCGTTGTTCGTTCGCGCTCTCCGCCGCCCCCGAGGAGGACGAGGAGGCGCGCGTCGCGGAGCTGTTCCCCGAGCTGCGGCTTGAAGGCCGCCTCGCCCGGGGCGGTTTCGGCACCGTGTTCCGCGCGGAACACCGGCGCATGAAACGCCCGGTGGCGCTCAAGTTCCTCGACACGCTGCTCGCCCGCTCCCCGGAGTCGGTGGCCCTGTTCGAGCGGGAGATGGTGACGGTCGGCGCGCTGGACCATCCCGCCATCGTCCGCGCCTACGACGCCGGCGAACGCGACGGGCACTGGTTCATCATCATGGAACTGGTGGACGGCCTCGACTGCGGCGCGCTCGCCCGGAAGCACGGCCGCCTGCCGCTCGCCGAAGCCTGCGAGCTCATCCGGCAGGCCGCGCTGGCCCTGGCCTACGCGCACGGCCGAGGTTTGGTGCACCGCGATGTGAAGCCCGGCAACCTCATGCTCGCCGCCGGACCGGCCGGCACGGTGAAGGTGCTCGACTTCGGCCTCGCCGGCCTGGCCGTCGCGCCGGTCTTCGGCGGGCCATCCCCGGCGGGAGGCGAGACGGACCATTTCTTCGGCACGCTCGAATACACCGCGCCCGAGCAGATCGAGACGCCGGGTTCCGTGGACGCCCGGGCCGATGTCTTCGGCCTTGGGGCCACGCTCTGGCGGTTGCTCGCGGGCCGGACGCCACGGACCAGCGACGGTGGCGAGCGGTCCCTCTTCCGGCAGATGCAGCGGCTCGTGGCGGAGCCCGTGCCGCCGCTCGCGACCGTGCGCCCGGACCTGCCGCGGGAATTCACGCGGCTCTGCGACCGGATGCTCGCGCTGAAACGCGACGCGCGCCCCGCCTCCGCCGCAGAAGTCGCGAAGCTGCTCGAGCCGTGGTGTGCCGGGGCCGAGCTGCCGCGCCTGTTTGGTGAAGGTCCACTGCCGGAAAGGCCGTTCGTGTTCCCAAAACGTAGGCGCCGTGCCGCCTGGGCGGTGGCAATCGGGCTTGGCCTTGCCACCCTGGGGTCGGTCCTTTTCCCAACCGGCAGGCAAGCAGCCCCTCCCAGCGCCCCGCCCGCCGTGGCGGCACGCAACTGGCAGCCCGTCTTTTCCCAGCCTTTCGCCCGTGAACGCCATGTGGACGAAAGTTCCCTGCCGCGCCTCTTCGCGTCCGACTGGGAGCACGAAAGCCAGGTCATTGACCTGCGCCAAAAAGTCTGCGGCCGCCTCACTCCGGACGGCGACCTGATCACCATCGACCCCGGGTTTGCCTCCACACTGCAGTTGTTGAAAAACGGCCGCTATGCCGATGCCGTAAAGATCGAGCAGATGGAAAAAGTGCGCGCGCTGGGCGTCGCCCCCAGCGGGCACCTCGTCTGGGCCCAGCATGAGGCCGATACCAGCCTGCACATCGGACGCGCCCGGCCCGACGGCACCCCGCTCCCGTTCCTGCGCTATGATTATGCCGCCGAATTTCCCCCGGGCGTCTTCCAGCAGAAACAGCAGGACAGGCTCAAGCTGGACAAGCCGGTGCGCGATGGAGAACCTTTCGGCTTCGCCTTCGTCACGGCGGATAATCTGCCGGCAGATACCGGCCTCCAGGTCGGGGATGTCCTCGTGGCGGATTTGGGGCATCGCACCTTGGGCACCGGGCCCAGCGCCGTGGACACCGATCCCGGCGTGTGGCGCTTCCGTCTGGATGCGGATTCCCCGGCCCGCCGCCTCGCCCGGCTCAGCCAGGAGAGCTGGCCGATTGACGTCGCCGTCACCCGCCGCGGAGTGTTCGTGTTGGACCGCATCCGCTGGAACGTGGCGGAAGTGCGGGACGACGACCCGCGCCATCTCACGGACCATCTATGGCGGTGGGACCAGGATGGCTGGCATAAATGCACCTTCGACCGGCCCATCGTGGATGTCTCCGGTCTGGCCGCCGATCCGCTCAGCGACGATCTTTACGTCGTTCAGGGAGCGGCCTATCCCACCGTCAATCCGGCCCGGCAAAGCGTCCACCGCCTCCGCCGCACCGGTCCCGACCGCTACGCCGTCGAAGTCTTTGCCGACCACTTTGGTAAACTGAGCTTCGGGGGCATCGCCTTCAGCAATGACGGCCGGCGGATGATCATCACCGATTCCGGGAACTACGCCGCCGTGATCCTCAAGCGGAAGTGAGGCGGGAGCCGGGCTTCACGGCGTGAACTTCTCCCGGCGCGGCGGATTCCGACAGGTTTTGGACTGCGGCAGTCCTCTGCCGCTTTGGCGGGCGTGAGTGTGCCGCAAGGGGATGAAACTGAATGGCGTGCGGCAGCCCAGAGCGCCAGAGGACTGGCGCAGTCCACGACGCTGGCGCGACGGCTCACCCGCGCGGCGGGTTCCGCGAGGTTTTGGACTCCGGCAGTCCTCTGCCGCTTTCGGTTGGAACCTTGCCGGGTGACTCGCTCCCGGCCTACGATCCGCCATGCTGGAGCCGCGGACCCCTTGGCCGCACGCGCCCACGCACGCCTTGGCGTTGGGCGGCACCTTCTTCGTCACCGCCAGCACGCTCCACCAGGCCCACCATTTCCAAGGGCCTGACCGCCTGGGCGTGCTGCACCGTGGATTGTTGTCGGTTGCCCGCGATTTCGGCTGGCAGTTGGAGGCCTGGGCCGTGTTCTCAAACCACTATCACTTCATCGCCCACTCACCGGCGGACGCCACCGATGCGACCAGTCTCCCGGCCATGCTGAGGACGCTGCATGTGAAGACCTCCGGTTGGCTGAACCGCCTCGATGCCGCCCCCGAACGCCAGGTGTGGTTCAACTACCGGGACACGCGCCTGACCCACCAGCGGTCCTATTTCGCCCGGCTGAACTACGTCCATCAGAACCCGGTGAAACACGGCCTCGTCCCCGTGGCGAACCAATATCCGTGGTGCTCGGCGGCGTGGTATGAGCGCACCGCCTCGCCCGCCCAAGTGAAGAGCATCTACCGGTTCAAGACCGACCAGCTGGCCGTGCCGGATGATTTCGAGCCGACGGCGGATTGGTGAGTCGCCGTGACGGGAGAGCGCCAGAGGACTGGCGCACTCCACGACGCTGGCGCGACTCGTTCCCCGGCGTGGTGGATTCCGACAGGTTTTGGACTGCGGCAGTCCTCTGCCGCTTTCGCCGGGGTGAGCGGGCCGCGAGGGGGGAAGACTGAACCCGCGTCCGGCCTGCCAAAGCGCCAGGGGACTGGCGCACTCCACGACGCTGGCGCGACTCGTTCCCCGACGCGGCGGATTCCGCGAGGTTTTGGACTGCGGCAGTCCTCTGCCGCTTTCGCCAGGGTGAGCGGGCCGCGAGAGGGGAAGACTGAACCCGCGTCCTGCCTGCCAAAGCGCCAGAGGACTGGCGCACTCCACGACGCTGGCGCGACTCGTTCCCCGG
>JAYUSF010000159.1:0-17779 GCA_043755815.1 Verrucomicrobiota bacterium
TTCGTCGCGGTAGCAGCGGGCGAGCTGGAAGTAGCGCTCGATGCCGCTGACCATGAGGATCTGTTTGAACTGCTGCGGCGACTGCGGCAGCGCGTAGAAGGTGCCGGGATCGCGGCGGTTCGGGACGAGGAATTCGCGAGCACCTTCGGGTGTGGACTTGAAGAGCGTGGGCGTCTCGACTTCGAGGAAGCCCTGTTCGTCCATGAAGCTGCGCGTGGCGATGGCGACCTTCGAGCGGACGCGCAGGTTGCGGATCATCTCCGGGCGGCGCAGGTCGAGATAACGATACTGGAGGCGCAGCTCCTCGTTGACCTTGCTGGCGATCTCGGGGTCGTCGACGGGGAAGGGAAGAATCTCGGCGTTGTTGAGAACGGTGAATCCCTGGACCATCACTTCGACGTGGCCGGTGGGAATCTTGTCGTTGTTCGTGCCGCTGGGACGCGCGCGCACTTTGCCGCTGATCTCGATGACCGATTCGCTGTGCAGGTGCGTGGCGACTTCGAAGACGTCCTTCGCCAGGTCGGCCGGGTCGAACAGCGTCTGGGTGCGGCCCTCGCGGTCGCGCAGGTCGATGAAAAGGAGGCCGCCGAGGTCGCGGCGGGAATGGACCCAGCCGGTCAAAGTCACAGTCTGTCCGGCGTGTTCCGCGCGGAGCTCGTTGCAATGGTGCGTGCGTTTCATGTCGTCGGGCCGGGCCAGGCGGGGCCTGTTTGCCGGCAAAAATGAGGGCGGAGCTTGGTCAGTGGGCTCGCGGATGGCAAAAGGAAGTTTCCAGCCCTTGACGGCATCCGGGCTTCACCCGGCTGCAAAGCTGCTAAAGTTGTGAGGGTGTGAGACCGATTGGCCTTCGTTGGGCTAGCCAAGTTTGTCAGCCGGTTTACCCCCTCAGTCAGGACAAATCCGGCCCGAACTCAATGAAAGCATCAATTCCCCATTGGTCCGCAGGTCCGCGGGTGGACCACCTTCTTTCCCTGTTCGGTCTCGCCTCGCTGGTGTTGGTTCCCCAACTCCACGCGATCAATGACGTTCCTGAAGGGGAATTGCTCTGGCTCCAGGGCTTCGACGGCAATCCGCCCACGCCCGGTTTCCGGGTCGATGGAACGCTCCTTCTTCGGTCGGTCGACGACATTTCGAACATCGGGGTGAACCTCAGCTCGGGCGCCATCACCAACTCCTCCACCGGCACGATCCGGTTCGAGGTGGGCGTAACGGGGGCCCGGTTCATCAATGGTTCCGTCTTCAACCAAGGCCAGCTCAGGGTGGACAGCGGGACGGATTTCACCGGCGCGAACGCTCATTTCCTCAACACGGGTCGTTTCACCGTCGGCGAATCCTTTTTGGCGCGCTTTTACGGCCAGGCGTCGCGTTTCACCCAACAGGAAGGCACCCTTGAGATTGGCGACCAGGGTTTTGAATTTTACGACGGCACCTTCACTTACGCCGGCGGCGAAATCACCGGCCGACCGCTTTTCTCCCGTTCCCAGGTGTTGTATGCCGCGGCCGACGGGGCTCCGTTCCAGCCGCGCCTCATCGGGCCAGGTGGGGTTTTCCGGGGCCTGCTCGGGACGAATCTACACCTGCGAATCCTTGGCGCTTCGGGCCAGGGTGGGGATACAGTGGTCACGCTTGAAGATTCCGGAGACCTCTTGGGAAATCTGGAGATAGGGCAGTATTACGGGGGCAGCAACGTGCGGATCACCCCGGCCAGCGGCAGCCTCGACATCGCCTCATCGGGATCCCTGACGGTAACCCCCAACGGAGGCGCAAACTCGACTTTGTCCGGCAACCTGGCCAACGACGGCTCGATCCGCTTGAGCGCCGCACTCGCGGTCGCCAACGCCAGCCGCGTTGCGACCAACCGGGCGAACCTGATCTTTCTTTCTGGGGGGAACCTCCAATTCGAAGGGGGATTTCGCCACGAAGCCGGTGAACTGAAGCTGAACGGCACCAGCATGGGCGCAGCCCAGGGAGTGACGATCGCCGGTCCCGGCGCGCGGCTTAACGGCCACGTGCGGGCCGCCGTGACCAACGAAACCGTATTTTACCTCAGCCAGAACGAGGGGGAACTCGCGGTTGCCGGTTCGTTCGCCAACCAGACTGGGGCCACGCTGAACTTGGAATTATCGGAGGGTGAACTGGGGAACCCGCTCCTGAGCACCACCGGCGTTCTGACTGCCGGCGGCGCGCTAACGGTGACATTGATCCCGGGATTTGAACCGCAGCTCGGCGAATCCTTTCCGCTCTTCACGATGCAGGCGGTCGCAGGGAAGTTCCGGCCATTCCGGCTGCCGACCTTGCCACCGGGGCTCTTTTGGGAATTGATCAAGGACCCGACCCAGTGGGGCCTCGTGGTGCGGAACAAGGCGCCGGTGCCGCAACTCCGGCTGACATTGAAGGCCGGGGTCCCAACGATCGAAATCTCGGGCACACCGGGGCGGACCGCGACGATTTACGGAACGATTGATCTGAAAACGTGGGAGGTCATTCAGACCCAAGAACCGTTCAGCGGCGAGTTTTCGGTCGAAACGCCGATGCTTTCGGGTGGCTCGCCGGTGTTCTTCCGGGGCGAAATTGAGCAGTAGGCGAACTCAGGCCAATTGGGCCGCCAATTGTTCGCCCAGTCGAACGGCGTCGTTGACTGGCAACCGGGCGGACGCGAAGCGGGGTTCCGTGGCGCGATAGCTGGCCGCCCGCAGTTCCAACTGATGCCCGAGCACGCGGGCGAAGGCCGCCACCGGACTCTGGCAGCCGCCGCCCATGCCGCGGAGAAAGGCGCGTTCCGCCGTCACGGCCAGAAACGTGTTCCGATGATTCAGGGCCGCCACGAGAGGATGGATCTCATGGTCACCGGAGCGGGTTTCCAGGGCCACCGCCCCCTGGCCAACGGCGGGCAGCATGACCTCAGGCTCCAGCACGGTCGCCAGCACTCCGGCCGGCGGGGCCTTGAACTCTGCCAGTTCCGCCGGCGAAAGCCGCGGGTCCAGCCGAAGTTCGCCGCGGGCGCCGATGAAGCATTGCAGGCGCACGAGGCCGGCGGCGGCCAGAAGGGTGGCGTCGAAGGCCTCGGTTTCGACCAGCTTGCGGAGGCGGGTGTCCACGTTCCCGCGGATCTCTGTCACTTTCGCCTCCGGCAGGGCCGTCCGCACCTGAGCCGCCCGCCGTGTGCTGCTCGTCGCGATGACGGCGTTTGGCGGCAGTCCGTTCAATCCCACACCACGCTTGCCGTAGAACGGGTCCCGTCCACTGGGTGTCCAGTCCCGCGGTTCCGCGCGTCGGTCGGCGAAATCCGCGTGCGCCGCGTCCCGATACAGGAGCACGTCCCGCACATCTGCCCGTGGCGGCGTGGCGGCGAGTTGCAATCCTTCCGGCAGTTCCGTGGGTAAATCCTTCAGGCTGTGAACCGCGATGTCCGCCTCGTTCGCCAGCAGGGCGACTTCGAGTTCCTTGGTGAAGAGCCCTTTGGGTAACCCTTCGCCTGGCTGGCCCAGGGACGCCGTCTGGAGTTTGTCGCCGGTGGTCTTGATGACCTTCAGCTCGAACACGCGTCTCGGCCAGAGCCGGCGGAGGTCGTTGAGGACTTGGTTGGACTGGGCCAGCGCGAGGGCGGAGCCACGGGTGCAGATGACAATTGGACGAGACACGGGAATTCAGTTTGAGCGGCAGCCGGGTGGGGTTCCGGCGGTAGTGAGGGTGGCCCAAAGGTTCAGGGCGCGCTCGCGGACGATCGCGTCACAGCGGGCGAATTCGTCCCGCCGGGCCCGCACGTGCCCGTCGGCCGTTGCCTGCAGATCATCGACGTTGGCGAGGAAGACACCGTCGACCCCTTTCACCGCGGGATCGATGTCCCGCGGGACGGCGATGTCGATGAGCAGCAACGGTCGCGGGGTCCGGTTACGGGTGAGCCGTTCGAGCCGGGTCCGGTCGAGCACGAAGTGCGGGGCACTCGTGCTGCTGATGACGATGTCGATGCCGGCAAACTCGCGTTCCCAGTCGTCGAACCGGATCGCCCGGCCGCCCAGCTCCTTGGCAAGGACGGCCGCCCGGTCGAACGACCGGTTGCTGACGATCAGGCTACGGGCCCCTCGGCTCAGGAGTGCCCGGGCCGTTTTCTCACTGGTGTCGCCGGCGCCCACCACCATGACGTCGCGATCCGCCAGTCGGCCGAAGACGGATTCCGCCAGTTCCACGGCCACGGAGGCAACGCTGGTTTGCCCCCGCTGGATGCCCGTTTCGGTGCGGATCTGCTTTGCCACGTTGAAGGCGGTTTGAAACGCCCGGTTTAAGACGCGTCCAGTGTGCCCGCCGGCCAGGGCCGCTTGGTAGGCGTTCTTGAGCTGCCCAAGGATTTCGGTTTCACCCAGGACGAGCGAATCCATCCCTGCCGCGACGCGGAAGAGGTGTTCCAGCCCGGCCTGCTGGGGCAGGGCGAACAGTTCGCCGTTCAGCGTTTGGGCGATGGACCGGCTCTCGATCAGGAAATCGCGCAATCGGGCGCCGGCTTCCTCGGCGGCCAGGGCGGAGGCAATGTAAAGCTCCACCCGGTTGCAGGTGGAGACGATGACGCCTTCATCGGCGATTCCCCGCGCCTTTAACTGTTCCAGCGCCAGCACCGCGGCCGCATCTCCAAACGCAAACCGCTCGCGCAGGTCTAGGGGCGAAGTGCGATGGCTGAGTCCGAGCACGAGGAAGTTCATCGGGTCACGGGCGAGATCCTCCCGGGGCGGCGCCACGGGAGCTGGTGGTCGGCGGTAACGCGGTGAGGTTTGTCAGCTCCAACACGGCGCCAGATTAGGGAGCCGTGCGCCCGATGTCCAAACCGGACACGGGCGCGCCGGACCTGTGGTTTCGCGCATGTCCGCAGAAATTCGCTGGTCCGGGCAACTTCACGTTGACGCTGGCGGTCGCGCCTGCGAACGAAGCGGGGTAAACCCGTGAGCTCATCGCTGTCCAGAATCCGTTGGTTGCTGATCCTCGCCGCGCTGGCCTGCGCCGTCCCGGTCGCCCAGGCTGGCAAACTCGTGGGCCAATCCTTCGAGACGGCCCGCACGCATTGGGCGTATCAGCCCATCCGACCGATGAATCCGCCGACGGTGAAGGCTCCCGCGCGGGTGCAGACTCCAGTCGACGCGTTCCTGCTGGCGAAGCTGGAAGCCAAGGGACTGACCTACGCCCCACCGGCGGAACCGCGGACGTTATTGCGGCGAGTATACTACGATCTGGTCGGCCTGCCGCCGACGGCGGACGAAGTCGCCGCGTTCGAGCGATCCGCAATCCGTGATCCGCAATCCGCCGTGACCGAGGTTGTGGACCGACTGCTCGCCTCGCCACGCTATGGCGAACGCTGGGGGCGCCACTGGCTTGACGTCGCCCGCTACGCCGAGACCAAAGACCTCGTGCTCGTTTACGGGAAAGACGCCCTGCGGCCCTACGCTTACACGTATCGCGACTACGTGATCCGTGCCTTCAACGAAGACGTTCCGTTCGACGAGTTCGTCCGCGATCAACTGGCCGCCGACCTGGTCGAACCCCCGCTCCCGCCGTGGCGGCTCGCCGCGCTCGGTTACCTCACGCTCGGCCGGCTGTTCGACAACAATGTCCATGACCAGATTGACGACCAGATCGACACCGTCTCGCGTGGCCTGCTCGGCCTGACCGTCGCCTGCGCCCGCTGCCACGATCACAAATACGACGCGATCACGGCCGCCGACTACTACGGCCTCTACGGTGTCTTTGCCTCCACCGAGCGACCCTATCTGCTGCCGCTCATCGAAGACCCGGGGCAGGTGCCCGGGGGGGCCGAATTCGAGGAAAAGCTGACCAAGGCCCGCAAAGAACTCGAAGACCACCTGGACAGGTGCTTCGGTGAGCTCACCGAAAACCTCCGCCAACGGATCGGCGATTACTTGGTTCGCGCCGTCACCACGCAGCCCGACCTGGCGGAAACAACCCAGTTCGGTCTTTCCCTGACGCCCGACGATTTCCGTCCGACCGTCATGCTGCGCACCCGGCGCTTCGTGGAACAGCGCGTGAAGCCGGAGGATCCGATCTTCGGCCCTTGGTCGGTGCTGATGGCGCAGCCGGATGGAGACTTCCCTTTCGTAGGAGTCGACGTGAGGAGGCTCACATCGGAGTCGGGAAGCGGAAGCCGGAAGTCGGAATGGAATCCGCTGGTCATTGAGTCGCTTGCCCAAGCCACGCTCACCAACAAGGCCAGCATCGCCCGGGCTTACGGCGATCTGTTCCGCCGTGTTTACGCGGAGTCGAAGAAGCCCGCCGCCGGCAGCCCGGGCCTGACCGCCGATCAGCGCGCCCTGTGGGAAGTCGTCACCGGCAAGGACGGACCGATCTGGTTCGACCGCCGCGAAACGCATGAACACTTGTCCCGGCCCGACGCCGACAAATTCGGCGGGCTGGTCCAGAATCTCGACAAGCTTGCCGCCCACGCCACTAACGCCCCGCCGGCCCGGGCAATGGTCGTCAGCGAACTGCCCGAGCCCTACGCCCCGCGCATTTTCACCCGCGGCAGCCCGTCGCGGCCGGGCGAAGCGGTGCCGCGCAGCTTCCTCCGGGTGCTCAACGACGGCGCGCCGTTGCCGCTCGGCAACGGCAGCGGCCGGCTGGCTTTGGCCAACGCCATCGCCGCACCGGCGAATCCGCTCACCGCGCGTGTGTTCGTGAACCGCGTGTGGATGGAACACTTCGGCGAACCGCTCGTGAGTTCGCCCGCCGACTTCGGTGTCCGCAGCGATCCGCCCACCCACCCGGAACTGCTCGACTGGCTCGCGGGCGAGTTCATCCGCTCCGGCTGGAGCGTGAAGCACCTCCACCGCGTCATCGTGCTGAGCGGGGCGTTTCAGCAGGGGTCCAGTGATCAGTATTCAGTAATCAGTAGGTCAGAAAACGGTCAGCCTGCGTTACTGAACACTGACCCGCTGAATACTGATTACTCTGCGCGCGGTTCCGCTGCGGATGCCGACAACCACCTCCTCTGGCACTACGCCCGTCGCCGGCTCGACCTCGAGGCCATGCGCGACACGCTGCTGTTCGTCGCCGGCCGCCTGGATGTGGCGATGGGCGGCCGCTCCGTGGACGTGGCCGGCGATCCGCTCAACGCCCGGCGCACCGTTTACGGACTGGTGGACCGCCAGAATCTCCCGGGCCTGTTCCGCTCGTTCGACTTCGCTGTGCCCGACCAATGCGTCGAGCGGCGGCCCAAGACGACCGTGCCGCAGCAGGCGCTCTTCGCGATGAACTCGCCCTTTGTCATGGAACAGGCCCGCGCGCTGGTCGCCGGAATCGCCGGCTTGTCAGACGAAACAGCCAAAGCCACCGCGCTGATTCGGCAGGTTCTAGGCCGGCTGCCAACGGACCGTGAAATCACCCGCGCCCGTCAGTTCGTGGAAACCGTCAGCGGCGACACGGACGCGAAACTGACGCCTTGGGAGCAGTTCGCCCAGGTGCTGCTCGCCAGCAACGAACTTGTTTTCTTGGATTGAGCCGAAGTCATGGTGCTCCACCTGCCAAAGCGTGAAGGAACTGCGGATGGCCGCTGCCAGTGGAACAGACGCCCTCGTCTGTTTCCGTCCGGCAGGCGCCCGCGCCTGCCGAGTCCGACACCGGACGAGGCGTCCGGTGGACTCCAGACAGGCGAGGGCCCCTGTCCCATTAATCGCCGCGCGCCGGAACCCAACCAACGTCCCGCATGAACGAACCCCGCCATCTCACCACCGCCGAACTCGCCGCCGGCCTGCCCGAAATCCGCCGCTCGCCCGCCGATGGGGGCAGTGTCTGCCTGATCGTGGTGCGGCCCGACCGGGATCTCCGGGAGCTGCCGCACGCCATCGAGATTTCTCCCGAATCCGGGCTCGCGGGAGACCGTTGGGTCCGCCATTGCACCCGCAAACTGCCCGACGGCCGCCTGAATCCCGACACGCAATTGACGCTGATGAATTCCCGCGCCGCCGCGCTGATTGCCGGGCCGGAGGACCACTGGCCGCTCGCCGGGGACAACCTGGTCGTCGATCTCGACCTCAGCACGACCAACCTGCCCGTCGGCCAACGTCTTCGGTTGGGCGACGCTGTCATCGAGATCAGCCCCGAGCCGCACACCGGCTGCGCGAAGTTCTCGAAACGCTTCGGCCCCGACGCGCTGGCCTTCGTGAATTCTCCCGAAGGCAAACAGCTCCGGCTCCGCGGAGTGAATGCCCTGGTGATCGAGGCCGGCTGGGTGCGGACCGGTGACCGGATCGAAAAACTCTCCTGAACCGGGGCAACATTGCGATGAAGCCAGTTTCCGCCTGCGGCGACCTGCTCGACGAATCGGTTGAGGCCATCGTGAACGCGTGGAACCGTAACGTCATCCCGTGGTGGCTCCTGCTCCCGCAGGGCGTGTCCGGCGCGCTCAAACGGCGCGCGGGCCTGGAACCGTTCCGGGAACTGGCGCGGCTCGGGCCCATCCCGCTGGGTGGAGCGGTGGTGACTTCCGCCGGCCGGCTGCCGTTCAAGGCCATCATCCACGTCGCCGGTATCAACCTGCTGTGGCGTTCGTCGGAGTTCTCGGTTCGCCAGTCGGTTCGCAGTGCGCTGCGTCTCGCCAGCGAAAATCGATTCGCCTCGCTGGCCCTGCCGCTGATCGGGGCGGGGTCCGGCGGCGGCGACGAAGACCAGGTTGAGGCGTGGATCCTCGATGAACTGGGACGAATTCCATTTGAAGGCGAGGTGCGCGTTGTGCGTTTCTTCAAGGCAACCAGTCCTGCATGAATCCGTTCGAACATCTCCCGCCGCGCTTCCTGACCCGCCGCCAGATGCTCCGGCAGATGGGCACGGGCTTGGGTTTTCTCGGCTTCGCTGGCGTGCTCGGCGACGCACACCTCCTCGCGGATTCCCCACTCGAAATTCGAAAATCGAAAGTCGGCACTCCTCTCTCTCCCCGTCCGCCGCAGTTCCCGGCGCGGGCCAAGCGCATCATCCACATCTACCTCAACGGCGGGCCGTCGCAGGTGGACACGTTCGATCCCAAACCCGCGTTGGCGAAGTATGCCGGCAAGCTGCTGCCCGGCGGCAACCTCACCACGGAACGCCCGCTGGGCGCGGCGCTGCCGTCGCCGTTTTCGTTCAAGCCGTATGGCCAGAGCGGCATCGAGGTGAGCGAGATCTTCGCCAAGACGGCGCAGCATGTGGACGACCTGTGCTTCATCCGCTCGATGCACGCCAACACTCCGAACCACGAGCAGTCCATGCGCCTGATGAACTGCGGTGACGAACGGCTCTCGCGGCCCAGCTACGGCGCATGGGTGACCTACGGCATGGGTTCGGAGAACGAGAACCTGCCCGGCTACATCGCCATGTGCCCCGGCCTGCCCGTCGCGGACGTGTCGAACTGGCGGTCGGCGTTCCTCCCCGGCATCTACCAGGGCACGCACATCAACACGAAGAAGACGAAGCCCGACGAACTCATCGAGAACATCACCAACGGCCGGCTCTCGCTCACCGCGCAACGGCGGCAGTTGGACCTGCTGGCCGAGTTCAATGCCGAACACCAACGCGCGCGCGGCGACGACCCGCAGTTGGAAGCGCGCATCCAGTCCTTCGAACTCGCCTACCGCATGCAACTGGAGGCGACCGACGCCTTCGACCTCTCCAAGGAACCCGCCCACATCCGCGAGTTGTATGGCGACACCGTGCAAGCGCGGCAGTTGCTCATCGCCCGGCGCCTCATCGAACGCGGCGTGCGCGTGGTGCAGTGCTACCACGGCGACGTGCAGCCGTGGGACAGCCACGACATGATCGCCGACGCGCACCGCAAGCTCGCCGGCGAAGTGGACCAGGGCATCGCCGCGCTGCTCACCGACCTAAAGCAGCGCGGGTTGTTCGAGGACACGCTGGTGATCTGCGGCGGCGAATTCGGCCGCACGCCCGCAGTCGAGATGCCCGCGCCCGGCACGCCCGGCAACGGCAAGGGCCGCGACCACAATCACTACGGCTTCACCGTGTGGCTGGCCGGCGGCGGCGTGAAGCGCGGTCACGTCCATGGCGCGACGGACGAATTCGGCTTCAAGGCGGTGGAAAAGCCCGTCCACGTCCACGACCTGCACGCAACGACGCTGCACCTGCTGGGCTTCGACCACGAGCGGCTCACCTACCGCCACTCCGGCCGCGACTTCCGCCTCACCGACGTGAGCGGCGAAGTGGTGCGGGAGATCTTGGCGTAGCTGACGAAGGAATCGCTTCGCAGGCAGCTCAGTAATACGGTGGCAGTTTTTTTCGCGTTCGCCTCTCGAGGTAGGAATCCTTGATTCCAGCAGGACGTTTATTTCCCTTCGGCGCGGTTTCTTTCGAGAGGTCGGGAAGGTCGTCCGGGTAGCCGAGGCACCACTTCATGGTCTTCGTGCCGGACGAGGTTTCGGCGATGGTTTCGAGGATTCTTCGGCGGAGCGCGGTTCGTTCCGGGGCATCGAGCCGCAGAATTTCGATGATGATTTCGCCCTGTTCGTTCTTCGCGTGGATTTCACCGCGGTCGTCCATTCGCAGGCAGTCGCCATACGCGACCTTTGCGGGCGATGGCAGATACTTTGCGCCCTTCGTCCCGTTGCACTCGCGGCAGGCGAAAACGAGATTGTCGTAGTCTTTCTCCACATCCTTGTGGTCGCGCTGCGGGAGGAAATGGTCAATTTCATGGTCCTTCCGCGTGGTGAGCCAAGTCTCGCGGCGCAGGCAATAGACGCAGCGAAAGGCGAACTCATCCCGCAGCCAGTTCCGATACTCGCCATAGCGACGGCATCCGTAGGGGCCGTGCCGCCGAACGTGGGCCTTCGTGGGATACGCGAATGGCGAGGGAAACGTCACGGTTCTTCAATTTCGAGGCCTTGTTCCACGGCGAGCTGGCGCAGCTTGGCTTCGTCAATCAGCGGGCTGTTGGCATCGCCGGTTCGCTGCCAGCGGCAGAAGGCCCGACGCAGGTCGAAAAGCCGCTGAAGCTCGGCAAACTCGGCTTGTTCCGCAGGCGTGCGTTTGCCGACGCGAAGCCGCTTTTCGATGAGCTGGCAGCGACGCTCGTCGGTCGCGTCCCACTCGTCGGTGATGCGGAGGAAATCGTCGAGGCGCAGCGTCTCGCGGAAGCCCATCGGGATGTAGCCGCGTTGCTCAAACGGCACGCCCACGCGCGGCACGCCGTCGAAGAAATCGAGCAACTCGCGCTCAAGCTCGGCGGGCAGCGCGTAGAGCTTCAGCACCTCGGCGTCCACGCGCCAGTGCAGTGCGCGGAGGTGTTCGCGGGCGGAGTCCGCAGGTTGCACTTCTGCGGAAACGATGCCGTCGAGTGCGAGTTGTGCATCCTCGGCAGCGGCTTTGGCGGATGGTTCCTTCGTTCGCCGCTTCGATTGAGGAGGTTTGTAGCGCTGGCTTTCGGAAAATGCGCGGGCGGCTGTGAGGTAGGCGCGCACGGCGGCTTCGAGCGGTTTTAAGTCGGCGCCTTCGAGTTTCGGCACACGCATTTCGCTCAGCTTTCTCGGACTGAAATCAGCCCTCGTGGAATCGGAGAACGTGCGGGCGTTTGCGAACGGTGAGTTCACCAACGCCCATACTGCTTCAAGTGAAGTCGAGCCGAGTGGACGAAAGCAAATGAAGCGGTCGGTGAACGGCCTGCCCACTGAGTCTATGAATGCCTTGTGCCGCCACTTTGAGCGACTAGCCCGCGCCTTGTTGAGCAGCACTTGAGGGTGATTCAGAACTGTTCCGCCGCACTTCCACTCAATGATTTCTGGCTTCTGGTTCAGCCACTCCAGTTTCGGGTGAAGGTGGTAATCCGGTGAACTTTCCGCGGTAAGAAAGCCGAGCCGAAACCCTGGCTGCTCTTTGCCAGACACTTGAACCTCTCCCTTCGGAAAGTTCGGGTCTTTCTCTGGGTAAAAGTAGAAGCCGATTGAGATGGAGGCTAAATCGCGCATTCGCGGAAAATGGTCCGCAGCGCTCCAAACCGCACTAAGATGAGGGAACGCGAGACGGAGCCGTTTGTCTTTAGCCACTGCGGCTCGTGACAACTCAAAGCCGGGAGGAACCCGGCACTCGTTCCGAAACGCCTCCATGTCCGGCTTGGTCACGCGGCGGAATCGGAACGCGCCCGCGCCTTGATTTGCGTCTGGTAATTTCCTGCCGAACACGACCGCTGTTTCCGGCTTAGCGAATTTGAAGACGTTGTCCGGGAACGTGACGATTTCCCGGATTTCGACCTTCGACAGCAAGTCGCTTCGCAGGGTGCGAAACGAAGCGCCATCGAGAATGCCCTGCGGAACCACGATGCCGAACAAGCTGCCCGGCGCGGCGTGGTTGACGATGCGCCGCAGCAATTCGCCCGCTTGTCCGCTGCGGGCATATCGTAGGTCGCCGGAGGCGCGCTCCTTCGCGGAAATCTCCACGTTCTCAAACGGAGGGTTGGCGATGATGACGGAGTTCGCCGCGATTTTCTCCGCGAGGTAATCGCCGTTGAACATGTCCTTCACCGGGTCGAGCCGCCAGCCGTTCGGGTTCGGGATGTCGGCGAGCGTGAGCGAGAGGCGGGCGATTTCGAGCGCGAAGGCGTCGCGGTCGCAGCCGCCGATGTGGGCACGAAGGAATTTCCGCCGCGCGGTGCGGTCGCTGGCGATGCGCTCGGGCAGCAGGTCGCTCAAGAGCCGCACGGCCCCGACGAGAAACGGAGCGTGGCCGCACGACGGCTCCCACACGCGGCAGTTTTCGATGCCGACTTCGTTCTCCATCCAGCCGCTCATGCGGGCGAGCATATAGTCCACGAGATACGTGGGCGTGCGGTGGACGCTGAGCAGCTTGCGCGTGCGCGGCGAAAGCAACGCCTCCTCGTAGAGCGCACCGAGCGTCTCGGTGCTGATGCAGCGGAACGATGCGAAATTTGCCGCCAGGTCCGCCGCTCCGCGCAACGCCTTCAGTCGTCCATTCGCGCGGATGCGCGGTGCGTCGTAGTGGTCGGCGACGCGGTCGAAGACGCCCTGCACGTCGTGCAAATCGAGCCGGGTGAAATGCGGCACGCTCTTGTCGCGCATCAGCTTTCCCGCGAGCAGCCAGAAATTCGCCCGCACCAGCGAGTGCGACTCTTCGTTGCTCAGGCTTGCGGGCTTCACATCCAGCGCGTCCAGCGTGTGGCCGAGCATGTCCTCGAAAAGCTGCCGCAAGCGCGCGCCCGCCTCCTTTTCCACCAACGGGAGCAATCCTGTGTCCACGAAGTCGAGCTGCCGCGCGCCTTCCGCGCGTGCCCACGTCTTCGCGCGGAACACTGCGCCCGGCGCGAAATCTTCCCGATGCGTCTCGAAGAACCGCTCCACCTTCCCCGCATCCAGTCGTCTTTCCAGCCGCGGGCCATTGCCGCGCAGCGACCACATTTCCCATCGCTGGCTGCCGACGAAAAACGCGAGCGGCACGCCGAGTTCACGGAGTGGTGCAAGGTCGGCGGCTGGCGTCTCCGATTCCGGCAGGAACGCGAGACAGGATGAGCGCGCGTCCCTCGGATAATGCGCGAACGTGACGACCGGAACCGTCCGGTCCGCGCCGAGCTGGAAGTCGTCCGCAATCAGGTCATCGCGATACCGGCACACGCGCAGGCACCGGCGGATCAACTGGCCGGTGCGCATATCAAATCTGGGACGTGAGCTGTCAGAAACGTGCATTCTTGGCAACCCGCCGCAGGGTAATCTGGACGAACGGAATGGCGACGAGACTGAGGCTTGCGGCTAGGCGGTCAAAACGTTTGTCAGGGGACACGGAGCTCGGACGCCACGAGGGACGCAGCCGGACTCCCCGGCCCACTTTGAGGGTCAGTTCCGTCAGTTCCTTCACGGACAGGCGGTTGTCCGCCGCCTTCCACTCCGCCTTGCCGGGCGGATGCGCGGAATGGCGGTCGGGAATCGGGACTGTTTTGCGGCCGGACATGTGGGCCGAAATGTAGCGGCACGCCGGGCGGGGTCACTTGGATTTTCGACCATGCTGAGCCCCCGCTGCCTCATCGTGGAGGGCGTATCTTTTCAGCGTGGTTGAACCGTCAGGCCGGCGGAATTCGCCTTGGTGCCGCGAGGCTCCGCCCGAGCGAGTGGGCCCACCGGTTCGGCGGGAGCCTCACGCCACCGGGCGTTGGAATACCCTGCTTTGAGCGCACAGCCTCGATGTCAATAGGCACTCCACCGTGGACGAGAATCCTCTCCCGGCTCGCCTTCGCCGCCGGTTCGCTTCAAGCTCCGCGCACCGATGAGTTCATCCGTCGTTTCCCGTTCCGGCCGGTTCTCCGGCGGTCCCGCCGCCGAGGTCGCCGCCTTTTCCGAGTCCATCAGCTTTGATTGGCGCCTGTGGGCGCAGGACATCCGCGGCTCCATCGCGCACGCCACAATGCTCCAGAAGATCGGCGTCCTGACGAAGGCCGAGCTGAAGTCCATCCGCGCCGGCCTGGAGGAGATCGGTCGCGAGATCGCCGCGGGGAAGTTCCAGTGGAAGCTCGAACTGGAGGACGTCCACATGAACATCGAGGCGGAGCTTACGAACCGGGTGCCCGCCGGGGCGAAGCTGCACACGGGCCGTTCCCGGAACGACCAGGTGGCCGTGGACGTGCGCCTGTGGCTCCGCGACGAGATCGAGGCGCTCGACGGCGAACTGCACGGCTTGCAACGTGCGCTCGTGGATTTCGGCGCCCGCCACGCCGACGTGATCATTCCCGGCTACACGCACCTGCAACGCGCCCAGCCGGTCTATTTCGCCCACCATTGCCTCGCCTACGTGGAGATGCTCGCGCGCGACATCGACCGCATGGAGGACTGCTGGGCCCGCGTGAACGTCTGTCCGCTCGGCTCCGGCGCCATCGCCGGCAGCACGCTGCCGCTCGACCGCGAACTGGTCGCCACGCTGCTCGGCTTCACCGATCCGCGCACTGGCAAGCCGCGGGTGACCCAGAACTCGATGGACGGCGTGAGCGACCGCGACTTCATGGTCGAGTTCGCCGCTTCAGCCGCGCTGCTCGCCGTTCACCTGAGCCGGCTGAGCGAAGACCTGATCCTGTGGGTGAGCAGCGAATTCAGCTTCATCAAGATCGCCGACGCCTACACGACCGGTTCGTCGCTGATGCCGCAGAAGAAGAATCCCGACGTGGCCGAACTCACGCGCGGGAAAACCGGCCGCGTGGTCGGCAACCTGATGGCGCTGCTCACGCTGCTGAAGGGCCTGCCGATGACCTACAACCGCGACCTGCAGGAGGACAAGGAACGCCTCTTCGACACGGCGGACACGGTCCGGGCCTGCGTGCGCCTGATGACCGGGATGCTGGGTAACACGTCGGTGAATGCCGAGTCCTGCGCCCGGGCGGCGAGCGATCCGCTGCTGCTGGCGACCGACCTCGCCGATTACCTCGTGCGGAAAGGCATGCCCTTCCGCGAAGCGCACCACGCCGTCGGTTCAGTCGTCGGCATGGCGGAGATGACCGGCAAGCCGCTGGACAAACTGACGCTGGAGGAATTCCAAAGCGTCTCGAACAAGTTTGGCCCTGACGTGACCGACATGCTGGATCTCCGGAAGGCAATGGCCCGCCGGCAACTCACCGGTGCACCGGGCACGAAGGAAGTGAAGAAGCAGTTGGCGCGTTGGCAGAAGCACCTGGGGAGGTAGCTGCGCGGCCCGGCCCTCTGTGGGTGACTACTTCGGCGGCTCAGCGTCGGCGGGCGCCCGCAGTTTGCGGTTGCGGTCGTCCATCGGATCGTCGGGACGCGGATAGTCGCGCCAGAGCCAGCGCAGCATCTCGGGCATCATCGCGCCGCCCTGCTTGTTGGAGTGCGTGCCGATGCCCCAGCAGTAGTTCACGTCGTAGCCCTTGGCCGTGAGGGCTTCGACCATCCGGCGGTTCTGCGTGTGCCAGTCCCACTTGGGATCGTAGCTGTTGTCCCGGCGTTTGCCGCGGTTGTCGTTCAGGCCGTCCTGCAGGAAAATGCGGATGGGCTTCTTGTCGGAATCGCGGACGAGGTCGGGATACCTGTGGCCGCCACGGATGTTGGTGAAGCTGCCAATGGTGCTGATGACCTTGCGGAACTGGTCGGGCCGGTGCCACGCCACGGTCCACGCACAGATGGCGCCGGAGCTGGCCCCGGCGATGGCGCGGTCTTCGGGATTGTCCGAAATGCTGTAGTCCTGCTTCAGCGCGGGCAGGAGCTCGCTGACGATCATCTTGGTGTAGTTGTCGTTGAGTTCGTTGTATTCGGCCGGCCGGTTGTTGATGCGGTCGCCCCAGTCGGCGGACGATGCCTCCTTCTGTTCCGGCGTGCGGCCGGGATTGATGAAGACGCCGATCGTCACGGGCATTTCGCGGCGGTAGATCAGGTTGTCGAAGACAAGGGGAATCCGGTAGTCGCCGTTGGTGTTCACGAACGCGTGACCGTCCTGGAAAATCATCAGCGCGGCGGGCGACTTGGCATCGTATTGGGCGGGCACGTAGATCCAGTAGTTGCGGGTGGTGTTGGTGAACACGTTGCTCGGCAGCGTCAGCGGTCCGATGACTTTGCCTTGGGGCACGCCTTCGTGCGCCTGCGAATCGGGTCCAAGCAGGTAAACGTTGTCGGTGGGGGCCGCGTGGAGGATCGTGGCCAAAAGCAGCGTGACGCAACCGGATAGCCGTGCCGGCAGCCACCGCAGGGAAGTCAGGAAACCCGGGACAGAGCGAGGTGACACTTTCATGGTGAGGAAGCCGCCGGGAGACGACGCGAACTCGGCGGCCGATTCAACCTGTTTCCGAACCTGGTCGGAACCCGCCGTGATCCCTATTGCAGGCCGGGAAAGGTCATGCCGTTCGGTCCGCTCGCCTCATCCGTGGGGAACCAGAAGCGCTTCGTCTTGGCGACCGCATCGAACTGCTTTTTGCCCATGGTCTCAACCCGCAGGTCCGACATCACCAAGTGGCCCCGGCCGCGATGGCGCAAGGAAAGGGACCGGGTCGTCCTCTGGGGCCCGACCAGTCCGGAGTAGTCGTTCGGAGCGAGTTCGCCTTCCATGTAGAGCATAGTCCGGGCGGGCTCGCGGAAGGCGGCCATGTCAGTCGAATGGCAGATCGCGCAGTTCATGGCGTAGCTGTAATCGCGTTTCTTGAAGCTGTTGCCAAACGTGGGCGCAGAGGCGGTCGTCTTGACCTTCCGGGAAAGGTTCAGCCGGTCGGTCGGGCACAGGTAGACCTGCTTGGATTTGAGCTGGGGATAGAGCCGACCGGTCGTGAGGTCCCCCGGTTTGGTGAACAGCCATTCATGGAACGACGGCAGCCGCTGGCGGTAATCCAGCGTGTAGGTCGTGGTCGCGATGGCGATCTGCCGCAGGTTGCTCACGCAGTTGACGCTGCGGGCCGTCTCCGTGGCCCGGCCCATGGCCGGCAAAAGCATCCCGGCCAGCACGGCGATGATGGCGATGACCACGAGGAGTTCGATCAACGTAAAGCCGATGGGCTGGCCAGAGTGCGGGCACGCTCGAGTCGGAAAGGCGTGAATCTTCATGCGGTGAAAGCCGTGGGAGCCTAGGGAAGTTGGGCCGCTCGTGCGGGGATGCAAGCGGGCATTTCCGTGATCGAGGCGCTGCAATGCCTCTGGCAAGCGGGACGCTTGCGCCACGGCCGGCCGGAGGCCGGCGCTACGGGGTAGGGCCACGGCGGGCCCTGCTGTAAGCCAGCGCTAATTCTCTGGGGCGGGCAAGCGTGTGGGGAGGAGGGGGTTAACTCGGTTGACTGGACAAGGTCGCCCCGACTTTTTACCTTCGGGAGATG
>JAYUSF010000160.1:0-17715 GCA_043755815.1 Verrucomicrobiota bacterium
GCCGCCGTGATTGAACCCCATCCGTATCGGGTGTTGCGCGGCGCTCCGCCCGCCAAACCACCGCCGGTGGGGGCAACTTGAGTAACGTGCATACCCACACAATGTTATTGGAGACGTCATGGTCTTCGAGGGTGCTGGAACAGGAGGCCAGGAACTGGCGGACAACGGCGCGAGTCCGAATCTGGGCACGCCCAACCCAGCCGGTCCCGTCACGACCCAGACCTTTACGGTCAAGTATTCCATGACACCCGACGAAATAGGTCAATCCGTGGGTTTTGGATGGACCCCTACAGCTGACTTCACCGTCTCGGTGCATGGCCTCAACCCGGACAAATACACCGTGAATATGACCGGCACGACCACGACCTTGGGTGCCAACGCCACGACCACTTTTACCGTCACCGCCCAACCTGGGCCATATAGTGGCGTGATCCAAATCGATTCTTTGCGGAAGAACGGCGGCGGCAGTGAGGCTACTGCCACCTTCCGCATGAACGTGGGGTTTCCCGTCCCCGCCGGCCCCGCCATCACCGCCATCTCCCCCACCAGCGGCAGCACGGCCGGCGGCACGAGCGTGACGATCACCGGCACGGGCTTCACCGGGGCCACGGGCGTGACCATCGGCGGCGGCGCCGCGACGGGTGTCACAGTGGTCAGCGACACCTCGATCACCTGCACCACCCCGGCGGGCAGCGCCGGCACCGCCAGCGTCATCGTCACCACCCCCGGCGGGGCCAATGCGGCGAACGCGCTGTTTACGTATGTAGCTCCGGCTCCGGCCGCCCCGACCGTCACCGGCATCTCCCCGAACAGCGGCAGCACCGCCGGCGGCACGAGCGTGACAATCACCGGCACGGGCTTCACCGGAGCCACGGGCGTGACCCTCGGCGGCGCCGCCGCGACGGCTGTCACGGTGGTCGGCGCCACCTCGATCACCTGCACCACCCCGGCGGGCAGCGCCGGCCCCGCCAGCGTCGTGGTGACCACGCCCGGCGGCGCCAACGGGGCGAACACGCTCTTCAGCTACCTCGCGGCCAACGTCGCGCCGGTGGCGGGCCCGGACGCGATCACGCGGCTGAACACGGCGGTGCTGGCCAAGGTGCCGCTGAGCGTGCTGCTGGCGAACGACAGCGACACGGACCTGGACCCGCTGAGCATCACCGCGGTGGGCAACGCGACGCAGACCGGGCCGGGCACGGCGACGGTGGTGATCGCCGGCGGCTTTGCGGTCTACACCGCCTCCGCCGCCGATGCGGGCAACGGCAGCTTTGACTACACCCTCAGCGACGGGATGGGCGGTCACACGGTCACGGGCACCGTCACGGTCACCGAAACCACGGTGCCGGGGACCGGCGACGGCACGCCCAACGCCCTGGACATCGTGCCTGACGGCTCCGACTTCGTGGTGACCTTCATCGGCGTGCCGGGGCTCAGCTACGAGGTGCAATACACCACCGACGGCGGCCCGCCGCGCTTGTGGCAGTCGTTTGATCCGCCCGCCATTTACCCGGCGGCGGACAACGGGGTCTTCCTCCACACGGACCTGAACCCGCCCGGCCCGCTGCGCTTTTACCGCGCAGTGCTGGCGCCGGTCATCACGACTGTCCGGGGGGATGTGAAATGAGCTTCCACCCGTTCCGCCCGTCCTCGTCCAACGTCTTTACCGTTTCCCGTCACCTTGCCATGAAACCGCACCTGTTCCTGACCGCCGCCGCGCTCGCGGCCTTCGCCGGCCTGCCCGCGCTGGCCTTCGGGCCCACCACCACCGTGAGCGAAACCTACGGGCCGTTCACGCCCGGGACGGCGATCGCCGACAACCAGGCGGTGGCGACGTCGTTCCTGGCGAGCGTCAGCAGCTCGGCCATCGATTCGTTGAGCGACGTGAGCCTCCTGTTCGAGCTGCGGGGCACGCCGGCGGACGGCGGCTTTGCCAACGACATGTTCGCCTCGCTGCTGCGCAGCCCGCTGGGCGGGCCCGTCGGCCCGAGCGACCCCGCGGCGGTGCTGCTGAACCGGGTGGGCGGCTTCTACGACGGCTGGAACATCCGGCTGAGCGGTGCCGGGGCGGGCAACGTCCGCGACGCGGTCCTGAGCAGCGGCGTGCTAAGCGGGCTGTTCCAGCCGGACAACCCGGCGGGGGCGGCGACCTTTGACGTCTTCGACGGCCTGTCGGGCAACGGCGACTGGCGCTTCAACGTGGCGGACCTCGCGCAGTTCGGGCAGATGGAGCTGGTGAGCTGGAGCCTGACGCTGACGGGCGAATCCTCGCTGACCGCGGTGCCTGAGGCCTCGACGTGGGCGGCGGGCCTCGGCCTGGCCGCCCTGGTCGGCGGCGGTTGCTGGCGCGCCCGCCGGCGGGCGCAGGGCTGTTGAAGCGGGATCGGCTCAGTGCCCGGGCTTCCTCTGCGTTCCCATCAGCCGCAGCGTGCCGAAGTTGTTCTTCTGCGTGCGCGTGTGCGGCGCACCCGCCCACCACTGCTCGTGGCGGAAGCTGCCGAAATTGCCCGCCCCATCCTCCGGCCGGTCCAGGTCGCCGACGGCGAGGTTCAGGCCGACCACAACTTCTCCGCCGGCCGGAGCGTAGGCGTGTCCCGGGCGGAGCTCCACGCACGGATCGAAACGGATGGCCCACTCGATGACGTAACCACGGCCGTTAGGCTTGGGTTTGGCGGCGGCTCGTTGGACGCCGGTTTCGATCCAGTGCCGGTAGGTGTTCCAGGCGGAAAGTTCGCTGCGCGGTTCGCCTTCCAACAGGCCACCCACGCCGATTCCGCCGAGGCGCGACTTGGTGAGGTTGCAGACCATCTGCCACGAGGCGCCGCTGCCTTCGGCGCTTTCATCGCCCTGCCAGCGGTTGGAGCCGTTAAGCAGGATTTCAATTTCGTCGCCGAACCATGGGAAGCCCTCGCGGCTGAGTTCGTGGGCGCGCGCATTCTCTGGCGGTAACCAGCGCGCGGTGTCGATCCCGTAGAGCCGGTTGTCGGTGATCTCGAAGGCGAAGTAGAGCCATTGGCCGTCGTGCTTCACCCAGCCGCGCAGGGCCAGGTCGCGGTCCTCCGTGACGGGCGAGAATTCGGGAACCCAGTCCCGGACGCCGCGAAACTCGGTGGCGTCGTCCCATTCACCTCGGCCGAGCACCCCGTCGAGAACCGGGGCCGAGCCGAACCATGAGTGCATCGTTGGACGCCGAACCCCTTGGGGCGTAACCGGGCCTTTCGACTCGCCGCTCGGATTCCGGGCCGCACAGCCGGCCGGCACGGCGACGATCAGCCCGGCCAAGCCGAGTTGCCGTAGGAGTCGCGATGAAGGGAAGGGGAGCATCGCCGACTAGCTGAGGCTCCAGCCCTGGCGATACTCGCGCCGAATGAACCGGGCCGCCTCCGGCGCGTTCTTGGCGCGGAGTTTCGTGGAGTCCCACTGCAGCTTCTTGCCAACACGATAGGCGACGTTGCCGAGGTGGTTGGCCTCGGTGAGCCAGCCGGCGTATTCGAAGTTGCAGGTCGTCGGCGCGCCCGTCTTGCAGGCGTGGATCCATTCGGCGTGATGCCCGAGGGATTTCGGGATGAACGGTTCGGGCGGTTTGAAGCCGGCGAAATCCTTCACCGGCAGCAGCGCGAGTTTGTCGTAGCTGGCGAGCAGCATGCGGCCCTGCGTCCCGATGAAGAGCACGCCGCTTTCCCACTGCGGGATGCCGCCGCGAGTCCAGATCTCCGGCTTGTCCTCGCCCTGGTGCCAGGTTAGCCGCACCGGCGGCAGGGCGCCCCTGGCTCCGTATTCGTAGGTCGCATGCATCGACGCCGGTGCGATCTCGGCATGCGGCGGCGGTCCGCCGGCTTCAATCGTCAACGGCACCTGGAGCTTCAGCGCCCAGAACGGCAGGTCGTTCCAGTGCGAACCCAGGTCGCTCATCGTGCCGTTGCCGAAATCCCACCAGCGATACCACTTCGGTCCGGGATAGTAGACTTCGTGGAACGGCCGGTAGGGCGCCGGCCCGAGCCAAAGCTCCCAGTCGAGTCCCTTAGGAACCGGGGAGGTGCCTCCGGGCCGTTCCTGCACCGCGACGATGTCGTGATTCTTGGCCGCGGCTTCGGCGGACTGCCGCCCCCAGGCGCGTCCGACCCAGACATGGACCTCGCTGACGGGACCGATGGCGTTGCTCTGGATGAGTTCCACGACCCGGCGGTAGTTGTCACCGGCATGGATCTGCGTGCCCATCTGGGTGGCGACCTTCGCCTTGGCGGCGGCCTCACGGATCACGCGGGCTTCCCAGAGGTTGTAGGTGAGCGGCTTTTCGCAATAGACGTGCTTGCCGAGCGTCAGCGCCGGCAGCGTGGCGAAGGCGTGCGTGTGTTCACACGTGCTGACGATCACGGCGTCGAAACGCTTCTCCTTGTCGTAGAGTTGGCGGAAGTCGGAGTAGCGGCGCGCACCCGGATGCTTCGCCTGGGCGGCGTCAAGGGAACTGCCGGCCACATCGCACACGGCGACGATGTTTTCCGTGCGCGCGACCTCGGCGAGGTTGCCCGCGCCGCGTCCGCCCACGCCGATCGCAACCACGTCGAGGCGGCTGTTGAGGTTTTGGCCGCGGAGCAAGGCGGGAAAGGTCAGCGCACCCGCGCCGAGGGCAAGCCGCTGGCCGAACTGGCGCCGGGTTAGCGGAACGGCGGTGGGCGACGTAGCAGAGGAGGATTGAGGGCGGTTCATGCGAAGGTGGATTGACGGTCAGCGCAATGGTGGGACGGCAACAGCATGGGCCCGTTGGCGGCTCCGACTCAACCCGCAATCCAGAGGCCCGCTCGGCGGGACGCCCGGTGATGTTCGCCGGTGCGGAAGTCCGGACGGAGCCTCAGCCCACGATCTTCCGATACGCGTCGCCTTCATTCAACGTAGGGCGCTCGGGGCGGCCCTTGTGACGGTAGACGAGTTCCATGTTGTCGATGCCCATCAGCCAAAGAAACGTCGCGTGCAGATCATGGACGTGGAGGCGGTCGTGGACGGCGTGCAGGCCGAGGTCGTCCGTGGCGCCGATGGTCTGGCCACCGCGCACGCCGCCGCCGGCCAGCCACATGGAGAAGCCGGTGGGGTTGTGATCACGGCCATCGCCCTTCTCGGACATGGGCGTGCGGCCAAATTCGCCGCCCCAGATCACCAAGGTATCTTCGAGCAAGCCACGGGCCTTCAGGTCCTTGAGCAGGGCGGAGACGGGTTGGTCCTGCGCGCGGCAAAGTTCGGCGTGGTTTTTCTCGATGCCGCTGTGTGCATCCCATTTGTTGCCGGCCCCATGGTAGATCTGCACGAAGCGCACGCCCCGCTCGATCAGCCGGCGAGAGAGCAGGCAGAGCCGACCCATCGTCTCGGTTTCCTTCTGGTCCAGACCGTAGAGGCGTTTGGTGGCCGCAGATTCGCGGGAAAGGTCCACGGCTTCGGGCGCCTCGGATTGCATGCGGAAGGCGAGTTCGTAGGCGCGGATGCGGGCATCGAGTTCAGTCTGTTGCGGGCGCGTCGCGGAATGGGCCCGGTTCAGCTCGCCCAAAAGGCCGAGCTTGGCGCGCTGCTGGGTGTCGCTGACGCCCTCGGGCGGATTGAGGTTGGCGATGGGTTCGGTGCCGGACGAGAAGCGCACGCCCTGGTAGGTGGCGGGCATGAAGCCGGCGCCCCAGTTCCGCGGGCCGTTCACGACCGTGGCCGGGTTGTCCTGCATGACCACGAAGGCAGGCAGATTGGCGTTCTCGGTGCCGAGGCCGTAGCTGACCCACGAGCCGAGCGAAGGCCGGCCCGCGAGCGTCGAGCCGGTGTTCATCTGGCAGATGCCGGAGGAATGGTTGATGCCGTCGGCCCAGCACGAGCGGATGACGCACAGGTCGTCCGCGCACGTGGCCGTGTGCGGTAGCCAGTCGCTGAGCCACAGGCCAGACTGGCCGTGCTGCTTCCAGGTGCGCTGGCAGGCAAGCAGCGGCGAATTGACCTCGCCCATGGCGGTGATCGGCCGGTCGAAGCTGTCGGGCAGCCGCTGGCCGGCGAGTTCGTTGAGCTTCGGTTTCGGGTCGAAGAGGTCGAGGTGGCTTGGCCCGCCTTCCATGAACAGGAAGATCACCCGCTTGACCCGCGGCGGCAGATGCGGGGCAGGGGAACCCATCTCGGAACCGCGTGCGGCGGCAGCGAGGAGCGAATTCGACTGGAGCATCCCGCTCAACGCGAGTGCACCGAAGCCACCCGCACCGCGCAGGAGAAAGTCGCGGCGCGAAGTGAAGGTGTCGTGGCGATGGCAGCGGGGATCGGGGGAGTTCATGGCGTCGCCAAGGTTGGTCTGTTGGTCAATGTCGTGACGTCCACGA
The DNA here is from genome assembly GCA_043755815.1 of Verrucomicrobiota bacterium. Taxonomy (GTDB): domain Bacteria; phylum Verrucomicrobiota; class Verrucomicrobiia; order Limisphaerales; family UBA9464; genus CAIWAH01. Next base: position 6,336 of record JAYUSF010000160.1, read on the forward strand.
ACAGCGATAGGTCCAAGCGGGCAAATTCTTCGGGCGATAGCAACCGGGTCCGACCATCCGCCAAGCCGGCGGCGTGAGCCGGAGTCCTCTTGTATCCGTTCCACCACCATGGCTGCGGCACATTGGAGTAAGGTTGCGTGCAGACAGTGACAATTTGGTCTGGAGCTGCCGAGGAGCGAACCGCTCTCCGAACGCGAATGCTGCCCGGCTGGACCCAAAAGGTCCCAGCCGCCCGCGATAGTTCCGCCGCCGTTTCGGAGTCGAGTTCGTCGGCAAGGAAGTCCCCATGGGTTTCTGAGCGAGCGATAAGGGCACCAAGCATCACAGCTTTGCAGGCTCCCAGTGCCGAAGAGTTGCCGCCACAGTTGGTCGGCGGGGCCAGGGCCGGTAGGAGTATTCCGGCAGATACGATGCCGAAAACACTTCCCGCCATGATCATGACTTGCTTGCGCGTCATTCAGTCGGTGTAGAGAAATTCGTTGGAATTGAGCAGCACCTGGCAGAAGTCGGCGAGGGCCTGGGTGCGGGCGTCGAGCGTGTCGTTGGGCGGCGGGACGGGAGCTGTGATGTCGTTTCCGGCGAGCGAGAGATCCTTGTAAGTGCCCGGAGTGGGCTCGAAACGCCACCACCCCACGCAGGCTTTCGGCAGCGCGTCGGTCGTGACGAGCAGTTGCTCGACGGGCAGGGCGGCGGCAGACAGGCGAATGTCGTCGAGGAGCCCGTCCCAAAGAAAACCTGACGCGAGGCCACCAAGGAGGAGCGGAGCCTTTCCGTCACCGGCTGAGGCGGCGTTCAGCCGGGCGTGGACTACCTGCGGCGGTTCGCAGTCGTTCGCAGCGTCCTTCACGACAAAGGTGACCGCGTCGTCGTTGGTCACGCCAAACTTCACCGCTACGGCGACATAGTAGGGTTTGTTGAGATCAAGGGTGAGGCCGGACGAGACGACTTCGGCGGGCCGCGAATTCTCGTCGCCTCCGCCTTGGCTGACTTGGAGGACCAAGGTCTGCGGCTTCTGCATCGCGCCCTTGCCGACGACGGACAGCGCCCAGCCTGGCTTTGACGCGCTGCCTTCCCCGCGGCTGGCGATGACGCGGGGGACGTTGTCGGTCGGCGACGAGCGCAGGAGCACGTAAGCCTCCACCGTGAAGTCGCCCGTTGGCAGGCTGGGGTGCGCGGGAACCACGAAGCGTTCCTGGGCGGACTTGGGCTGCAGCAGCGCGGCCTTGCCCTCGCGCGAGGGCATTTTCTCGGCGAGGAACGGCGCAACCTTGGGTTTCTCCGGCGGGAAGCTCCGGCTCTGTTCGCGCAGGAACGCAACCACCCGCTGGCGTTCGGAATCCAGCGGCGCCCGGCCGAACGCAAGCCGGTAGGCGAGGTCCGCGCGGCCTTCGTCGCCGTCCCCGGCTTCGCGCACGAGCCTTCGGGCAAACGCCCTGGCCCGTTGCTGCATGAACTGGCTGTTGATGAGCAGGAGCGACTGCGTGGGCGTGGTGGTGACGTTGCGCTGCGACGTGCTGCTAAAGTTCTCCGGCGCGTCGAACACGTCCATCAGCGGATCGCGCGTGTTGCGCGCGACGCGCGCATAGACCGTCCGGCGCGGTTTGCCGAAGTCGGTGCTCGGTCCGCCGGCTGTCAGGTCCAGTTCTCCGGTCGCCGCGAAGATCGCGTCACGGATCTCTTCGGCATCGAGGCGGCGCGTGGGGAAGTGCGAGAGGAGTCTGTTTTCTGGATCCCTCATAGCAGCCGACGTGAGGAGGCCCTGACCTTCCTGTTGAAAGTGAGCAGGTGGGAAAGTGGGCAGGTGAGAGGGGGCGGGCTGCGTGGCTTTCTCGCTTTCCCACCGGCTCACTTTCCCACCTGCCTGCGCCGCGTCGGCCGCTACTGCAGCTTGGCGATACGTCGCACTCGTCACGATGAGCCGGTGAAGCTGCTTGAGGCTCCAGCCTTCCTGCACGAAGCGCGCGGCCAGCCAGTCGAGCAGTTCGGGATGCGACGGCTTTTCCCCGAGCGTGCCGAAGTCGCTGCTGGTCGTCGCGAGGCCGCGGCCGAAGTGGTATTGCCACACGCGGTTCACGATGACGCGCGCGGCGAGCGGGTTGTCGGGCGAGGTCAGCCATTTCGCCAGCGTCGCGCGGCGGCCGGTGGAATTCGGCATCAGCGATGAGCGTTGAATCCGGGCGGGCGCGGGATCGAGCACCGAGAGGAAGCCGGGGTCCACGGGCAAGCCATCTCTGGCTTTGGGGAGGAACACCGGCGGGGCAATGGGGCCAATGTCCGTGACGGTGAAAGCCGGCGGCAGGGGCTCCGGCTTCAGCGAGTCGATGGCCTTGAGCTGCTTTTGCAGGGCTTCGAGGCGCGGCTTTTCGTCGCCCTTGAAATGCGTCTGGAGCCGCGCCCACTCGTAGCTCATCTGCCGGTAGGCGAGTTCGTAGATCTGCTGCTCGTGGACCGTGCGCTCGCCGGCGGGTTTCTTCAGCAGCGTCTGGATGTCCTCGGGGAATTTTTCAAAGGCGACGTTCGCAGCGCGTTCGCGGATCGGCGCTTCGAGGGCTTCGATCTGGATAAGAACGTCGCCGGCCGCCGCGCGCCAGCGGGCGAGCTTCGCATCGTGTTCCGCCTGTTCCCGCTCCGTGGCCACGGCGAGATCCTGCCGCGGCAGCAGCGGCGCGAAGAAGGCCTGCAGGCGGAAGTAATCTTTTTGCAGGATGGGATCGAACTTGTGGTCGTGGCAGCGCGCGCATTGCACGCCCATGCCCAGGAACACATCGCCCGTCACGTCGGTCAGGTCATTGAGGATCGTCTGCCACTGGCCGCGGGCGTCGCGGTTGTTGTATTCGTAGATCCAGTGGCGGAGGAACGCGGTGGCGACGCGCGCGGACTGCGGGTCGTCGGGCCAGAGTTCGTCGCCGGCGAGCTGCGCCTGAACGAAACGGTCGTAGGGCAGGTCATCGTTGAAGGCGCGCACCACCCAGTCGCGATAGCGCCAGACGTGCGGCCGGTAGTCGTCCACGCGGTAGCCGTCGGATTCGGCGTAGCGCACCAGGTCGAGCCAGTGGCGCGCCCAGCGTTCGCCGTAGCGCGGCGAGGTGAGGAGACGCGAAACCAAGTCGTCGACGGCAGAATCTGGCGGGCCGTGTTGGCGGGCTCGGACAAATGCCGTGACCTCGTCCGGCGTCGGTGGCAGGCCGGTGAGATCGAAGGTGACGCGGCGGATGAAGGCGTTGGGCTCGGCTTCGGGGGCGGGAGCGAGGCCTCCCTGCTCAAGCCGGGCACCGATGAACAGGTCGATCGGGTTTCGCGCCCAGGCGCTGTTCGTGAGCCGGGGCAGAGCGGGTTCACGCACCGGTCGAAAGGCCCACCACTGCCGGTCCTTTTCGGTGATCTTGCCGGCGGGGCGGGCCGTGAGCTTCGCGGTTGAACCGCCCCCGTCTGGCCAGGGCGCGCCGGCTTTCACCCAATCGGTCAGGACCGCCACCTGTTCCGCCGAGAGCCGTTGGTTCTTGGGCGGCATCTGCAGGTCGGGGTCCCCGTAACGGATCGCCTGAATCAACCGGCTTTCGTCGGGCCGGCCGGGGACGATGGCCGGACCGCGGTCACCGCCGGCAAGCAGACCGGCGTGGGAATCGACAACCAGACCGCCCTTGATCTTGTCGGCCGCATGGCTGTGGCAGGGAAAGCAGTGTTCGGCCAGCACCGGGCGGACGGCGCTCCGGAAGTGATCTGCGTCGGCCTCGCTGCTGGCACCGGCCCAAGCAAGGCCCCACGCCGACAGCCAAGCGGCGGTCAGCAGGCCGAGCGTTGGAACACGAGGTATGACCATGGGGAACGGAAATGAAACTGCCATGCCGCCAGCCCATTTCAATCTCCGCGAGCGGCAACGTGATTCGGCCTGGGCGGCGCATCGGGGTTTTTGCTCACCAAGCCCGGCCAGTTTCCTTACCATTCGCGGGTGTTCGAACTGCTGAAGACTGATCCGCATTCCCGGGCCCGGCGCGGCCGGCTGACGACGGCGCGTGGGACGATTGAGACGCCGGTCTTCATGCCCGTGGGCACTCAGGCCAGCGTGAAGGCCCTCGACAACCGCGAACTGCTGGAGATGGACACCCAGATCATCCTGGGGAACACCTACCACCTGAACATCCGGCCCGGCCTTGAAATCATCACGCAGGCCGGCGGCCTGCACCGGTTCATGGATTGGGCCCTGCCCATTCTCACCGACTCGGGCGGATTCCAGGTTTTCAGCCTCGGCAAGATCCGGAAGATCAAGGAACACGGAGTCGAGTTCCGCAGCCACCTCGACGGCTCGCTGATTTTCCTAGGGCCGAAGGAGAGCATGGAGATCCAGCGGGTGCTGGGTTCCGACATCGCGATGGTCTTCGATGAATGCCCGCCGCACAACGCGCCCGCCGAGGAGATCGTCCGCGCGGTCAAGCGGACGATTCGCTGGGCGGCCGAGTGCCTGCAGCAGCCGCGGGCCGCCGGGCAGAAGTATTTCGGCATCGTGCAGGGGGCCAGCGACCCGGCGCTGCGCGAGAAGTGCGCCCGGGAACTCGTGGCGATGGACTTCGACGGCTACGCCATCGGCGGCGTCAGCGTGGGCGAACCCGAGCCGGAGATGATGAAGGCCGTGGAAATCACCGAGCCGCACCTGCCCGAACACAAGGCCCGTTACGCGATGGGGCTGGGGACTCCGGCGCAGCTGGTCGAACTCGTGGCGCGCGGGGTGGACATGTTCGACTGCGTGCTGCCGACGCGCGTGGCGCGCAACGGCACCGCCTTCACAAGCAAGGGCACCTTCGCGGTCAAGGGCGGCGCGGTGAAGGCGGACTTCGGTCCCATCGAACCGGGCTGCACCTGCTTTGCGTGCCGTCACCACACCCGCGCCTACATCCGGCATCTGCTCAACGTGAACGAGATCCTCGGCCTGCGGCTGGTCAGCGTTCACAACAGCCATTTTTACCTGAAGGTGATGGACGACATCCGCCGCCATCTCGAGGCCGGCACGTTTCACGAATACCGCCGCGAGTTCGTCGCCAACTACGTGCCCTCGCTCAAGGTGCGCGCCGCCCGGGGCGAGCTGTGACTTCCAACGGCGGCCGAACCCAGGGAACCGACGAGATTGGCCTTTTCGCCGCGCGACAAACCGGGTGGAGTGGCCGCGCGTTGCCCCTGGACCTGACCCGCCGACATGAACCCGATGCCCATGGCTGAAGACAATGCGATGAAACGCCTGCACTACGAGTTCAAGCTGGCCGACGGCACGATCCGGCAGTTCACCGTCAACCTCCGGCTTCCGGACCTGCTGCTCGTCAGTTCGGCGAACTCGCCCCTACCGGACTGGACCCGGCTGGAACACCGGCAATGCACTCATTGCCCGCTCCAACCCGCGACGCACCCGCATTGCCCGGTTGCGGTCAACCTGGTCGAGGTGATCAACGTCTTCAAAGACTGCCTGTCCCATACGGAGGCCGACGTCACGATCCGCAGCGAAACCCGCAACTATCACAAGCGGGTGGCCGTCCAGAGCGGGATCAGTTCCCTCATGGGGCTGATCATGGTCACGAGCGGCTGTCCCATCATGGACAAGCTCCGGCCGATGGTCGCCACGCACCTGCCGTTTGCGACGCTGGACGAAACCCTGTTCCGCGCGATCGGCACCTACCTGCTGGCCCAGTTCTTCCGGCAGCGCCGCGGTCTGACGCCCGACTGGACCCTCGCGAACTTCGCCGCCGTCTACGACGACGTGGCCCAGCTCAACCGCTGTTTCCGCGAACGGCTGACCAGCGTCAAAATGCTGGACGCGAATTACAACGCGCTGGTGCAGCTCGACTGTTTCGCAGTGTTCGGTTCCATGAGCGTCGACGACGGCGGAATGGACGAATTGGAACGGGTCTTCTCCGCCTACCTCGGTCCTCAACCGCCCAGGTGACCCGGACCCTGTGTGCGCTGTGGAAGGACCCGAGGCAACGCGGCAGGACGACGACCTGATCCTCCGGGATTCACCGGTCGCGGCGCCGCCGATCCGGTTGCCGCTGGTCTTCGAAGAGGCCGAACGGGCAAGAGTGCTGCCGGAACAGATGGACGCGCTTTGGAACCAAGGTTGGCGGCATTTTGGCCGTTCGTTCTTCCGCTACTCGTATTGGTTGGGCGACGGCCGGGTGGAAGCGGTGCAGCCGATCCGGGTCGACCTTGCGAAACTCACGCTGTCGAAGGGACAGCGGCGGATTGGTCAGCGCAACTCGGACCTCGAAGTCGCCGTCGGACCCCCGGAATTGGACGCGGAGCGACACGACCTGTTTGCCCTTCACAAGGTGCGCTTCCGAGCCAACGTCCCGCCCGCGCTGACCGATTTTCTCGGCGCTTCGCCCGTTGACTATCCCTGTCCGTTGGTCGAGGTGACGGTTCGGCTCGCGGGCCGCCTCGTGGCGGCGAGTTACCTCGATATTGGGCGCGGCGGTGCCTCGAGCGTCTACGCGATTTTCGATCCGGCCCAGTCGCGGCGCAGCCTCGGCATCGCGACGATGATGTGGGAAATGGAGCACGCCCGCGGCCTGGGTTGCCGCCATTACCATCCCGGCTACGCGTTTCACCGGGCTTCGGAAATGGACTACAAGAAACAGTTCGCCGGCTCCGAATGGTTCGACTGGCGAGGCCGGTGGTGGCCGCTGGAACGACGACCCAGGCGGCCACCCGGTGGCGCCGCTAGAGACTGAGAATCGTCGCGGCGGCCCGACGGCCCGCCCCCGGGGTGCCCAACGACTGGGCGATACGTGCCAGCTTGGACTGCGTTTCCGCGCGCCGTTGCGGGCTACGGAACAGTTCGACCGCCGCGGCGGCCAGGGCCTCGGGCGTGGCGGCATCCTGCACGAACTCAGGCAACACCATTTCGCCGGCGAGCAGATTCGGCAGGGCGAGGAACTTCACGGTGACGATCCGTCGCCCGAGTTCGTAGGTCAGCCGGGAGGTCCGGTAGAGCGCGACCGTCGGCACGCCAAACCATGCGCACTCCAACGTGACGGTCCCAGTGGACGCCAACGCCACCGTCGCGTTGCGCAGGGCGTCGGCGAGTCCGCCAATCTGAATCTCCAGCGCGGGCAGGGGAGCGAGGAACGGGGCGGCCATGGTCCGCAGGGATTCCGTGGGCAGCACCATCCGCACCCGCGCGCCGGTGGCCGCGGCAATCTGTTGCGCCGCCGGAATCATCACGGGCAGGTGACGCTGCAATTCGCTGACCCGGCTGCCGGGCAGCAGCAGCAGCGTTGCGGGTGCCTCCGTGCTGGCCACGCGCGACGGGTGGCGACCGACGAGAGGATGGCCGACAAATTCCACCCGCAAGCCCGGCGCGTGTTGCGCATACCAGGCCGGCTCGAAAGGAAGAATGCTCAGCAGAAGGTCGTGGGTCCGCGCCAGCGTCTGGGCGCGGCCTGGTCGCGAAGCCCAAACCTGTGGGGAGACGTATTGCACCAGCTTGGGACGCCAGTTGAGGAAAGGGCCTTGTTCACAGGCCAAGCGCTTCCGCACCGCCGCGGCGAACCTCAGGTTGAACCCGCCATAATCGACCCCGATCACGATGTCCGGACGTTCCCGGCCGGCGAAGGCGAGCAAATCGTAGAACGCGCGGCGGAGTTCCGCGTAGCGCCGCAAAATCTCCAGGCCGATGACCGAATGGCGCGTCAGGTCGTGGCGCAGTTCGACGCCTGCCGCGGCCATGGCCGGACCGCCGGCCCCGATCAGGCGCGGACTGAACGGACCCGCCTGGTCGCGCAGTTCGCGGGCAAGCTCCGCCGCCAGTTGATCCCCACTGGGATCCCCGGCCACGAGCATGATGGTCAGCGGCTTCAACGCGCGCGAGAGTCGGGAGCGAACCCGCTAAGCGCAAGCCGGCGGCGCGCCGCCCTCCCGCGATTCGGGTGGCTGGCGGCCCGCCAAGTTTCGGCGCACATTCTCGCGGGGTTCCAATGACCGAAGTGTTCCTCAATTTCCTGACGGCGCTCGGGCTCGGCTTGCTGGTCGGCCTGCAGCGGGAGAGGTCGGCTGCGGCCTTCGCGGGTTTCCGCACGTTCGGCCTGGCCGCCTTGCTTGGCGCGGTCTGTAGCCGACTGGCCGGCCCGGCCGGCAGCGGCCTCGTGATCGGAGGATTGCTCGCCCTGGCGGTGCTGATGGCGGCCGCCAACCTGATCCGGGCCCGCAGTCCGGACTACGATCCAGGACTCACCACCGAGGTGGCCTTGCTCCTGATGTTTCTCGTGGGCGCCCTCGCCGGCACCGGCGAACGCATGCTCGCGGTCGTGCTCGGCGCGACTACGGCAGTGCTGCTGCATCTGCGGCCGCAGCTCCACTCCCTGGCCCGTGGTCTGGGCGACGCCGACATGCGCGCCATCATGCAGTTCGTGGTGGTGGCGCTGGTGGTCCTGCCGGTGTTGCCGGATGCGAACTTCGGGCCGTTTGCCGTGCTCAATCCGCACCGCATGTGGTGGATGGTCGTGCTCATCACCGGCATCAGCCTCGCCAGCTACGTCGCCTTCAAGCTGCTCGGACCCCGCGGGGGAATCTTCGCGGCGGGCCTGCTGGGCGGGCTCATTTCCAGCACCGCGACGACCGTGACTGCGGCCAAACGGAGTCGCTCGGAAGCGGGAAACGTGGGCCCGGCGACGCTCGTCATTTTGCTGGCCTCCACGGTCGTGTTCGGCCGCGTGCTGCTGCTGATCGCCTCCGTGGCGCCCGGCCAGTTCGGCACCATCGCCCCGCCGGTGGCGGCAATGCTCGGGGTCATGCTGGCGCTCGCGCTGTTCACTTGGTGGCGCGACGGCCGCAAGGCAGAGTCCACGGCCCACGCCGGCAATCCCACCGAGCTGAAGGTCGCCCTCCTGTTCGCCGTGCTCTATGGGGCCGTGCTGCTCGCCGTCGCCGCGGCCAAGCACTGGTTCGGGGACACCGGACTGTTCGCCGTCGCCGTCCTCTCCGGGCTCACCGACATGGACGCCATCACTCTTTCCACCGCCCAGCTCAGTGCGGCGGGCGAAGTCGATCCGGCCATCGCCGGACGGGTGATCCTCACCGCGTCGCTCGCCAACATTGCCTTCAAGACCGCCATGGTCTGGAGCCTCGCGGACCGGCCATTGGCCCTCCGGATCTCGCGCCTCTTCGGCGTCGCGTTCGTCGCGGGGCTAGCGCTGGTCTTCCTGTTCTGATCCCCATGAAACTGCTTTCCCTGCTCCTGCTCCTGTTTGGCACCGTTGGCTCCGCGCGAAGGGCCCCCGCCGCCCTGGCCATCTTGCCCAAAGTCCAGGTGGCCGCAGACGGCCGCTCGTTTGTCACCGCGATGGGCCGCCCGTTCGTGCCGTTGGGCGTCACCTACTTCCGCTCCGGCACCGGTTGGGCTCCGCAGGTCTGGAAACAATGGGACCCGGTGGCCACCCGCCGCGACTTCGAGCGCATGAGCCGGTTGGGCGTAAACTGCGTCCGCGTGTTCCTCTCCTTTGGATCGTTCTACTCCAAGCCTGGCGAACTCGACCCCGAGGGCCTCCGGAAGTTCCGCGAGCTGCTCTCGATCGCCGAGGAAACCGGCATCTACCTGCACCCGACCGGGCCCGACCACTGGGAAGGCCTGCCCGAATGGGCCCAAGGTGACCGGGTCGCCGACGAAGCGGTGCTCGTCGCCCTGGAACAGTTTTGGAAACTCTTCGCCGCCGAATTCAGGAACCGCCCGAGCCTCTTTGCCTATGACCTGCTGAATGAGCCCGAAGTCCGCTGGGACACCCCGGCAATGCGGGCCAAGTGGCCCCGTTGGCTGGAAAAGGAATACGCCACCCCGGCCCGGCTCGCCGAGGCATGGAAGCTGAACGTGGCGCCGCCAAACTTCGCCGCGGTGCCCGTGCCCGACGGCAAGGTGGCGCGGCGCAACGATCCCGCGCTGCTTGCCTACCAGCACTTCCGCGAGGGCTTGGCCGACAAGTGGACCCGGCGCCAGGTCGCCGCCATCAAGTCCGCCGACCCGCAGGCGTTGGTTTCGGCGGGCCTCATCCAGTGGTCGGTGCCGGCGTCGGTGGCGGGGCCGTTTCATTACTCGGCGTTCCGTCCCTCCCGTCAGGCCACGTGGCTCGACTTCATGGAGTTTCATTTCTATCCGTTCGACCACGGCGTTTACGTGTATCGCGACGCGGAATCGGAACAGCGCAACCTCGCCTACCTCGAAGCCGTGGCGGCCGAAGTGGCCCGCGCCGGCAAGCCGGTGGTCCTCGCCGAATTCGGCTGGTATGGCGGCGGCAAACCGCGCTTCGACAGTGGCAAACATCCCGCAGCAACCGAAGGACAGCAGGCTCGCTGGTGTCGGCGCGCGGTCGAATCCACGCGCGGACTCGTGCAGGGCTGGCTCAACTGGGGACTCTTCGATCAACCCGAGGCCACCGACGCGAGCGAGTTCTCGGGCCTGCTGACCAGCGATGGCCGGGACAAGGCGTGGGCGCGCGAATTCACCAAGCTCGCCACCGAACTGAAGTCCGGGGTGAAGCCGAAGGCGGTTCCGGCCAATCGGCCATCGCTGGATTGGGACGCGGCCATCACCGATCCGGCCGCCGGCAACGAGTTCCGCGCCCGTTACTACGAAGCGTGGAAGAGCGACCAGCCGAAGTGATCCCAGCCAAAACGGTGACGTAATGGGCAAATATTGGACTGCACGACAGCGAAGAATTGCGTCGATCAGGGGTGTTTCGGTAATCAGTAACTCGTCGTCATGAACTTCAGCCAGTGGCCGATATCTCGCCCTATCTTCATCGCGATTCTTTGTGTCATCAGTCAACTTGGGGCGCAGGGCAGTGATGTGGTCTATTTCCTCGTCGGCCCCGCTCCGTGGCTCCCGGTGGCTCCACCGCTCGACGACTCATACGTTCTACCCATTCCGAAAGAACGCCCCAACGACGTGGAACATGCTCGATCGATCATCGCAGTCGAAGGGCGAACGAACACTATCATCGCCTTTGCCCGAATCCAGGTAGGGGCCGATGGGATCAACCACAATCTGATGCGCGCCGGTTTGCCCGCATGGCATTGGCACGTCACTGAGTTTATTGGGTTTGGAAACCAAGCCTTGGATACCATGAGTGGTCATCCGGCTTGGATTGAGCAGAATCCTGAGCCGTGGGTAGAATCGGGGATTGCTTTGGTCACCTACACCGTCGCGAGAGATTTGGGCGAAGAACCCATCTTCGTTCGCGCCAACCGGCTGGAAAGTGCCCTGCAACTCAACTGGTGGAGTCCGGGAACCAATCTGGTATTTACGGTCGAATCCACCGCTTCGATCACCGCACCTGACTGGAAGGCGGTTCCTGGGCCGCGCAATGCTCTTTCTGTAAATTCGGTGAGCATCAGTTGGTGAGTGGGG
>JAYUSF010000161.1:0-17606 GCA_043755815.1 Verrucomicrobiota bacterium
AGCGCCGTTCCAGTTCCAGCAGCGTGCGCGGATATTCTTCGGCCATCGGGGCCGACCACTATCCATTGCGGTCACTTGAGTAAAGTGCATACCCACAAACTCGGTTTGCAAGTCCCGTTGGGTCGCAAATGGTTGCTCGCCGGCAAAAACGCGTTGACACCCTTTTGACCCCCACCTATCAATCCGCGCCTCAACCGAGTTGCAGGCAGATGATTTCGGTTTAGTCGCCGCCGAAAGCGGACGACCAAACTGAATTTTTTTGTCGCCCGAATCGGAGTCAAAACCGGTAAGCGAGGCCCGCGTAGCTCAGTTGGTAGAGCACGTCCTTGGTAAGGACGAGGTCACCGGTTCAAGCCCGGTCGCGGGCTCCAGTTTAGCAGCGAGAGACAATTAACCGAGAACTAGTAAACACGTCAGTCACATGGCTAAGGAAAACTTCCAGCGCACAAAGCCGCACCTGAACGTTGGCACCATCGGCCACGTCGACCACGGCAAGTCCACCCTCACCGCCGCCATTGTCGAGGTCCAGAGCCGCAAGGGGCTGGCCCCGAAGATTTCCTACGCGGAAATCACCAAAGGCGGCACTGTTCGCGACGATACCAAGACCGTCACGATCGCTGTCTCGCATGTCGAATACGAGAGCACCAAGCGCCATTATGCCCACGTGGACTGCCCTGGCCATGCTGATTATGTGAAGAACATGATCACCGGTGCCGCACAGATGGACGGCGCAATTTTGGTGGTCAGCGCCGCGGACGGCCCGATGCCGCAGACCCGCGAGCACATCCTGCTCGCCCGTCAGGTCGGCGTGCCCAGCATCGTTGTGTTCCTCAACAAGGTTGACCTCGCGGATGCCGATCTTCTCGAACTCATCGAGATGGAAATCCGCGACCTGCTCAACAAGTATGGTTTCCCTGGCGACACCACCCCGATCATCCGCGGTTCCGCCACGGCGGCCATCGCCGGCACCCCGGAAGGTGAAAAGGCCATTGCTGACCTGCTCGAAGCGCTCGACACCTTCGTGGCCGAGCCCGTTCGTGAGAACGATAAACCCTTCCTGATGTGCATCGAAGATGTGTTCACCATTGAGGGTCGCGGCACTGTCGTGACCGGCCGGGTGGAGCGCGGCACGCTGTTGAAGATGTCCGAAGTCGAGATCGTCGGCCTCAAGGACACCCGCAAGACGACTGCGACCGACATCGAAATGTTCCGCAAGCTGCTGGACAGCGCGACCTCCGGCGACAACGTCGGTGTGCTGCTACGCGGTGTCACCAAGGACGACGTGCAAAGGGGCATGGTGCTCGCCAAGCCCGGATCGATCAAGCCGCACACCAAGTTTAAGGCTGAAGTATACGTCCTCACCAAGGACGAAGGTGGCCGGCATACCCCGTTCTTCACCAAGTATCGTCCGCAATTCTACTTCCGGACCTCCGACGTTACGGGCACGGTGACGCTCCCTGCGGGGGTGGAAATGGTGATGCCCGGAGACAATGTCTCCGTGGACATTGAACTGCTCGCCCCCGTTGCGATGGAGAAGGGCTTGCGCTTTGCAATCCGGGAAGGCGGCCGCACCATTGGTGCAGGACGTGTTGCCGAGGTGTTGAACTGAGTTTTTTCACGGGGAGGCCGGGAAAACCCCGGCCTCCATTTTTCGGCAACTGTTACGGACGGTCAAACAACGACAGGGCGTTAGCTCAATTGGTAGAGTAGCGGTCTCCAAAACCGTTGGTTGGGGGTTCAAGTCCCTCACGCCCTGCCAAGACTCCGCGGAGGGGTGGCAGAGTGGTCGATCGCGGCGGTCTTGAAAACCGCTGTGGGCTAATCACCCACCGGGGGTTCGAATCCCTCCCCCTCCGCCAAGGAATTTGTGAAGGACTTTTACATTCAGTTGAGCATTTGGGTCGCTGTGATTGGCGTCATTTTTGGATTTCTTTGGAAATCCGGAGCGCTGGCACGGCTTTCCGATTTCGTGATTTCAGTCCGCGACGAGCTGCGTAAGTGCAGTTGGCCCTCGCGTTCCGAGCTCTGGAATTCAACCCTGTTGATTCTTACCGTCGTGCTAATGCTCGGAATCTTCACCATGGTGTCGGATTTCGTGGTGCTGAAGTTCGTTCGTGCCCTACTAACCCTATGAACTTCAAATGGTTTGCCATCCATGTGCTCGCAGGGAAGGAGCAAAAGGTCCGCGATTCGATCGTTCGGCGCCTGAAGCTGGATGAAATGGAGCCTTACATCCGCGAAGTTCTGCTGCCCGTCGAGAAAGTCGTGGAGGTGAGGAATGGCAAGAAAACCATCACGAACCGGAAACTGCACCCGGGCTATCTCTATGTCGACATCGCGCTGCTGGACGAGAGCCGCCGTCTGATGGAGAAGCCTTGGTATTTCATCAAGGGCATTGACGGGGTCATTGGTTTTATCGGTGGCGAACGTCCGGCCGAGGTCGAACCGGAGGAAATTGAGGCCATCAAGGTTGCGGTCAGCGATGCTGAAGACGCTGAAAAACCAAAGGTTAATTTCGAAGTTGGGGAAACCGTCAAGATCAACGATGGACCTTTCCTCAACTTCAGCGGTGTCATCGAAGAGATCGAGGCGGAAAAGGGGAAGATCAAGGTGACCGTGGATATTTTCGGGCGCAAAACGCCTGTAGAACTCGAATACTGGCAGGTCGAGAAGTCGTGATGCCTCTGCGCGACGTCAGCAACCTCCTCAACTAAAAGAAGTAGTCACATGGCCAAGAAAGTTACGGGCACAGTAAAATTGCAGATTCCGGCCGGTCAGGCCAACCCGGCTCCGCCGGTTGGTCCTGCGCTCGGCTCGCAGGGCATCAACATCATGGCGTTTTGCAAGGAGTTCAACGCCGCCACCAAGGAGAAGGCCGGTCTGGTCATTCCGGTGATCATCACCGTCTATCAGGACAAATCGTTTTCCTGTGTCTACAAGTCGCCGCCGGCATCCGTGCTGCTGAAGAAGGCGGCTGGAATTGCCTCGGGTTCGAAACAGCCGAACAAAGACAAGGTGGGCAAAGTAACCCGCAAACAGGTCTTGGAGATCATCAAGCTGAAGGGCAACGACATGAATGCCAACAGCGAGGAAGCCGCGGTCCGGATGATTGCCGGGACTGCCCGCAACATGGGGATCGAAGTGATCGACTGAGGGGTCAACAATTTGACTGAACGCCCCGGCGAAGGCCGGGGCGTTTGCTTTTTGTGGAATCGATCAACCGAAGCTGCCCGCACAGCGGTTGAGAACGCGGCCCGGCCCCGGCTGTTGTCGGGCGGTGCCGGCTTGCCGGTTGGTTGTCGGGCATCGAATGCAACGGGATCGCAGGCGCCAGTGGTCACTCCTCATTCGACAATCCGGAGAGCGTGAGTAGCGTCCGCACCGTGATCCGGAACGTGATCTTCGACTGGTCGGGGACCCTGGTGGACGATCTTCCCGCCGTTTTGGAGGCGAGCAATCAAGTCTTCCGACTGGCCGGTGTCGAACCCCTGACGCTGGAGCGATTCCGCGCTGAGTTCCGGCTACCCTATCGGGCCTTTTACGACAAGTTCGTGCCGCATGTCGCGCTGGATCAGTTGGAGGTTTGGTTCCATGCGCATTTCGTCGCGTGCCAGGATTCCGTGGTGGCGCTGCCGCACGCACGCGAACTTTTGGAGTTTTGCCGGCATCACGGGCTGCGGGTTTTTCTGCTCAGCACGGTCCATCCCCGTCATTGGGAAACACAGGCGGAGGCAACGGGTTTGAGGGGCTATTTCGAGCGGACCTATGCCGGCGTAGCCGACAAACGAACACAGATTGCCGAAGTGCTGTCCGACAACCTGCTGGACCCGCGGGCGACGGTGTTTGTCGGCGACATGCAGCATGACATCGAGACGGCGAAGCATGGCGGAATCCAAAGCGTCGCGGTGCTGACCGGTTACAATTCGCTTGGACAGCTTCGCGCAGCCGCCCCCGACCTCATCGTCGAACACCTGGGGGAACTGCGCTCGTTGCTGGAGCGAAACACCCTTTCCCTGAAGCCGGTTCAGCCGTCCCTGACTCCGCCGATGCCGATCTCCACGGTCGGCGGCCTGGTCTTCAGCGACGCGGGAGAGGTGCTGCTCGTCCGAACCAACAAGTGGTCGAACCTCTGGGGCATTCCCGGCGGCAAGATTGAGTGGGGCGAAGCCAGCGAGGCGGCGCTGCGTCGGGAGCTGATCGAGGAAACGGGGATGGAGGTCACGGACATTGAATTCGTGATGGTGCAGGACGCCATCAATCCGCCAGAGTTCTACAAGGCGGCGCATTTCCTCCTGCTGAACTACACGTGTCGGGCACCCGGCTTCCAGACCGTCCGGCTGAACTCAGAGGCTCAGGAATTCCTCTGGCTGTCGTTGTCCGAGGCGCTTGCCCTTCCGTTGAATGGCCCGACGCGCATCCTGCTGGAAACGGTCATCCGCAACTCCGGCGGGCCGGCAGCCTTGTCCAAATTGGGGCAAGGGAACGCCACCTAGCGATTCGGACTCTGGACCGGCACCACCAGGCCCGAACGGAGACGAACTCATTTTGCCATGGATCGCATCACCATCACAGACCTCGAGGTTTTCTACCGCGTCGGAGTTCCCGACGCCGAAAGGGCGCAACCGCAGCGACTGTTGCTCACGTTGGAGCTGGACGTGGACTTCGCGGCCGCGGCGGCGGGTGACGATCTGACGCGAACGGTGGACTATTTTGCGTTGTCGCGGCGATTGCTGACCCTTGGCGAAGGCCGCAGTTGGAAACTGATCGAAACGCTGGCGGTCGATATCGCGACGCTGACATTGGCCGACTTTGGCGCCAGGGCGATTGCCGTGGAGGTGAAGAAGTTCATCCTGCCCGAGACCCGCCATGTGAGCGTGCGGGTAAAGCGGCACCGAACTCCTCCTGCGCAGTGAGGCCTGGCCATTGATTTCGGTTTTCCGCCATCGCCGGATTCGGTTTACGGCGTGGAGCGACCGGGCGCACGAACCCCGCCTTCGATCCCGAAAGCTGAATTTCCGGTCGAACTCGGCACGGGAACTGCCACGCTTTCGCCGATCCGAGTTAACTTCTCATGAGACTGAACCGCATCCTGCAAGGCGTAGTCGCCGTCGGCTTGATTGGCGTCGGTGTGTGGTGGGCGACGCTTCCGCCCGTCGCCTCATCGTCGGCTAAACCGACGCCCGAAACTCAGTCCGGACGCGAGTTTGGCCCTGCCACCCCGGTTGCCGCCGACAGCGGCGCTCCCGCCTCGACATTCGCTGCGGTCGGGCCGGCGGAATTGCCCCCCGCGGCGTCCCCGCCGCGCATGCCGGCCGATCGCATTTGGTCGCAACCCGTGGTTGAAGTGAAATTCGAGCGTTTCCGGGCCTGGACGGAGCGGTATCGCGCTGCAGAACCGGCCGCGAAGGCGCAATTGGAGGTGGAGGGAGTGGAGCTGGCAAAAGCGCGACGCGAGGAGTTGGGTGCATTGATCCGCTCGAATCCGGAACGGGCGCTCGCGATGACCGTCCCGGTGGGTGTCCGCAGCGAACTTCCGGACTCCGTGTTGGCGTTGCTGGAAGAGCGGTTGGACGGCCGCGGCGATTTGGCGGTGCTCGCGGCGACGCCTCTGCCAGGACGCGAATCTGAGGTCGAGCCGATGTGGCGCACGGTGCAGTTGGGCGAACGGTTCTTTCGCGCCCACGTTTACGGCCGACGCCTGGATGAGCCAGCGCGGTTTGGAGTCGCGCTGCACGGCATCGCGGTGGACGGCCAGTTGGCGGTGGATGACAATCCGGTCCGGGTCTTGGAAGCCGTTGAAGCCAAGTTGGCCTTGTCGGCTGATCCAATCTGCAGTGTGTCTGGCGGTCCGGCGGATGAGTTGGCCACGCCAACCGCCGTAGATGTCGGAGATGACGCGCCGAAGGTCCTTTGCGGCACCGGGCACGCGGAAGCGCTCAACCGGTCTCTGATCGAGGCTGAGAGCAACTCAGACTCGACCGAGGTGACCTCCACCGGCCGTGTTCAGCGGGCTTCGGCCTACACCGAAGGCAACAAGAAGGCCCTGTTGATCCGGGTCGATTTTCCGGACAAGACCGGCGCTCCGTTCACCGATGCGGCGGGCACCAACCTCGTCAAGGGACTCGACACCTTCTTCCGCGAAAACTCCCTCGGTCGCGCCGGCTGGTTTGCGCTGGGCAGCGGATCGGCGATGACCGCCACGCTGCGCATGTCAAAGTCCGCGGCCGCCTACGGCGCACAAGATCCCTCGACTTTGCGCACCGACGCCCGCAATGCGGCCACGGCCGCCGGCTTCAACCTCAGCAGCTTCCAGTTCGATCTGATCTGTTTCACCTCGGTGCCCAACTATTCGTGGGCTGGCCTGGGTTATGTCGGGGCGCCGGGCGCATGGATTCAGGGGTCGTTCGATGCCTCGGCCGGAGTTTCCGCGCACGAGCTCGGGCATAATTTCGGGCTCAACCACGCGAACTTTTGGGACACGGCCGGCGCCGACATGATCGGCAAGGTCGGCACGGACGTGGAATACGGCGACACCTTTGACACGATGGGCAACGCGTCCGCGGGCAAACGCCATTTCAACGCGCGCAACAAGGTCACCCTCAATTGGCTGCGGAATGCCGAGGTCGTGACGTTTTCGACCAACGGTGTCTACCGGCTCTTCGCCCATGACGTGACGAATGCGGTCGCCGGGGCCCGGGCGCTCAAGGTCGCGCGCAACAGCAAAACCAACTACTGGTTCGAACTGCGGCAGAAGTTCACCGACAACCGGTGGCTGCTGAACGGACTCGGCGTCCGATGGGCCCGGTCCGACAACAACCGGCAAAGCCTGCTGCTCGACACCACCGCCGGCTCGGCGGACGGCAAGAATGACTCGGCGCTGGTGCTCGGGCGCACCTTCACGGATCCCGCCGTGGGCCTGCACATCACGCCGCTCCGCAAGAACGGCACGACCCCCGAGTCCATGGATGTGCAATTCGTGCGCGGAAAATTTCCTGATGACGCCAAGCCAACCGTGGCGATCACCCCGTCCGCGGGCACGGCGGGCGTCAACGGCACGGTGCGTTTCACTGCCGCGGCCGCGGATTCCGATGGCGATGAGTTGGCGTATTACTGGGATTTTGGCGACGGCACCTTTGGCACCAACGGTGCGACCGCTTCAAAGGCGTGGACCGCGGCGGGAGATTACCTCGTCCGCTGCACGGTTTCCGACATGAGGGGTGGAGTGGGCGCTGGTTCGGTTGCCGTTCGCGTGGGCAGTCCGGGCACCTATCGGCTGTCCGGCCAGGTGACCCGCGAAGGCAAACCGATCGGCGGGGTGCGGGTCTTCACCTCCAATACGCGCCTGACCTACACCGATTCGGATGGCACCTACGTCCTCCCCGGGGTGACCGGCGGCAGTTACACGCTCAAGGCGCAGGCGGACGGGTTGCTCTTCACCCGGGCCGGCTTCACCAACCCGATCGTGGTCAACGGTAACAAGACGGGTTTGGATTTCACCGGCTCGCTGCCGGGTGATCTGGAATCGGCGATCCTCATTCCGGCCGGCGCCGAATGGAGCTACAGCGACGGTGGAGTGAATCTGGGCACGGCCTGGCGCGCGTCGGCCTTTGATGATTCCACCTGGAAAAAGGGCGCCGCCCAACTGGGCTACGGCGATGGCGATGTGACGACCGTCCTGGGCTTCGGACCGAGTTCCGCCAGCAAATATCCGACGTATTACTTTCGGCACGAGTTCTTCGTGGACGACCCGGCCCGCTTCCTCAGCGCCACGTTGGGCGTGATCCGCGACGACGGGGCGGTGGCCTTCCTGAACGGGAAGGAAGTTTTCCGCAGCAACATGCCGACCGGCAGCATCAACCACAACACCCTGGCCTCCTCCACGGTCGGGGACGCCGACGAGTCCACCTACTTTGAAGCCGAACTGGCGGCGGTAGACTTTGCCAAGGGACGTAATGTGCTGGCGGTCGAAATCCATCAGTCCGCCCTGGATAGTTCCGACGTGAGCTTCAACCTCCGCCTTGATGCGTTGCTCGCCCAGGCTGCCGGCACCGGGGGCGATCCCGCGCTGACGTTCTCCACCGATGCTGGCACGTTGCGCGTGGCCTGGCCGGCGGCGTTCACCGGCTTCAGTCTCCAAACGCGCCCCAACCTCGACCCTGCGGGGGAATGGGATCCTTCCCCTTATCCGTTGATCTCCGTGGGTGGCACCAACCAGGTCAGCATCCCGCTGGGTGACGACGCGCTGTTCCTACGGCTGTCGAAGTAGCCGGGTGCATGGGAACCGGCGGATTGTTCGTGGCCAAAGGAAAAGCTGGCCAGCCGTTCGCACCTTGCCTTTCAATTTCGCCCGGCCCGCTGGGCTTTGCCTCCACTTCACTCCTCAACCTATGCCGATCCGCTCCTATCCCATCTTGCTCGCCACGCTCGCGGCGAGTGTCACCATCACCGGCTGCTCTACCTACATGGACAAGCCCCAATACACGACCGAGGAAATCATGGAACAGGGCTTCAAGGGCAAGGAATCGCCCGCCGCCCGCGTGGGCAAGGAACAGGGCACGGCGGCTGATTTCAAGCTGCTGGCCGAACTGACCGCCTCACTTCCGCATAACACCCCGCCGAAGGGCGATGCCGCGAGCTGGAAGGAAAAAACCACGGCCCTGGCCAAAGCCGGTCAACAACTCGCCGCGGGCAAGGCCGGCGCCCTTGAGGCTTGGAAGGCGGCCGCCAACTGCAAGGCCTGCCACACCGCTCACAAGCCGGACTGAACCGCGGCAGAATCTTCGTCTGTAACCGCGGCCGGACCGGCCGGGTCTTTCCGGCAACCGGTTCAAGCGACCGGATCTTCCACCATGCGTAAAACCATTCTGACCATCGCCGGTGCGGCCCTGCTGTCCGCCGGTGTTCTCAACCTCAGCGCTGCCGGCAAACCCAAGCACACGATCGAAGAGATCATGAAGGAGGGCTTCAAGGGCAAGATGTCCGCCGCCGCCCGCGTGGGCAAAGGTGAGGGCACCAAGGACGACTTCAAGCTCCTCGCGGAACTCACCCGGGACCTGCCGTTAAACACGCCGGAAATGGGCGACGCCAAGAGCTGGAAGGAAAAATCAACGGCCCTGGCCGCCGCCGCCAAGGCGCTGGTCGACGGCAAGGCCGGTGCGCTCGACCAGTGGAAGGAGGCTGCCAACTGCAAGGCGTGCCACACCGACCACAAGCCGGAAAAGAAGTAACCCTTCCCCGGCAGGCTGACTCACCGCGCCGGTCTCCACCGGCGCGTTTTGCTTTCTCCGGCGGCTACCGCCCCGCCACCGTTCGTCATTCCGTGATGAAGGTGTCGGCGTGTTCGTAGGGTGGGGCGCAGCAGCACAGGAGGCGGAGCGGTTCATCGCCGGTGTTCCAGAGCTTGTGCCGCTTGCCCGGCGGAATTGCGATCGCATCTCCGGTCCGAATTTCGCGGAGTTCGGCGTCGATCCGCATCCGGCCGGCGCCGTGGGTGATATAGTAAATTTCCTCCGCCTTCGCGTGGTAGTGCTCCTCGGTGGACTGCCCGGGCTGCAGTCGCGCCTCGGCGAGCGACTGTTGGCGGATCACGGAATTGCGGTGCGAGAGCAGTTCGCGGATTTCTGAGCCGTCCTTGGTGGTGAAGGCGGGCTGGGCGTCGAGATTGAAAACGGTCACGGCGAAAGCGTGCTGGTGGATTCCGCCATGGCAAGCGCGGTGTCCGGACCGGGTTGCCTTCAGCGTTGGGCGTATTCCTGATTGTCTCGCCCCATCGGGCTTCCCATGGTCTCCGCACACCATGAAACGATTCCTGCCCACCGCGCTGCTCTTCGCGGTCGTCCTGCCCGCATTCTCCGCCGCATTGCCGGAACCAAGATTCCGGGCCGTCAACGTGGATACCAACATCGCCATCGGCTATGGGCTCTCGATCGCCGACATCGACGGTGACAAACGTCCGGACATTGTGCTCTGCGACAAGAACCAGATCGCATGGTATCGCAACCCGGCCTGGGAGAAATTCGTCATCGCCGAGAAGCTGACCGAACTCGATCATGTCTGCGTGGCCGCGGGGGACATTGACGGCGATGGCAAGGCCGAGGTTGCCGTCGGTGCCGGCTGGAATCCGGGGGACACCCTGAACTCGGGTGCGCTGTTCTTCCTGAACCCGCCGGCCGACCGGACCCAGCGCTGGGAACCCATCAGGCTGGCCCACGAGCCCACCATGCACCGCCTTCGCTGGGTCAAGGATTGGCAGGGCAAGATGACGCTCATCAGCGTGCCATTGCATGGCCGCGGCAACGACGCCGGCAAGGGCACCGGTGCCGGGGTGAAAATCCAGCGTTACCGTCCGCCCGCCAACTTGCATGACCAGTGGGAGGTCGAGACGCTCAACGACCAGCTCCACAAGGCGCACAACCTCGACTTCGTGCAGTGGGACGATGACGCGACGATGGAGATCGCCGTCGCGGCGAAGGAAGGCGTCTTCGTCCTGAACTGGTCCCGCGAGACAAGCGGCTATGTCTCTGAACAGGTCGGCTCCGACGAGAACGGCGGTTGTGGTGAGATCCGCGGAGGCAGCCTGGGCGGCGACCGGAAATTTCTGGCCGCGGTCTCGCCGATGCACGGCAATCAGCTGGCCCTCTTTACCCCGGCGGCCGCCGGGGCCAAGCCGTGGCACCGCCGCGTCCTGGATGACACGTTGATGGACGGCCACGCGCTCGGCTGTGGCGACCTGCTCGGCCTGGGCCGCGACCAAATCGTGGTCGGCTGGCGCGCTATGGGCCGGCCGCGGAGCGTCAAGGTGGGGATCAAGCTGCTGACGCCGGTGGATGGTGAAGGAAAAGAATGGCGCACGACGCTGATCGATGACGACACGATGGCCTGCGAGGATCTGCAGCTCGCCGACCTGAATGGCGACGGCAAGCTCGACATCATCGCCGCCGGCCGCGCGACGAAGAACGTGAAGGTGTGGTTCAACGAACGCTGACCACGGAGGACAGGTTCCGACGGTCGGTCACAGATATTCCCAATGGCGGAACATCGCGGCCTGGCCGCGGGGTTCGCCCGCTTCGGTGAGCAGGTTCCAGACGGTTGCCTGCGCAATCCGGAACCGCCGGCCGGTGGTGGAGATCCGGATCCCCGAATAGTCGTCAATGAATCCCCGGCGGGAGACCGTCGCCAGCAGGCGGGCCCGTTCCTCGCGGTTGGGAGCCTCGGCCGTGAGCCGGGAAGACATCCGGGTGAACTCGTCCCAGGTGGTTTCCCAGAGGCGCAGCGCGGCGGCATTGCCGTAGTTCAGCACTGGGTCGGCCTCGGTGCCGTGGGAAACGAGCGCGAACGGGGCGTCGAAGACGTGCCGGGAAAACGCGGCGGCATCGGCCGTCCGCGGCAGCAGATCCCGGCCGGTCCAGTGGCGAAGGCTCCGCGCAAGCAGGGCGGTATGTTCGACCACGGATGCCCGCTGGCAGATCGAATTCATCGTGCCTCGCATCCGGCGGGGGTCAGGAGACCACGGCACCGTTCTTGAGGCGGATCACCTGCCGGCAACGGCGGGCCAGTTCGAGGTCATGGGTCACCAGGACCAGCGCGGTGCCGGCGTCTGAGTTGAGCCGGAAGAGCATGTCGGCGACAAGGTGGGCGGTGTCGCCGTCGAGGTTGCCGGTGGGCTCGTCGGCGAAGAGCAGCTTCGGTTCGTTTACAAAGGCGCGGGCCAGCGCGACCCGCTGCTGTTCGCCCCCGCTGAGCTGGGCCGGGTAGTGGCCCAGCCGTTCGCCGAGCCCGACTTTCCGGAGCAGATCGGCGGCCCGGGAACGGGGCGCGCCGTTACCCCGCAGTTCCAGGGGAACCAGGACGTTTTCCAAGGCCGTGAGCGTCTGGAGCAGTTGAAAGTTCTGGAAGATGAAACCGACCTGTTCGTTTCGCACGCGGGCCCGGCCGTCCTCGTCGAGGCTTCCCAGTTCCTGGCCAGCCAGCGTCACGGTTCCAGTCGTGGCGGCGTCGAGCCCGGCGCAGAGCCCGAGCAGCGTCGTCTTGCCGGACCCGCTGGGACCGACGATGGCAAGCGTGTCCCCGTGCGCGAGGTCGAACGAGACTTCACGCAGGACAGTCAGCGCGGACTCACCGTTGCGGTGCGTCTTGCTGAGCGATTGGACGGAGAGGATCGGAACGGCGGACACGCGGTCAGGTTGGGGGAGAATGACGGGGCGTCAAACCGGGCCGAGCCCAAACCGGTTCGGGAAAAATGGTGGTAGGTTCTGGATTCGAACCAGAGAAGGCGTAAGCCAGCAGATTTACAGTCTGCCCCCGTTGGCCACTTGGGTAACCTACCACGGCCGGACCGATTCGCCCGATTGGGCGGGCCGGAATAAAGGCGAAGCAACCCAGATGGCTCAAGAGGTTTTTTCTTTTCCGGTGGAATGAAAAGGTCGTCGTGGGTTGAATTGCATGGCGTGGACGCACGGTCTTGCCCTGCAGAATCGCTGGTGTCGGCAGGGGCAAACGTCCATTGCCCCCCTGATTGAGAGTTGGCGCGGCCCGCCGGGACATCGGATCAAGTGCGTCCGGCGCGGACGCGGAAGCGTTATCTGAACAAGGGCAGGCCAGCCCACCAAAGTCATTACCCGCCATGAGTCCTTTCGCCTCGCCGGTGCTTGCTGAAATCGAGTCGCTGGATCCGGGAGTGAAGTGCTGCGGGTTGCGGGGCAACCCGCCTACGGTTACTTCCGGTTGTCTCCGCGAACCAGCAAGAGGTAATGCGGCTGAGCGGGTGCGCCGGAAATCACTTGCCCGCCGGGGCGGGGCCGCTCAACCGCTTCAGCTCGTTCTGGGCGAGCAGGAACTTGCGGCGCAGCCGTAGGTGTTCCCGGCAGCGGGCGAGGTCCGACTTCAGGCTCTCAACTGCGGCGGCCGGATCCTGCTTCTGGATTTCCGCGCGCAGCTTCACTTCCGGAATCAGCTTCTCCTCCAGCGCGGCGATGACCGGCCCGAAAACCGCCTCGGTGTAGACCGTTTCCAGGACGCTCTTGGTCTGGGCGAGGAACAGCTTTCGGAACTGCGGGTTCGCGAGCAGCGGTCCCGAGAAGAATCCCGGTGGCCGCCACGCGGTGCCGTCGTCTGGCGGCTGGTCGCCGGTCATGCCGAACGTAAGCGCCATGGTGTGGAACACCTCGCCGCCTCCGCCCATGGCCCGGAGTCCCCAGGTGCTGTCCTGGTCCCACGGGAACATCATCCACTTCCCGGTGCCGCCGCTGTCATGGTAGGTGAAGTAGTTGTTGAAGAAGCCGTCCCAGTGCGACAGCACCATGTTCACCGCGAAGTAGGTGGCGACTTCCTCGACGTCGAAGTTCTTGCGGATGAACTCCCACTGGGCGTCCCCGGTGGTCTTCTCCAGTCCCTCGACCACGGCGGTGAGGTCCGCGTGGCCAAGACGTCGGTTCGTATGTTTCTCGTGCTGGCCGATCAGGTCGCCGCCGAACCACAGGAGCTTATACATGTTGCCGTCGTCGTTGATCTGGTTCCGGCGGAGGAAGGCGCGGTTTGGTTGCTCGATCAGCAGGGAATAGCCGGCGGGCTTTCCGCTCTGCCAGAGCCGCACGTGGTAACTCTGCTCCACCGGCATGCCGGCGCGGCGATACACCTCGTAGGCGAGCGGTTCGACCAGCGCGGCGGTTTCACCCTCAAAGATCAGGCCGATGGTCGTCATCTCCCCGAGCGGACGATCCCGGTAGAAATGGACCTTCTGGCCGCCCTTGCGACCGGTGATCTGGACGAAATCGAACAGCTCGGTCTTCCGCGTCGCCGGATCGAAATAGACGAAGGCCGACCGGAAGGACCCAGGCTCGGAAGGCGCCTGGCCGAACGGTCCACCGAAACCGCCCGGGCCACCGCGGCCGCCGCCAAAGCCGCCCGCAAACGGGCGCAAAACGGGAGCCGGCTCGCGGAGTCGGACCGTCACCTCCCGGGGACTGTTGCGCCACGCCTCAAGCTGCTCGGTCTGCGCCGGCGTCAGGTGCGGCTTCGCCGCCGGAGCAATGCGATCGCCGAGGCTTTCGGCCCGGTTGCGCTGGTCGCGAAACCCGGAGTCCTTGCCGGTCCCCGCGGCGACTTCGGCAAGCAGTGCCCGCCGCTGTTGGTCCGCCTCCCGCAGCGCGGCGGCCAGTGCCGGCAACCGGCCCGCGTCGGGTTCCGCGTTCAGGGTCAGCGCATGCCAGGCCCCTTCGAGGTCGGCCCGGTTGAGGATCATCCGCTCAAAGGGGGCCGGTGGGCCGGATTGCTGTTCCAGCCAGGCGGTGAAGGACCTGTTTTGGTCCGCGGTCAGCGCCGGCTTTACCGCCTCGGCCACGCCCGCCATGAACGCCTTGATCGTATCGGGCAGCACCGGCAGTTTTTCCTGGATGCCGTCGCCGGCGAGCGTTGATTCGAAGAGCTGCTTTCGCTCCGCCAATTTGGCGGTGAAGATCGGTCTCAGTTTTTGCAACCTGTCCGGATCGCCACCGGCGACCCGGACCGTCAGTTCAAACCACGGACGCGACAGGTCCAATCCGGGTTCAAGCTGCGCCCGGGCGGTCTGGCGGGCTTCCTCGTCGGGATCGGGGGGCGGGGGAAAGAAGCCGCCGAACATGGGCGCGTTGGCCCTCGCCGCCGCGGCCTTCATCTTCTTCTCCGTCGTGTGCACGATCCAGCCGAATGGAATCTTCGCCGGCTCAACCGGCGCCTGGACGTAGGCGGAGCGGGCGGGACGGGGTTCGGTCTCGGCCGGAAAGAACCGCTTCGCGCCCTGCGGCCCCGTCGCCAGAACCCGGAAGCGGATGAGTTGGTCCGCCGCCTGGCCGGGGATAGTGGCCGTGAAGCGGGTGGCGGAAGTGCCCTTCATCACGACGCTCGACTCCGGCTTCTCGTAGCCCGGACCGGCCAGGCGGAACAACAGGTTTACGCTCGCGACCGGGAGGTCGGAGCGGACCTCGGCTTCGACGGTCACGGGCTGGTCCGGGAGGGGCAGTTCCGGCGAAAAGGTGACCGCGGTGATGACCGGCGGCAGCGTGGCGGAGAGGCCCGCGTTGGGTTTTCCGGGCGTGCCGGCGGGCCGGTCGCGTTTGTCGGACAGGGGCGAGGAGATCCAGTTTGCCGGCTCGTCACTGGCGGCGCCGGGGCTGATCCGCTCCAGTGATCCGGAGTGACCGTCCGCGCCGGTCGGCCAGGGCGCACGGTCCTTGAACTTCACCGCGTCCACGAGCCTGCCCGCCGCGTCCGTGAGTTCAAGGCGTTCGCCCTTGCGGCTGATCGTCGAGGTGAACTCGCCGCCGATCGGCGCTGGGTAGAATTCCTTGAAGCGGGCGGCATTGCGGCACAGGACGACAAACCCGTGGCCGTTGATCCGCGTGCCGGGCGCGAACGTGAACTTGATCCCCGTGGTGAAGGCCCAGCCGCCCAGCTCCACCGGCTGGCCGCCCGTGTTGTGTAGTTCCACAAACTGCAGGTCATCGAGCTCATCCGGCGCGTGGTAAAGGATCTCGTTGATCACCACCTGGGCCGAGGCCAGCCAAGGCACGGCGAGAGATAGCCCAAGCAACAAACGGAAGTGCATGGCGTTCTGACCCGGTCCCTTGTCGGAGGTTACGAAAAGGTTACGGACGGCTCGCGTCGGGCTGGGTGGGTCAAGACGCTGTCGGTCTCGCTCCGGAAGAGGGCGGATTTGGTTTCAACTGCGGATGGGGTTTCCGTTGCGGTTCGGCGCGCCCCGGGCTTGTCTTCGAGCTGGGCAAACGGATGCCCCGGGGCTGCGGCGGTTATCTTTTGGCCGACTACCGGAACAACTGCGGGGCGAACTCGTTCAGATACTCCCGCCACTTGTCCCAAGTGTGGGCACCGTCGGTTTCTTGGTAGACCACGTTGAACTGGTGCGCCTTGAACAGCTCCACGGTCTTGCGGGAGGTCTCGACCAGGAAGTCGTCCTTGCCGGTGGCGAACCAGAACAGCTTCAGCCCCTCCTTCAGCTTCGCGTCATCGAGGATCGCCCTGTGCTTCTCCTCGAAGCCTGGTCCCTGCGGTGCGGGTGAACCGGGGCGTTGCACGATGCCAAATATCCCCGAGCTATACACGCCGAGGTAGGCGAATTTCGCCAGGTTCGGGATGCCGATGTTCAGCGTATGGGCGCCGCCCATCGAGAGGCCGGCGATCGCGCGACTGGCCCGGTCGGTCTGGACCCGGTAGCGCTGCTCCACGAGCGGCAGGATGTCCGTGACGAACTCCGGCTCGAACTCACCCGACATGGAACCCCGGCCAAAGGTGAATGGCCCCGTGTGCCCGTGCGGCATCACCACGACCATTGGCTTTGCCTTCCCGGCGGCGATCAGGTTGTCGAGGATGAAGCCGGCCCGGCCGACCGTGCTCCACGAATTGTCGGAGTCGAACGCGCCGTGCAGCAGGTAAAACACCGGATACTTCTCCGCGCCCGCCTCGTAGCCCGGCGGCGTGTATACGTGCAGCCGGCGGAACTTCTTCAGCGTCCTGGACCAATAGGTGACCTCCGCCACCGCGCCGTGCGGCACGTCCTGAGTGTCCTGCCAGTCGGCCCCGGGAACGTGGACGAGGCTCCAGGTGTTCTCGTTGGACTCGCTGGTCTTCGGATTGCGCGGGTCGATGACCGCCACACCGTCCACGTTGAAGTTGTAGCGGTAGCTGCCCGGCGCCACCGGGCCGACCGTGACGGTCCACACGTCGTTCGTGCCCTTCGTCATGTCCTTGCCTTGGCCGAGTCCCGGCAGGTCGCCGGCGGCCAGCTTCACCGTCGCAGCCTTTGGCGCCAGCAACCGGAAGGTGAGCTGCCGGTCCGCTGCCAGCTCCGGCGACGTGACCGGCGGGGCCGGAGCCGGGCGTTGGGCAGAGGTGATGAACTGGACGGTGAGTCCGGTCAGGACGGCGGCGGCAAAGGGGCGTAAGTTCATGTGGGGAACGACGTGTCGCCTCGGAAGACCCGGCGAAGGGGCGGCCGGTTACGGTGGGACGTGCCGGAGTCCAGGCCTCGCCGGGCCGATCTTCGCGTGGGGTTCCGGATCCCGGCCGCCGCAGTGGATAGGTTCCGGCTGGCCCGCCTACTTCTTCGCCTTGGCGGCTTCCTGTTTCTTCACTTCTTCGGCCAACTTGGTGAGGAATTTCTTCGGCTCCTTTTTGAAGTCCTTCACGCAGTTCTTGCAGCAGAATTTGATGGCCTGGCCATCCTGCAACATTTCAAACGGCGTCATGCCGCTGCCCTCGAACTTCTCGTCCGATACGAGGCAGAAATCGAGCGGGTAAGGCTTGGCCTTCGCGGCCTTGGCGGCGGCGGGGGGCGCTTCAGGGAGCGGTTTTTCGGCGGCCCGGAGCGGGGAGGTGATGAAGCTGGCCAAGAGGGCGGCGAGGAAGAGCGGGCACAGTGTTTTCATGACGTGTTGGTTTTGTGGTGAACCGGCGCAAAGGGACTTTTGGGGATCAGTTGGCGGTCAGCCAACGGGCGAGCTGCTCGCGCAGGTGTTGGCGGGCGCGGTAGAGGCGGGATTCCACCGCCTTAGCAGTGGCGCCGAGGATCGCCGCGGCCTCGGCGACGGAGCGGTCCTCCAGTTCGCAGAGGAGAA
>JAYUSF010000162.1:0-5278 GCA_043755815.1 Verrucomicrobiota bacterium
GGCGCCCCCATGGCGGGGCGCGCCGCGGGGAGGTCTGGCTCCGCTTCTTTTACACCACCATCAGGGTGCCTGCGTCGCTCCGGTCGCTCACGCCGGCGGTGCCGACGGCATTGAGGGAAACGACATAGATCTGGCCGGGCGTCAGCCCGGTGAACTCCGCGCGCGCGCCGGTGGTTTGCGCCGTCTTCACGTCGGTCTCGGGCGCGGATTGCAGCGCCGCGCTCCAGTTGTAGCTGGAGGCTCCGTAGAGCGGCGCGGAGGTCGCCTTGAGCGAACCCGTCACCGGTCCCTGCACCACCGTCGGCGCATCCGGAGCCGCGACGAGGAAACCGTCGGCTTCAGCGAGGGTCTTGGCGTAATACCTCGGCGCGACGGAAGAAGATATGCTCCGCACCGTCGTAGCCGACCAGTTTGCACGGCCGGTCGGCCTACTTCATCGCACCTGAGGACCTGAGTTCATCGGAATGGACTATTTTTGCGGCAGCGCGGCGGCGATTTCTTTGGCGACTTTTTCCGCGAGATATTTGTAGCCGGCGTCCGAGTAATGAACGTTCGCGGGAAGTTGCACGTCTTTCAGTTTCGCGGCGGCGTGGGCGTTGAGGTCGTCCGTGGGAATGCCCGCTTCCTTCATCACGCGCGCGGCGGTTTCGTTGTATTTCACTTCCTCACCCGCGATGCGTCCGCCGGAACCTTCGGGCACCGGCGTGGTGTTGCACCAGATGAGCTTCGCGCCCGTCGCCTTCAACTGCGCGACCAGTTCGCGGAGGTTCTTTTCGTAGTCCTCGATCGATACCTGCCGATGCGAGCCCGCGGCTTTCGGAGCGGCGCGCCTGCCCGGATCATCCTGAATGTATTTCACGTCATGCAGGCCCCAGTTGAAGTGAATCAGGTCCCACTTCGCCCCGCCGAGCCACGCCTTGAGGCTCTTCAGTCCTTTGGCCGTCGAGCCACCGTTCTCCGGGATGCGATGGACGTTGGCTTTGCCCTCGAGCAGTGTCCGCACTTCGGACGTGTAACCCATGGAGATGGAATCGCCGATGAGCAGCACGTGCGGCAATTTTGGGTCGTCAGCAGGCTGGCGGCGCCTTGCGGCATGGGCGGGATCCGCCAGAAGAATGGCGAGGACAAGTGTGGTGATGAGCGCAAGGAGTTTCATGGTTTTGGGATTCATTGTCTGGCTTTCGATTTTCACTTCTTGATCCAGCCGAGATCCACGAGGAAAGCGTCGGCTTCAGCGAGGGTCTTGGCGGAATCCTCGCCGCGGTTGAAGAAGCCGTGGCCCGCACCGTCGTAGCCGACCAGTTTGCACGGCCTTTCTGCCTTCTTCATCGCACTCTCGAACGCGACGACGGACGCGTAGGGCACCGTGGTGTCCTCCTTGCCATGAAGGATCAGGGTCGGCGGCGTGTGCGGGCCGATGTGATGGGCCGGCGAGATCACCTGTGCCTCCACGCCCAATCGTTCGGTGCTGAGATCCCCACCCTTGGCACTTGGCTGCCAGCCCGCGATGGGAGCGAGCGTGCAGGCGGGATTGAAGAGGATCATGGCGTTGGGACGTTCGTCGCTGCCGAAACCGCTGATCGTGCCGGTGGCGGCGGCGAGGTGACCACCCGCAGAACCTCCTGATGCCGCAATCTTGTCCGGATCAATGCCGAGACGCTGGGCATTTTCCCGGACCCAGGCGATGGCGGCCTTGGCGTCTTTCACGCATTCCACCACTTGCACGCCATGCCGGGACTTCACGCGGTAGTCGGCGGTGATGGCGATCATGCCGCGCTTGGCGAAATACCGGGCCTGATCCTCGAACTGGGCCGGTGTTCCCCCATGCCAACCACCGCCAAAGAAGAACACAATCGCGGGCTTCGGCGCTTTGGGATCCGACTCCCCAAAGATCCAAAGCTTCAGTTCCGTGGAGTCGATCTTCCGGTAGGTCTCGACGCGGGCGTTCTTGAATGTGGGTGGATAGGAATTCCGAGCGAACAGCGGCGCGGCAAGAAGGCAAAGAAGCAGACGGATCATCCATTTCATAGGGGGGCGGTGAATGGCCGCGCCGCGGTTTAGGGAGAATGGCTTTTGCGTCGGGTTCATTTCGAGTGAAGCTAGGATCGCGGGAGCGGGTGTCAAAGGCGCTTTCGCGTCCGTCTTCTCGATGGGAGTGCCGGTGAACTTACAAAGCGACTTGGCAGTCTTTCACCAGTTCCTGCTCAAACTGGTCCAAGTCGAGAGAATCAACCCGAAGGGCCTTCACTGCCGCCAAAGCCTCGTCGATTGATTCCAAGCCGTGGAGTGTTTGGCTTAGCTTGTCGCTCACTTGGAGAGGAACCCCGAATTCTTCGAGGGCGACTTGGAATGGTGGCCGGAAGAGGTTCTCCAGCTTTCCCGCAAAAAAGGAATAGTCGCCTCTACCGCCGACCACATGGCTGCGGATGTCCGAGAAGGCGCGCAGAACTCGTGGCAATTCAAAACTCGCCCATGTTCTTTCAAACTCTAGAACACGCTCAACTGCTTCATCGACTGTTGCTGCGGCATACTGCCCCTCCAGCTCATCCAAAATCCGTCTTCGAATGTCCGGCGTATCGCGTAGCTTTGCAATTTTTAACGCAAGCTGCGCTCCGGAGACCACGCCAGCCTGACGCCGACCGCTTAACAGATGAGTCCATGCAAGGACGCAAACTTCCTTGAGGTTCTCCCATCGCGGATAGCCCGTCCACGCGAGCAGAGCCTTCTGACCGGCGGATGCCGTTTTGAGATGCCTCGCCAAAGCCAACAGATTGTCAGGTTCGATGCTCGAATGGACTTTCAGCAGTCCCATCGGCAGGTCGGTCTGCTGAGTGAACGGTTCCAATCGCGTCCTGGATTCGGGCGAAAGGTCCCCATCGTCCAACTGGACCAGAATACTGTCGGGCATGTCTGCGCCTTGGGTGAACACAGGGAAGTCGACGAAAGGCAGTTCCTCCTCGGGAGGTTCATGGAAGAGGAACACCCGCCCAACGAAGTGCTCAAACATACGGCCCGAGCGCCCCTTGATGTTGTTGAAAGTAAAGAAATCCAGCTTCTCCCTCGCGATGGTGTTGTCGAAGATGATGACGTTCTTTGCCTTTGTGTTCACACCCTCGATGAGCGTCGAAGTGCAAATCAGCACGTCGATTCTTCCGTCGTTGAACGCTCGCACCACATACTGCCCAAGTGACCTCGGAAGCCTGCCGTGGTGTATCCCGATGCTTTGCTTCATCGAACGCGGAAGAACCCATTCTGGATGAAAGTGCTGCTCCATCCAGACCGCTGCGGAGTCGGCGTCGTGGGTTTGCTCCGTGACTCCCGCATCCAGCAATGCCTTGGCAACCTCGTTCGTGCTTTTGGGTGACTTGCAGAAAATCAGAGTTGGTTCGCCCTGTAGTTCCTTCACCAACTGGCAAAGCGTGTTGAGGTCGGAGCCCGACCTTTTAACCCGAATGAGGTCCGAGGCTACGGTTGCATATGTTGTGGGAAAGAACCGGCAGCGGAACCGCGCCTCAAGTCCCTCAGGAATTTGTCTGACACATGGGCCAAGAAGGTAGAACTGCCCGCCGCCCTTTGAGAGTTTGTAGAACGCGTGATTCAAAGCCACTGTGCGCTTCTGGTCTGCGGCGACCGCACCAATCTTGTAGAACTCGTCGATGACGAAGAAGTCGATGTGCGGAAACTTTTCATAGACATTCGCCCGCTCCGCAGTGAACACGAATATGTTGCGGTCTCCCGGGCTTTGAGACACCTGCGTGACGACCTTGAACGCGGGCGAAAACCTTGAAAGTCGCCGTCTTGTTTCATCAATCAGCGCGATCGTAGGGACCACAACGACGATGTTCTTGTAACGCCCGCTGGCGATGATGGCGTCGATGACTTTGCTCTTACCGAAACTCGTCGGCGCGCTGAGGATGATGTTGTCCCCGTCAAGCAATCGACGATAGACCTCAGCCTGCTCGCGGTGAAAGACCATCGGCTCACCGAAAGTAAGGGGACGATGGTATTCATAGGCGATGGAATCCATCAACGAGAGCGGCTTTTCCTCCATGTAGGGGAACAGGCCGAGTTCACGGACAAGGCCGTCCAATATCGGCTGGTAGCCTGCAAAGGACTCTCTGCATTCCAGAGCACGGAACACGACATCCCGGCACTGATCTTCCGACCGGCTATTCCCGTCGGATCGACTATTGAAGAGGCGCGCCATCTCCTTCAACAGGGTGAAAGGCTGCCGAGCGACCGCCCCTTGATCAGCAAGCTGACTCTTGAGTTCGTCGAATGTCATATCGTTTGCCAGGCTTGAAGTTTGGAATCCAATTCGGCTAGCAGCGTCTTCTTGGTATTCAGCGGCAACAGAATGAGGTGGATGGTGACATACTTCGGCAATGCCTTACCCGCGAACAGAGCGTGGTGTTTCCGAACTTCGGCTTCGAAGGCGGCTTCGTAAGCCGCATCGCATTTCGAGTGGCTGCTCAAGCAATCGCTGTCGTAGGTGAGCAATACCGCGATACAGGCTTTCGAAAACACTTCGTCTAACGACTTGTTCTCCGACAGCAGGGCTTCGAGGTCGCCGGCATGTGGCCAAGTTGGGTCGATTTTTCCTTTGATGAGAAGGAATTCGTCTCGGAGGTAGTTCGCCTGCGTGTGCGCTGCGAGTTCTTTCACGACATCGCGGACTGCATCGCCGATGTCGGAGTAGAACTTTGCTTCGCCGAGCCAAAGTTCCAAGGCACCGGCAGACCCTACCACATGGACGGCGTCGAAGCCCTTCACGGTGTCGTTGCGTGCCGTCTTGTAGTAAATCTTCGAGATGGCTGGATGCGAATCGAACACTTCCCGAATCGCGGCGTGCAGAAACAGTTCTCCGAACTCGCCGCGATTCTCAAACTTTCGGGACTGGTAAACACGCTTCGCCGCGTCTCGGATCATCTGGACGGCATTGCCTGAGTTCATGTCGTTCAACTCAGCATGTTTGAGAGCAAATTCAGGCAGCCATTCGATGATGTGGCGCGCGAACTGCGAAGCACGCCATGCATCGCGTTCGTAACCCACGCACAAGCCCGTGATACTGGGCTTCGCCGCAACGTCATGGACGCGGACCTTGATGAATGTTGCGGGTTTTGTGGGTCGAGGCATGATGCGGTTAGGCTTAGCGTGGCATCACGTCTGGATACGGCCCGAGGAACCGTTCGCCGTTGAAGTGGATCATGTGGTCGGGGTCGTCAGCGATCCAGACCTCGGATTCCCAGGCAATGTGCGAGACGAAGGTCTGCATGGT
>JAYUSF010000163.1:0-17573 GCA_043755815.1 Verrucomicrobiota bacterium
CGGAAGTTCCTCATCGAACTGGCAGATGGCGAAGCCGTCCTGGATGACACCCGCAGCCGTGGCCTTGGGGCTGTGACCCGAGAGCTGGCCCTCGCGGACGGCCAAACGCACCGCTACCTCTCAGTCTTCTGCCAGGAGCCAGCGGGTCAGGCGATGTTTGACGTGGTCGGCTTCGAACTGGCCGGGCTACTGGCGAGATTGTCACCGGCAGAGGCGGTTAGCCGCGTGCTGGCAAAGTGGCGGCGTTTCTGGGGACAGGTGCCACGGGATTTGCTGTCGCGGGAAGAGCAGCTTGGACTGTTTGCGGAGACTTGGTTCCTGCTCCGCTGGCTGGTGCCGGCTGCCGGACTATCGCGGGCCGTAGAACGCTGGCGTGGTCCGGCCGCTGCGCGCCACGACTTTGAGTGGCTGGGACGATCCGTCGAGGTGAAGGCCAGCACGGTGACGCGAGGACCGGTCTTCCGCATCAACGGGCTGGACCAATTGTTGCCACCGGACAACGGGGACCTGTGGTTTTTCGGCCTGCGACTGCGCGAGGAAGCGGGTGGAGCGCATTCTCTGACCGAACTGCTGACACAATGCCGCACTGCTCTGGAGCCGGACGCCGACGCGCTCGGGCGTTGGGAATCCAGCCTGGCGAGGCTCGGTTACTCGCCCCTGCACGACGCCGACTACGCGCAAACGCGGTATCGGGTCGTGGCCGAGGGGCTGTGGCCGGTCACGAGTGACTTTCCCCGGCTCACGCCGGCAAATTTGCCGGGAGGTGTCCCCGCTGGAGTCGAGCGGGTGGATTACGAAATCAATCTGGCTGCGGTGGCATCTCTGGGCCTTGCCACGCCGCTCGCCGCAAGCACCGTGCTGGCTTGAGCTGACTGGGGTAATAATCCGCATGGCATCCTGAGGGGCACCTGGTATTTTCTCGACCGTGCCCGACGGAGTTTTCATTCCCAGTCCCCTGCGCGAAGCTGGTGGTCACCTCCGCAACGCCTTCGCCGTTCCGCTGGAAAGCCTGAGCAAGTCACAGTTCGCCCAAGCGTGGTCATCGTTGGCGTATCTGTTTCCGAATCTGCATCCGGACGGCTGGGACGATGCCGATGAGAACTGGCCGCGCGTGCTGCGCCGTTTCGCCGCCGAGGCTTGGCGGCGGGCCGAAGCCGGCGAGGTGTCCGACAACGAATTGTATCCCGCCGACGCGCAATGGTCGGGACTCTACGACCGGATGTTCCCGCACACGGCTGAGGAGATAGAACGTCGGCTCGCCCTCGCCAGTGAGAGTGCGCGTCAAACCCTTACCACGGCAGGCTGAAGGTTTTCACGGAGCTGTAGCCCTTCATGGCCTCGATGCCGCCTTCCTTGATGCCGAGGCCGGAGTCCTTGATGCCGCCGAAGGGTGAGTTCTCCACGCGGAAGCCGGGCACCTCGTTGAGGTTCACCGTGCCGCGCACGGAGCGTCATTCGGTCCAAGCGACCCGGCGGGCCGGCTTGCGATGCCGCTCAAAGACGTTGATCCCGTCGGGGCCAACCGCCAGCACTTTGCCGAGCCGCTTGGCGGTCGTATTGAACTCCGGATGGCGCAGCAGCCGGCGGGCGTATTCGGCGAGCAAGTCCTGCTTCACGGCCAACCACACCAGACAATAGCCCGGATGGCATTGGTCCGGTCCTGAGAAGTCGCGGTCGTGGGTGAAGAAGGTGACCCGGCTCAACCGGTGGAGCAGCGGAAGAATCTCCGTGTCGGTCATGCCGAACTGGCCTTCGTCATGGCCAATCTGCCGGACCACCACCCCGAACTTGCGAAGCTGCTCGCGTTGGTCGTCGGGGAAATTCTCGTCGAGCAGATTCACGCGGGGACCAATGCCTTGGCCCGGCTTGCCCGTGGTTTGCGGAGCAGGCTCCCCTGGTTATCCAGCAAGGCGCTTTGGGCCAGCCGCACGGCCTCGGCGATGGCGGCCAGAGGGAGCCGTCCGCCCCAGCGCACCTGGCTGATGAAGTCCCACGACTTGCCGTCGGCCACGTCCTCAAGAACCTGTTGCACGAGGATTCGCGTGCCTTTGAACGTGGGCTTGCCGTGGCAGATGCCCGGATCGGCGACGATGTGCTCGCCCAAGGCAATCACTGCTGCGGTTCCGCTCTTCATAGGGGCAACGTAGCCAGTCACAGCCTTCGCCGTCAAAGCTTCGGCTCACCACGGCAGGCTGAACGTCTTCACGAAGCTGTAGCCCTTGATGGCTTCGATGACACCTTCCTTGATGCCGAGGCCGCTGTCCTTGATGCCACCGAAGGGGGAGTTCTCCACGCGGAAGCCGGGCACCTCGTTGATGTTCACCGTGCCGCAACGGAGCGTGCGGATGGCCTTCATCGCGCTGTTCAAATTGGTGGTGACCACGCCAGAACTCAGACCGTAGGCGGTGGAGTTGGCGAGCGTGAGGGCGTCGTCGAGGTCGCGCACGGTAAGGATTGGCGCGAGCGGGCCGAAGCTTTGCGCGACGACCATCCGGCAGTCGCGCGGCACGTCGGCGATGACGGTGGGCTGGAGCAGCGCGCCGCGGCGTAAGCCACCCTGCCGCCAGCCCCAAATCAAGCCACTTTCATAGCCCAACGCCGATTTTCAGACAGGCTCCGAGTCAACTTGGAGCCACTTCATCAATGCTTGGTCACCTAGCGGGTGAGATTTCGTTTGGCACCCGTTTACCGGCAACCGAACCGGAATACCGTCGTAGTGTCGTAAGTCTCCCCAGGACGCCAGACGGACTTCGGGAAATGGGGTTTGTTGACGGCGTCCGGAAAGTTTTGGGTTTCGAGGCAGAAGCCACCGTGGCGTCCGAAATTCACCCCGCCAGTGCAATCAAAGCCCGCCGCCGGAAAGAAGTTTGCGGTATAGAGCTGAATTCCTGGCTGGTCGGTCAGGACCTCCAAGATCCGTCCGCTCCCGGGTTCGACGACGCGCGCGGCCAAGGCGAGGTTTTTGCCGCCACTGTTGAGCACGTAGTTGTGATCGTAGCCGGTCGGGGTAAGTCCCGTTTCCCCGATGCGGTCTCCGATCGGGCGAGGAGTGGTAAAATCGAGCGCCGTGCCTTTGACGCTGGAGAGTTCGCCCGTGGGAATGAGGCCGGCGTCCACGGAGGTAGAGCGGTCCGCCCACAGTTGAAGCTCGTGTTCCTTGATCGTGCCCCCGCCCGCGAGGTTGAAATAGCTGTGGTTGGTCAGATTGATCGGCGTCGCCTTGTCGGTGGTCGCCCGATAGTGAATGCGAACTTCGTTGTCTTGGTTCAGTGAGTAGGTGACGGCGACCTGAAGCGTGCCAGGATACCCCTCCTCGCCGTCCACGCTGATGTAATGGAACTCGACCGAAGCCTCGTGGTCGGTCACGGATTCTCGGCCCACAGCCCAAAGCTTTTTGTCGAAGCCGACCGTTCCGCCATGGAGGTGGTTGATGCCGTTGTTGTTGGTCGCCAACCGGTAGTCCACGCCGTCCAGGGTGAACTTCCCCTTCCCAATGCGGTTAGCCACCCGGCCCGCGATGGCCCCAAAGAACGGGTGGCCCTGGAGGTAACGCGGCAGGTTGTCGAAGCCGAGCACCACGTTACCGGACTTACCGGAGCGGTCGGGCGTGTGCAGTTCCGTGATAATCAGGCCGTAGTTGGTGACCTTTAGAACCGTTCCGCGGGCGTTTCGAAAGGTGAAGAGCTGCACCGGGCGGCCGTCGGACAACGTGCCAAAAGGGGCGTGGTCAAGATTCATGGGAAATTCGCCGTGGATTGAATTCTGCTGCCGGGAACCGCCCGAACTGGTTTGGAGATCGGGGTTCATAAAACTCCACCAGGCCGACGCCAACGCAACACCGCCGCGGCCCTATTGGGCTTATCAACGGGCGAATGATTCCGTCACCGACCGCGGGTCGATGATCCACACTCTGCACCGACGGGCAAGTTCGACGGCGCCACCGAAAAGCCGTTGCATGGGACTGACTCTGCCAGTAACTACCTTCGCATGGATCCCGTTGTCATCGGTCTGCTCGGATCGCTCGGTGCGGTCGTTGGCATTCTGGTGCTGTTCCTCTTTGTCTACCGGCGCCATCTCCGGTCGATGCGGCGTGCCGGTCGGAACCTGGATCCCCTCTCACCTCTAACCGCGGCCCGGCGGCGTTCGGTTCCATTTCAGTTGCCGCCCCGGTGGCTGGCAATCCGGTCCTCGAACACGCCGCTCATCCTCGGTTTGCTGCGCATCGTTGAATCGCCGGTTCCGGCCTGGTCGGAAGCCCTGGCTCGCAGCCGGGAGCGGAGGCTTTTCGTTTCGCCGCCGGTGGACGGCTGGACCTTGGTCGTCGGAGCCGCGCTGCCCGATCCCAGCAACGATGTAGATCTGACCTACCGCTTCCTCATCAAGCTGTCGGAAGCCGCGGGCGAAGTTCAGTTTTTCAACTCCGACCGGGTGCTCAGCTTCCATGGATGGGCTCGCCTCAAGGCCGGCACTGTCGTCCGGGCCTACGCGTGGGCGGGCACCACGCAGTGGAACCAAGGCGGCGTGACGCTGGAAGAACGCCTGCTGGGCTTGCGCTGCCGGCCCTACGGCGAGGAACCCGAAGTCTTGGCTTACGGCGAAAGCTCGCCGGACCAGCAAAACGCCGAACGGGTCGCCCTGCTCGCCCGGCGTTGGTCGATCGATCCGGTCGCGGCCAGTGAAATCCTCCTCCAGCAGGAAGCCGCCGAACCCGACGACGGCTGGCAGGAGCCGAACTGACCTTTTTTCAACCGGCCGGCAGTTGTTCCCGTTGCGGATTCATGGAGCGTTGACTGGCACTCCGCCCAAGGACCATTAACGTCCCGCGCGTGCTGGCAGAAATCACAGTCACCCATTGGGCCGCCTTCACGGCGTTTGTCCTCGCCGCACTGGCGCTTGATCTGGGCCTCTTTCACCGGGAAAGCCGTCGGGTCAGTTTCCGCGATGCCCTGATCTGGACCGCCGTCTGGGTCGTCTGCGCCTTTGGCTTTGCCTTTGTGGTCGCCCCCCGGACGATCTCCGGTTGGGGAGCCGCGCAAACCGCCACCTTCATCACCGGCTACGTGGTCGAGTTGTCCCTGTCGATGGACAACGTCTTCGTGATCGCCCTGATCTTCCGCTATTTTGCGGTCCCATCGGAATGGCAGCACCGGGTTCTCTTCTGGGGAATTCTCGGCGCACTGCTCATGCGCGGGGTGATGATTCTGGCCGGCGCGGCCCTGATCGAGAAGTTTCACTGGACGCTCTACCTCATGGGCGCGTTTCTAGTTTTCACCGGCATCAAGATGTTCCGGGCGGGCGGCGATGACGATGCCATCGAACCTGAACGCAACCCCGCAGTCCGGCTGGTGCGGCGACTGTTTCCGATGACGGCCACGTTCGACGGCGAGAACTTCGTCACCCACCGCGAAGGACGCCGCATGCTCACGCCGCTCGCGCTGGTGCTGGTCATGGTCGAGACGACCGACGTGGTCTTCGCGCTCGATTCGATCCCCGCGATCTTCGGAGTCACCAATGACGCTTTCCTCGTCTTCACCTCCAACGTTTTCGCCATTCTCGGCCTGCGGTCGCTGTATTTTGTGCTCGCCAGCATGATGGGCGTCTTCCGGCTGCTGAAATACGGTCTCGCGCTCGTGCTGGTCTTCATCGGCATCAAGATGCTCGCCGAGCCGTGGCTCAAGGCATGGCTGGGGGACAAGCTGACCAATGTCTCGCTCGGCTTCGTCGTCGGCATTATCCTCACCTCCATGATCGGCTCCATCATCCTTGGCTGGCAGGAACGCCGCCGGCCACCGGGCTCACCGACATGAAGCACCGCTGGCTGGTTGCCGAAGCCCAACCGCTCCTTACCCGTCCGCTGGCCGCCTCGCTCAAGGTCAGTCCGCTGCTCGCCCAGTGCCTGGTGAACCGGGGCCACACCGATCCCCAGGAAGCCGCCATCTTTCTCGAACCCCGCCTCAAGGCGCTCGCCGATCCGTTTCTGCTGCCTGACATGCAGCGCGCAGTGGACCGCCTGTTCGCCGCACGCGCCGCCGGGGAGGCGCTGGTCATCTTCGGCGACTACGACGTGGATGGGGTCACCGCCACCACGCTCATGGAGACCGGCCTGACCGCCCTGGGTTGGACCGTTCATCACTACCTTCCCCACCGCATGGACGAGGGCTACGGACTGAGCCAGGCCGGCGTGGAGAATTGCCTTGCCCGCTTCAGCGTCACGCTGCTGCTGGCGGTGGACTGCGGTTCCACGGCGCACGACCAGATCGCATGGCTGGCCGGAAAGGGCGTTGATGTCCTCGTGCTGGACCACCACCAGGTGAGCGACCCGCCGCCCGTCGCCGTGGCCTTGGTCAACCCTCAGCGGGCTGCCGCGGACGGCCCGAATTTTCGCGAACTTTGTTCCGCCGGACTCGCGTTCAAATTCCTGCACGCGGCTCTCAAGCACGGCCGAAGCCTAGGGCTCGCCGAGTTCGAACGCTTCGACCTCAAGCCCTACCTCGATTTGGTGGCGTTGGGCACGATCGCGGATCTGGTCCCGCTGGTCGGCGAAAACCGGATCCTCGTCACGTCGGGACTCCAGCGCCTTGAGACCACGGACCGGCCCGGCCTGGTCGCGCTCAAGGAAGTTTCCCAAACCCGGTCCCCGATTGGCGTCTATGAGGTCGGCTTCCAACTGGGTCCGCGTCTAAATGCCGCCGGCCGCCTGGAAACGGCCGAGGCGGCGCTGGACCTCCTGCTCGCAGCCGATGAGGCCACGGCCATGCCCATCGCCCAGGCGCTTGACGCCACCAACCGCGAACGGCAGGCGATTGAGAAGAAGATGTCCGATGACGCCGTGGGCGTCGTTCGGTCGAAGTTCAAGGCTGAAGACGACTTCGTCATCGTGGAAGGCCAGCTTCAATGGCACATCGGCGTGGTTGGCATCGTCGCCTCGCGCGTGCTGCGCGAGTTCTACCGCCCGACCATCATTCTTGGCGGCGACAACGAAAACTGGCGCGGCTCGGGCCGCAGTGTGGCTGGCTTTGACCTCGCCGCCGCCTTGCGCGAATGCGACGACCTGCTGGTCCGCCACGGAGGCCACGCCATGGCGGCGGGCGTCACGATCAATCCCGATTCCGTGGACGCGTTCCGGACCCGTCTCAACGCGGCGGCCAAGCTCAAGCTGACGGCGGAGATGCTGGCCCCAGAACTGCGTCTGGACGCAGTGGTGCCGCTGAAGGACCTGACGGTCGAGGCCGTCACCGAACTCCAAAAGCTCGCACCGTTTGGGCAGCAGAATCCGGCGATCCAGATCCTGATTCCTGCCGTTACGAATGCCGTGACTCCCCAGAAGCTCGGCCGGGCGCAACAGCATTGGCGCTTTCGCCTTACCAACGGCGCTGCCTACGTGGACGCCCTGTGGTGGGGTGCCGCCGTCGAAGGCGCGGCGGCACCAACCGGCACCTTCGATGTCGCGGCGGTGCCGCAGGTGGAGGAATACAACGGACGCCGGGCGGTCCGGCTACGCTTTCTCGCCTGGCGCCCAGCCCAGTCCCAATGAATGGCCCGGCCCCGGTGTCACGAGGGAATGCGACGGCTTACTTCACCGCGAACTCCACCACTGCTTCAGCCCCTTTGCCGGAGGCAACTTCGACCTCGAAGGTTTGGGCACCCGCCTTCTGGTGCGAGACCTCGACGGTGTATTTTCCGGGCGGAAGGCCGGCGGGAAGCTCAAACTCGCCCTTGGCGTTGGTCACCGCAAAGAAGGGGTTCTCCAACACGTTGACGTAGGCAATCATCCAGGGATGCACGTTGCACGCGAAGCGGACCTGCTCCGCCTTGTCGAACGACTTCTCGTTGACCTGCCCGGCCGAGGCTTGGGCGAAGTTGAAGCCTTTGTTCAGCTTGCCCGTGGCATTCACGTTGTGCAGGAAGGGATCGGAATTCCGGATCTCGAACTTCTGGCCGATCATGACCGCGCTGACGTAGGGCTCATACATGCAGCCCTGCTGATCCACCAACGGCTTGTTCGCCGGCGCCGTGAAGGAACCCGTCACCCCCTGCTTCACTGAGACCAGGACGTTCACCAACCCTCCGTCCGCTGCGACGACGTAGTTGCGGGTCGTGACTTGGGCCGCCGGGTTCGCCTTGCCGCAGTTGGCATCCGACTTCAGCGCGGCGATGGGCTTCTCCGGCAGTGGGGTGCCCTTGAGCACAACCTTTCCTTTCACTTTGCCGTCAGCGGTCACCTTGACCACCGGCGCCGCGGCGGTCGCAACCGCGCTGGCGGTCGGCTCGGCCGGTTTCGGCACTGCTACCGGCTTGGATTCGGCTTTGGATTCCTCCGCGTGGCCGGCCTCAACCCTGGCTCCATGGCCGCCAGCTCCAGGCTTGGACACCGACCGGTTCACGATCACGACGCGGGTATCATTCGTGATGATGGGTCGGGGGCGGACCGCAGGTTCCTTGGTGAATTCATGCGCCGGCCGGCTGCCGGCGAAGTAGAGGGTGGCGACCAGCGCCAACAGCAGCAGCAACGAGATCAGGATCAGCAACGGATCCGAGTAAAAGGGCTTGCGCTCAACAGAATTCGACATGGCCCGCGGAGAATCGGGTGCCGGGCCGCGCCTGCAAGCCCCGACTCTGCTTCGGACCGTTTCGGGTCCAGGAGTAAAACCACCACCGGGTGTCGGGCAGGAGCCGATTTCGTGTGCGGGGCACTCGCTTGCAAGGGTTGCCTCAGGATTCGGCGAGGTCCATTTCGGACTCCTTCGGCCCTGCTCCGCCGATCAATTGTGGCAGATTAATGGACACAAACTCGTCGCGCTTTCCCCTGCGGAGTGCGGCCGGGTGCGCGCGCCGAGGATCGACCTCGTGGTCTGGATCGTCCCGCTGGGGCGCGGCCCGACGGGTCTCGACAACGAGCTGACTGTCCTGCCCGGTTCGGTGGATTCCTCGGCCGGCCGGCACGCGGCAGCCTCGGTCCATGAATTCGGGTTTTCCCACCGCGGCGCGCCCAAGCCGGCCACGACCAGCGCCGGCATACCCCGGCGCCATGCCCACACCCGCGCCAACCTCTATCCGTCGGCCGTGATTCCCGCCGACCAATCCACCCGCAACCTCACCCCTGTGCGTCGAGCCACGGATCCGCTCTCCCCGCGATCCGGACCTCGGTGGGCTATTGCCAAAGTCGTTGGCAAAACGCTCAACTCCCTTCTCTAAGATGCCTACTCCGCTTGCCTGTTCCTTCACCGTCAACGGCCGCAGCTACACGCCACCGGCCAAGCCCATCGCCGTCATTTGCCT
Source organism: Verrucomicrobiota bacterium (assembly GCA_043755815.1). GTDB lineage: Bacteria > Verrucomicrobiota > Verrucomicrobiia > Limisphaerales > UBA9464 > CAIWAH01. The sequence continues at coordinate 9,280 of JAYUSF010000163.1, forward strand.
CGACGGATCGGCCGATGAATACCTCGACGCCGCCCTCGCCCGCGGCCGGATGCCGAATCTTGCCCGCATGGCCGCCCAAGGGTGGCGCGGCTTCGCCCGCGGGCAGATGCCCAGCTTCACCAACGTCAACAACAGCTCCATCGTCACCGGGGTTCCGCCCAGCATCCACGGGATCGGTGGCAACTTCTTCTACGACACCTCCATTGGGCAGGAGGTGATGATGAACTCCGCCAAGTTCCTCCGCGCTCCGACAATCTTCCCGGCCGCGCAGGCCGCCGGGCGCAAGGTCGCCGTGGTCACCGCCAAGGAGAAGCTGCGCGACATCTTCGCCAGCGGCCTAGTGGGACAGGCGCCCTCGCCTGTCTCTGGTCCGGCAGGCGCCCCGCCTGCCGGTGGGATCGCCTTCTCCTCCGAGAAGGCCCGCGAAGCCGGGCTGGAGAGCCACGGCATCACCGACGTTGAGGCGCTCGTCGGCTCGACGCCGCACATCTACTCCGGTGAAGCCTCGATCTACGTGCTCAAGGCCGGAGTAAGTCTCCTCGCCGCCGGCCGCGCGGATTTCCTTTACCTGAGCACGACCGACTTCATGCAGCACAAGTTCGTGCCCGAAGCCCCGGAAGCGCTCGACTTCTACGCCGGCATCGACGCCGAGATCGGTCACCTGCTGGAACTGGGTGCGCTCGTCGGTGTCACCGCCGACCATGGCATGAATGCCAAGCAAAAGGCCGACGGGTCGCCGAACGTCATCTACCTCGAATCGGAACTCGTGAAGCGGTTCGGTGACGGCTTCCGGGTCATCCTGCCGATTACCGATCCCTACGTCGTGCATCACGGCGCGCTCGGCTCGTTCGCCCAAGTGCATCTTCCCCCGGACCCCGCCTCACGCATCACGGTGCCGGAGGTGATCGGATGGCTGCTTTCTCAGCCCGGCATCACGGAAGCCCATCCGCGCGACACCGCCGCCCGCCTGATGGAACTGCCGCCAGACCGCATGGGCGACCTCGTGGTCTGCTCGGGCCGCGACGTCGTCCTCGGCCGCACGCCCGCTTACCACGACCTCAAGGCCATCGAGGGCGGCCTGCGTTCGCACGGCGGCCGCTACGAGGAGATGGTGCCCTTCGTCTTCAGTCACCCGCTGAAGCCGGCCTACGCCGCCAAGGCGCTGGGCGACCCGCGCAACTTCGACATCTTCGAATTCACCTGCAACGGACTTTCCGCTTGAACCAACCGCCTTCATGAACCATCGCCACCCCTCGGACAGCCGCGCGTTCACTCTCATCGAACTGCTCGTGGTGATCGCGATCATCGCGATCCTCGCCGGCATGCTCCTGCCGGCACTCGGCCGGGCCAAGTCCAAGGCCATGCAGACCCAGTGCACGAGCAACCTCAAGCAGATGGGCCTGTCGCTCTTCATGTATGTCAACGAGCAGGGCAGACTCCTGCCCTACAGCCAGCCGGGCAACGCCGACCTGTGGATGTCCCTCCTGATGCAGTCCCAGGCACAGGTCCACAAGGTGCGGTATTGCCCCGTCGCCCCGGAGCCGTTGAAACGGATCAGCCGCAACCCCGCCAACCCTGACTACGGCACCGCCAATGAGACCTGGATCTGGCGCACCAACGGGGTCCGCGGCTTTCAGGGCAGCTACAGCTACAACGGCTGGCTGTATTCCGACCTCAAGCTGTCGGCGACCGACGACGTGAAATTCTTCGGCAAGGAGGCCGGAATCGAGTCGCCCGCGCTCACGCCGGGGTTTGGCGATGCCATGTGGGTGGACGCCTGGCCCGAGGCCAATGATGTCCCGGCCCGCAACCTCTACGAAGGGGACGGCGTCGCGGGCGGGATCGGTCGCTACTGCATTGCCCGCCACGCGATCAACAGCGCGAAAGGCGCCCCGCGCAAAACGGCCCCGGGCGAACGCCTGCCTGGCGCCATCGGCCTCGAGTTCATGGATGGCCACGTGGAGACCGTGAAGCTGGACCGGCTCTGGGATTTCCAGTGGCACCGCGGCTACAAGGTTCCGGACAAGCGCCCTCGCTGAAGCCCCGTGTCCGCCGCGTCGCCAGCACAATCAGCCCTGCCCGTGATCCGATCCGCAACCACCTTCCGCCGGCGCGTTGTCTGGAGCTGCCTGACGCTGTTGCTGTCCGGCGGCGTTGGCTGCTCGTCCAGCCGGCCGTGGGAACGGGTGGTTCGCCTCTGGCGCTTCGAGGCCGGGGTCGCGGAACTGCCCGTCGGCGGATTCACCCGCGCAACCGACCTTGTCGACGGCGCTCCAGCCCATGTCGCTGCCGCCGGCCGCACACGCGACGGTGGCAGCCTGTTGGTTCAACTGCCCGTGCCACCGCGTCTCCCGGTGGGAACGCCGGCCAGACTTCGGTTTCGCTGCCGGCTCGTCGGGGCCGCAAAACTGACCGTCCAGAAGTTTGACGTGACGGTGCAGGACCACCGCCACATTGAACTGCCGGACCTGCCCAACGGCACCTGGCTCGCCTTCGAGCCCGACTTCACCCGCGAATCCCGTCGCAACGACGGCACCCGTGACGCCTTCGCCGCCGGCCACACGGTGGACGACGCCTTTTTCTTCGTCCTCGGTGCCGGCCCGGATGCCCGCCTGTGGGTGGACGGCGTGACGCTCTACCGTCCCGGCCACCCCTGATGCCCAGCCTGCTCCGTCCCATGACCACGACAATCTGAGAATGATTCTTCGCCACCTGACCACCAATGTGACCGCCCTGTCGGGGGCGCTGTTCCTGACGGCTTCAGTTTTAGCCCACCAGAACCCGCCCGAAGACCGCCTGCTGCTGCATTTCGCCACCGGGGCCAAACCCATCGCCAACGGCGAATGGCCCGACCTGCTGGGCAAGGTCAATGCGCGGGTCATGGGCGAGCCGGTCCTGACGAACCTTGGGCCGGCCCAGGCCATCGTGTTGAACGGCTTTGATGACTGGCTGCTCGTCGCGCCGACGGTCGAGGCGGCGCGGCCGCTTTTGCCCAAGAGGGAGTTTTCCGTCGCCGCCTGGGTGAACCTCAACGACACGCAGCCGGTCGGCGGCCTCGCGGGGCTGGTGCAGGATAATGGCAGCTTCGAAAAGGGCTGGCTGCTGGGCTGCAACCGCCGTGCCTTCACCTTCACGCTCGCCACCGTCGGTGCTGACGACGGTGACGGCCGCCTGACCCGGCTGGCGGGCAAGACCCCGCTGGCGCCGGGCCGTTGGCACTACGCGGTCGCCACCTATGACGGCACCGCCATGCGCCTCTATGTGGACGGCCAGCTTGACGGCGAATCCACCGCGCAGTCGGGCGACATCCTGTATCCGGCCCGTGGGCGTTTCGCGCTCGGCGCCTACGTGGACGACGACGAGTTGCACCCGCTCGAAGGGGCGCTGTCCGAAGTGAAGGTCTATGGCCGGGCGCTGTCCGCCGCGGAAATCGCCGGCATCGCCCAGCGCAACGCGGCCTTCCTCGGCTGGCGCTCGCCCGTCAACCGTGTGCTGCAGTTCGTCGTGAAGCCCTATCTCCAGTCCGGCACGTCCAACTCGATGACGATCATGGCGGAGACGTCGCAACCGGCGACCTTCACGGTCGAATTCGGCGAACTGCAGCCGCTGAAGCAACGCGCCGCGACCGCCGAACTGAAGACCATCAACGGGCTCACGCTCACGGGCCTCAAGCCGTTCACCCAATACTTCTACCGCGTCACCTGCGTGGACGGGCAGACCAACGTCGCCCGCAGCGACGTGCTGACCTTGCAGACCTTTCCCGGCGCGGACACCGCGTGGGCGTTCGGCATCATCGGCGATACCCAGCGCAACCCCGACATCACGCGCCGCTGCGCCGACGGCCTCTTCGCCCTGCGGCCCAACCTGCTCATCCACTGCGGCGACGTGGTGGACGACGGCTTCGCCAAGCAGCAGTGGGTCTATGACCTCTTCAACCCCAGCGAAAACCTGTTGGCGCATGTCCCCATGCATCCGGTCATCGGGAACCACGAGAAGAACGCCCATTGGTATTACGACTACTTCAGCCTGCCCGCGCCGGAATACTTCTACACCTTCACGGTCGGCAACGCGCAGTTCTTCATGATCGATTCCAACAAGGACTGCGGCCCCGGCAGCGAACAGTATCGCTGGCTCGAAAAGGCCCTCGCCGAATCGACGGCAACCTGGAAGTTCACCGCCCATCATCATCCGTGCTTCAGCTCCGACGAGGACGACTACGGCGACCGCTGGAAGGGCAGATCCGACCGGGAGTTTGTGACCGGCGACGGCAACGCGCAACGGTTGGTGCCGCTCTACGAAAAGCATGGTGTGGACATCGCCTTTGCCGGCCACATCCACAGCTACGAACGCACTTGGCCGCTCCTCGGAATGACGATCAACCAGAGGAAGGGCGTGCGTTACATTGTCAGCGGTGGCGGCGGCGGCGGCCTGGAACAGGCCGCCCCGCAGCGCTCGTGGTTCACGCTGCACGTCGCACGCGGCCATCACTATTGTTTTGCCGTCGTCCACGACCGCACGATCCAGTTCAAGGCCTACGATGTGGACGGCCGCCTTTTCGACACCTTCGAGCTCACCAAACCGCAAGACCGCTGATCCGCCCCATGCATCTCACCTGCTTCCTCGCCGGCCAGCCCATCCAGTCGGCCAGCACGCTCACCATCCGCAATCCCTTCGACGGCTCCGTCTCCGGCACCGTCACGCTCGCCACCCGCGCCGACACCGAGGCCGCCATCGCCAAGGCCACTGCCTTTCGCGACACGCCCTCGCGCTACCAGCGCAGCGAGATCCTGGAGAAGACCCGCACCGCCCTGGAGGTCCGCCGCGAGGAATTCGCCCGCACCATCTCCAGCGAAGCCGGCCTCGCGCTGCGCGAAGGCCGCTACGAAGTCGGCCGCACCATCGACGTGCTGCGCTTCGCCGCCATGGAAACGCTGCGCGACGACGGCCAGATCTTCTCCTGCGACATCTCCGCGCAGGGCAAGCCGCGCAAGATCTTCACCACGCGCGAACCCCTCCGCTGCGCCGTCGCGATCACGCCGTTCAACCACCCGCTGAACCAGGTCGCCCACAAACTCGGCCCCGCCATCGCCGCCGGCACGCCGATCATCCTCAAGCCGTCCGAGAAGACGCCGCTGGTCGCGCTCAAGTTCGCCGAACTGCTCTACGCCGCCGGACTGCCCGGCCCCATGCTCAGCGTGCTGCTCGGGCCCACGGCCGACGTGGCCGAGGTGCTCGTGAAGCATCCCGACGTGGACGTGGTTGCGTTCACCGGCAGCGTGCCCGTTGGCAAACGCATCGCCGCGACCGCGGGTTACAAGAAGCTCGTGCTCGAACTCGGCGGCAACGACCCGCTCATCGTCCTCGACGATGCCGACCTCGACCTCGCCGTGACGCTCGCCGCCGAGGGCAGCTACCGGAATTCCGGCCAGCGCTGCACCGCCGTGAAGCGCATCCTCGTGCAGGACGGCATCGCGCCCGAGTTCACCCGCCGCCTCGTCGAGAAGACCCGCGAATACGTCTGCGGCAATCCGCTCGACGAAGCCACCAAGGTCGGCACCGTCATCGACGAGGCCTCCGCCATTTACCTCGAAACCGTGTTGAAAGAAGCCGTGGCCGCCGGCGCCAAGGTGCTCATTGGCGGCGAACGCCGCGGCGCTTTGCTCCAGCCCACCGTCATCGCCGACGTGCCGCGCGACTGCCGCATGGTCGTGGCCGAAAGCTTCGGCCCGCTCGCGCCCATCCTCACCGTGCGCGACCTCGACGACGCCCTCACGCTCGCCAACTCGACCGCCTACGGCCTGAGCTCCGGCGTGGTCACGACCAACCTGAACAGCGCGATGAAGGCGATCCGAATGCTCCGCTGTGGCACGGTGAACATCAACGAAGTGCCCGGCTTCCGCGTGGAGAACTCGCCCTTCGGCGGCATCAAAGATTCGGGCCTCGGCATCAAGGAGGGCGTCATCGAGGCCATCAAGGGTTACAGCTACGTGAAGACGTTCTCTCTGCCGTGGTGATTTTGCCGCCCTCGTCGATGACGCCCCGGCCCGAAGGACCACACGGGCTACGTCGCGTCCAACCCGTCGTCCGCGGGGGAATCGGATCCGGGTGAAACAGTTCCCGCTCCTCCCGGCACATTCGCGTTCAAAGGCGGGCGATAGCCACCGGCTTGGACGCGCGGGATTTCACCACCCCGCCGGGCTGCTCCCGCGTGATCAAAAACGCGGTCGGGCGCCAGACCGGCAGCCGCGGGGTGAACCGCACGACGGTTTCCCCGTCGCCCGGCGGGATGTCGAACACGCCGCCGTCCACCGGAAACTGTTCGTCGCGCTCCGGGTCCACGATCCACAGCTGGTATTGGGAGATCCGGGGATCGTTGGCGGGCCGCCGCCGGAGTCGCAGGAAGCCGTCCTGGCGTTCGGTGCTCCAGACCACGTCACCCTGCAGGCCGGCATAGCGGTCGGAGCCGGGGGCAAGCGCGACCGACTGGACGCCTCGCGAGTCACGCAGCAGCGCCTCGCGCAGTTTGGCCGCCGGAACCGGTCGGCCGGAACGACCGGGCCGCAACCACCCGCCGGCCGCAATCAGCACCGCCAATGCGGCGGCCAGCTGCCACCCCTAAGCCCGGAGCGGGAACCACGGGTTGGCCCCGGCGGCCGGACCACGACGGCGTGGTAAGGAAATCACGCCGGCGTCCTTGGCGGGCGCGGACCGGCCGGCGGCGAAGTCCGCGGCATCCTCGCGCAATCGGGTGCGCAGGGCGGCAGGAGGCGCCGCCGGCCGGACGAGGGCGCGCACGACGCCGACGCCGCTCGCATTCAGCGCTTCATCGTCGGGCGGCGGCGGGAATTTCTCCGGCGCACCGCCCACGAGCCGGTCGAGGGCAGATTGCAGTTCCTCGCTCATGGTTTCATCGTCTTTTCCAACCCCAGTGTGGTGAGCGATTAGTTCGATTACAAAGTGAGCCGACGCGGTCGAGGATGAGTTCGGCGGTGGCGGTCCAGACGAAGGGCTTCGGGTGGCGGTTGTTGGCGGCGATGTATTCGTCAATGGCCGAGATCAGTTCGTCGACGCTCCTGAACACCCCGCGCCGGATGCGCTGCTCGGTGATCTTCCTGAACCAGCGCTCCACCTGGTTCAGCCATGACCCGCTGGTCGGGGTGAAGTGCAGGTGATAGCGCGGGCGCTTCCGGAACCAGGCGGCGACCCCGGGCGTCTTGTGCGTGGCGTAGTTGTCCAGCACCAGGTGAAGGTCGAGTTCGGCGGGCACGGTGCGCTCGATCTGGTCGAGGAAGCGCTGGAACTCCTGCTGGCGGTGCCGCTTCTGGCAGCGTCCGATGACTTTGCCGGAGGCGATGTCCAGCGCGGCGAAGAGCGAGGTGGTGCCGTGGCGGTAGTAGTCATGCGTGCGCCGCTCGGCCTGGCCGGGCCGCATGGGCAGCACGGGCTGGCTGCGGTCCAAGGCCTGCACCTGGCTCTTTTCATCGACGCACATCACGACCGCGCGGGTTTGCTCGGGCGGATTCAGATACAGGCCGGCGATGTCACGGACCTTCTCCACGAAGAACGGGTCCGTGGAGAGCTTGAAGTTTTCCTGCAGGTGGGGCTTGAGCCCGAAAGCCCGCCAGATCCGCACAATGGCGTTCTGGTTGAGACCGCTGGCCTCGGCCATGGTGCGTGTGCTCCAATGGGTGCTGCGCTGGGGGCGGGTCTCCAGCGTCCGGGTGATCACGGCCTTCACCTTGGCATCGGTCTGCTTGCGGGGTTGGCCGGAACGGGGCGCATCCCCCAGCGCCTCCAGGCGGCCGTCCAGGAATCGCTGCCGCCACTTGCCGGCCGTTTGGATCGTCACCCCGCGTTTGGCCGCGACGGCGGTGTTGCTCAGGCCTGCCGCGCAATCCAGAACGATCCGGGCCCGCAGGGCCGTCCGCTGGTCGTTCTTGGGCCGGCGGGCCATGAGTTCAAGCTTGGTCTCCTCCGCGGGGGCCAGCCGCAGCGGTTTGATGGGGCGTCCGGTGGGCACCAAGCCACTATCCCCAATCCATTGGTTATTGCGCGAACTAATCACTCACCACACTAGCCCGACTTCCGCTGCTGGGGCGGACAGCGGGTTGGTGGAGGTGATTTTTCGGGGGGGGTGACGTGGCGAGGGCCCAAGGTCGCCACTACATCGGCTGGCGACTCAGTTGGTTTTGGGCGAGCTGATGCGTAGGAGCGCCAGCGGGGGACTGAGTCGCGCCAGCAGCAGCTTCACGTCGCGATCCAATTCGGTGCGGCGCACCCGAAGCAACTCCCAC
>JAYUSF010000164.1:0-17521 GCA_043755815.1 Verrucomicrobiota bacterium
CGGCACCACCTCGGATGTCGGCGGGCGCGTGAAATACGATGCCTCCACCACCACGACCAGCGTCTACATGTATATCGCCCACAAGTGAGGCCTGCGGGCCTCCCTTCCTCCCGGCGGCGCACTCCGCCGCCGGGTGAACGTCTCCCGAACCCAACCGAAAGCGGATGAAGCAACCCCAACCAGCGCAGGCTCACCGGGCCGAGGGTTTCACCCTCATTGAGTTGATCGGGCTGCTGGCGATCATCAGCGTGCTCGCCGCCCTGCTGGTGCCCCGCGTGTTCGCGGCGATTGACGAATCGCGGGTGAGCGCCGCGGCCCAAAGCCTGGGTTCCCTCCGTTCGGCCACGACCCTCTATTTTGGGCGCTACGGTTACTTTGGAACCGTCAGCGGCGGGGTTCTCGTGCCGGCCACCCATACCAACGAGATGGCCAACTGGGATCGCAACGTGCTCCTGCCGGAGGGCCTGCTGGAGCGGTCGTTCAGCTCCCGCATCGGCACCAGTTCCGCGATCCAGATCGTGGCCGCGGTAACGGCCGCCACCGCCACCAATGCCACGAACTCCGCCTACAATCTGGACGGCAACAGCACCACCACGGCGGCGAACGAGGCCGGCAGCGGTTACGTCGTCCAGGCGGTGATGACCAGCGTCTCGCTGGCCGACGCCCGGTCCCTCAACCGGATGGTGGAGGGAGAGGACCCCGCCTTTTCGGAAGGCGCCACTCCGGGCCTGGATGTGGCCGGCCGCGTCAAATACGACGCCACGGCCGGAGCCGGAACCGTCCTGGTTTATCTTGCCCACAAATAGGTGGCTTCACTCTGTGCGCCTACTGCCGATCTAAGTTCATCAACAACCTACCGCAGCCATGACGGCCGCCTTTACCAAACCTCTGACAGTCGAGGACCGACTGCTCCAGATGGGTTCGATCTCCGAGAGCCAGCTCGAACTTGCCCGCCGCGAACAACGCCGCCGCGGCGACTCCATGCGCAAGGTGCTCGTGGACCTCGGCTTCGCCACCTCCGAAACCGTTTCCCGGGTCGTCGCCTCGGAAGCCCATGTCGGGATGGTGGACCTCGCCGCGGTCACCATCGACCGCGAGGCCGTCCGGCTCGTGCCGTCCGAGATCGCGCGGCGCCACCATGCGATCCCCTTTGCCCGCAAGGACGGCGCGCTCACCGTGGCGATGGCCGATCCGTTCGACATCGTCGCCATCGACACGCTGCGCCGCATCACCGGTTGCGAGCTCGACATCGTCAGCGCGTCGGAACGGGACATCCTCAATTTCCTCGACCAACTCGACTCCGCCGGGGAGCGGATCGAGGACTCCATCGAACGCATCGTCGAAAAGAAGGAGTCCGAGGAAAAGGTCATCACCGCCGCCAGCACGGCGGCCGCGGTCCAGGTCGCGGCGTCCGCCGAGGATTCGCCGATCATCAACCTCGTGGGCCAGATCATCACCCGCGCCGTGACCTGCGGCGCGAGTGACATCCACTTCGAGCCCGAGGAAAAGGTCATGCGCATCCGCGTGCGGGTGGACGGCGTGCTCCGGCCGGACGTGCTCATCCCGAAGACGCTGCAGTCGGCCGTGATCTCCCGCATGAAGATCCTGGCGGACATGGACGTGGCGGAAAACCGGATCCCGCAGGACGGCCGGGCCTCGGTGACGGTAAAGCGCCGGCAGATCAACCTGCGCGTCTCCACGCTGCCCACCGCCTACGGCGAGAGCGTCGTCTGCCGCATCCTCGATGGCGGCACGCACGTGCACAGCCTGGCCTCGATCGGGCTGGCGCCCGACGTGGAGAAGCAGCTCCGCAAGGCCATTGATTCGCCCTATGGCGTGGTGATCGTCACCGGCCCGACCGGCAGCGGCAAGACGACCACGCTCTACTCGGTGCTCAACGAGATGAGCACGACCGAACTCAGCATTTTCACGCTCGAAGACCCCGTTGAACTCCGCCGTCAGGGGATGCGCCAAACGCAGATCAAGGATGACGTCGGGCTTACGTTTAGCGCGGGTCTTCGGGCCCTGCTCCGCCAGGACCCCGACGTGATCCTCGTCGGTGAAACCCGGGACACCGAGACCGCCACGCTGATGGTGCGGGCCGCGCTCACGGGCCACCTCGTCTTCACGTCGCTGCACACCAACGACGCCCCGAGCGCGATTCCCCGGCTGCTCGACATGGGCGTCGAACCGTTCCTGCTGCCCGGCAGCCTCGTGGGGGTGCTGGCCCAGCGGCTCGTCCGCCGGCTCTGCGACCGCTGCCGCAAACCGGTCGCCGACGTGGAGGCCGAACTGGCCCATTACGAGGTGAAGCTGCCCGACGAGCTTCCGCGGCAGCTCTGGCGGCCGGCCGGCTGTCCCGTCTGCAGCGGCACCGGTTACAAGGGGCGCCACGGCATCTTCGAGTTCATGCAGCTCGATGAGACCTTCCATGAGCCGATCATCAAGCGCGCCGGGGCCTCGACCTTTGTCAATCTCGCCCGCACCCGGGGCATGAAGTCGATGTTCGACGACGGCCTGCGGCTGGCCACCCAGGGGACTTCCACGATCGAGGAGGTCCTCCGCGTCGCCCGCTCCGAATGAACTGAATCTCCCGCCCCACCATGAACAATTTCATCTACTCCGGCATCGACGAACACGGCCGGACCGTGCGCGGCACGATGGCCGCCGAGAACCCGGTCAGCCTCGAGCAACGACTCCAGTCCGTCGGGGTCTGGCTCCTGAAGGCCGAGGCTGACAAGACGAGCGATTCCAAGCGTTCCTTCCGTTCGGCCCGCCTGGGAGGCGGCACCAAACGGCGCCAGCTGGTCAACTTCTGCACGCTCATGAGCTTCATGGCGAAGGTCGGCATCCCGCTGGTGCAGGCCCTCGAAATCGCCGGCCAGGACTGCGACAATCCGGTCTTCCGGGAGGTCATCCATGACCTCAAGACGCAGGTCGAGGCCGGGCAGCAGCTGGCCCAGGCGATGGAGAAGTATCCCAACCTCTTTGGCTCGCAGTTCATCAGCCTGATCCGCGCCGGCGAGGAAAGCGGTTCGCTGCCGGAGTCCCTGCTGGAACTCAAGCGCTTCCTCGAATGGCAGGAGACGATCATCTCCGACGTGCGCCAGGCGACCATCTATCCGGCCGTCGTGCTGCTCATGGTGATCGCGTTCGTGCTGGTCCTCTTCACCTTCGTGGTGCCGCGCTTCGTCACCCTGCTCACCTCGGTGAAGGTGCCGCTGCCCATGGCGACCAAGATCGTCTTCGGCGCGTGCGACTTTGCGGTCGCGACCTGGTGGATCTGGCTGATCGCGATGGTGGTGGGTCCGCTGGCGGTCATCTTCGGCTGCCGGTGGTCGCACCGGTTCGCCCTCTGGGTGGACCACATCAAGTTCAAGCTTCCGCTGTTCGGGCCGATAAACCACATGCTGGCCATGTCACGCTTCGCGCGGAGCCTGTCCGTGCTTTACCGCGCAGGCGTCTCGATCCTGCAGGGCCTCAAGCTCTGCGAGGATCTGGCCGGAAGCCCGATCGTCGCCCGGGACCTGCGGGACGTCCAACACCGCATCGAGGAGGGCTCGACCCTCAGTGAAGCCCTCCGGCGGCACCCCATCTTCCCTTCCCTGCTCATCCGGATGACCGTGATGGGCGAGAAGTCGGGCAACCTTGATGGCGCCCTCGATAACGTGTCGGAATACTACAACGTCCTCATTCCGCGCCGTATCAAGAAGCTCTTCGGCGTGATGGAGCCGATCCTGATCCTGACCCTCGTCGGAATCGTCGGCTTCGTCGCGCTGGCGATCTTCATGCCGATCCTTTCGCTGATGCAGAGCATGCGTTGACCTAGCTATGAAGACTCCACTGAAACACCGGATCAAGTTTCCGCCGCCGTCCGGATTCACCCTCATCGAAGTTATCGGCACCCTGGCCCTGATGGCCTTGCTGGCCGGAATCGTGGCGCAGTCCAGCCTGGCGCGCCTCAGCCAGTCGCACCGGCAGAAGGAGCAGGATGAACTGGGCCACATTGCGCGTGCCTTCGAACAGGCGGTGATCCGGACGCGGGGCATTCCGGAGGGCGATGGATGGGTCGCGCTGGTCGCGCACGCACTGGCCCAGACGCCCGGCCGGGTGCGCCAGAATTTTACCGGCCAGGAACGCAAACTCCTGCTGGACCCTGAACTGCAAGTGGGGACCACCGGGACCAATTCCCTCCCCTTCCTGCAGGTTGCCAGGGGGTCCGTGCAGCCTGCACACCTGCGCGCGATCCTCGTGTCCAGTCTCGGGGGGCCACTCCCGGCACTGACCGGAGCGGAGTTTACCGCGCTTTGGTCCGCGACCGAGCGGACGCTGCCGGCAAACTGGCCCGGCAGCTGGAGCGGCGCGGCCGATGACCTCAGGGTTGAGCGGATCGACTTCGGCCGCCTGTTCCGTCACGTGATCCTCAACAACCTCGATACCGCAGAATCGGCGCCTTACGGGGTGGATGGCACCAACGTCGTGCTGATCGCCGCCGGCCAGCGGGTGGAGGGGTGGTTTTTCGAGACTTCCTCGGTGAACCTGTATTACGGCAGCCGGATCCTGCAGGCCCGGGAAAACATCGCCCGGAACACCAGCTACGTTTACGAGAACGGCCGCTGGGGCCGCAGCCTCATTTACGGCGCCGGCGCCGGCAGCACCAGCATCGGCCAACTGACCGACGACTTCATCAACATCGTCACCCTCAACAACACCTCGGCCGATGACCCGCTGACGAGCGACACCACCGGCGTGACCACGGCTTCCGCCTCCACGGCTTCCCAAACGACCGTCACGCAGACCGAAACCACGACCACGACCACGACGGTTCACACCAAGGTCAAAAACAACAACGGCCACGGCAACAATGTCGACGGGGTGGACTCCAGCAATCCGGGGCAGGGTAACGGCGGCCCGACGGGCACCAACAATTCCGGGGCGGATCCCTCCGCCGGCGTCGATGACGAAGGCGGCATCGCCCACGGCACCACCTCACGGGACGTGGTCGAAGCGTGCCACCATTTCATGAGGTCGTATGTGGTCTGGTCCATGAAGGGCCGGCCGGTCGGGGGCGGCACCATCCAGACCCGCCACCCGGCCTACCGCTCATTGGTCGATGCCACGGAATCCCTGTGTGACTTCACCCAAAACCTGGCCAACCCATGAAATCTTTGGCCGTGGATATCAGGACGTTGGCCCGGCGGTCCCAGACGAAGCCCGCAGGTGGCTTTGGCATGATCGAGACACTGGGCGTGCTCGCGATCATCGCTGCTTTGGCGCTGGCACTGGCGCCCAGCCTGATGTCCCAGATGGACCGGACCGCGCTAAAGCAGGAGGAGCAACTTCTCCAGCGGTTGGCGGCCGGATTGGAACAGCATGTGGGCCGACACCGCGCCATCCCGGACCATACCACCTGGGCGGCGGCGGTCGCCGCAGAGACTGGTGATTCGACGAGCTGGGTCGCGGCCAACGCCCGTGGAATCCCCAGGATGCTGGTGATCGATCCGCGGTTCGGAGTGGGGCCGGATGGGACGGCGCGCCCGCCATTCGTTCAGTCCCAGGCAGGCTCCAGCACGGTCAACAACCCGCGTTTCATCATCCTTTCCAGCATGGGCTCCATTCTGCCGGGGACTGTGACCAACGGATTTGCCGCCAGTCCTCAAATGTTCGACGAGCTGTGGAACCTCGTCGATGGCCAGGTGCCGGGGAGCTGGACCTGGTCCGGTTCAGGCACGGATCTCAAAGTGCAACGCATCGACCTGACCCCGCAGTTTCATTATGTCACCCTGAACAGCATCGACCTCCTGCCGGGCCGATATACGACCGATGCCTCCGCGGTCACGGAAGTCACGCGTTCACCGATCTCCTTCTATCTGCTCGGCGGTTCTGTCCTGGGCCTGGTGGGCACGGACGGCGTGACGCAATCGCGGGAGGTTATCGACCGGGCCGCCTCCTTCTCCTTTGAAGCGGGCATCTGGCGCGGCCAAGTGTTCGCCGGGACCGCGCTCACGGCGCTGACCGGCTCCGAACTTGAAGCAGTGGCCACGAGCTTTCTCGCCGCCCCCGCGAACCCCGCGGCGCTGCCCGCCGACAGCCCCACGACCACGGATCAGGTCTACAAGGCCGTGCAGGACTACATGAGCAGTTACAACGCTTGGGCGCTGGCCGGTTATCCGGCCAACGGCACCCTCCGCGATGCCGTGGTGCAGACCCAGGCAACCCTGAACACCGCCGCCAGGTATCTTGTGGCAATCACACCGTAACCCAATTCTGAGCTTGGAGGTGACGGACCACAGGCCAGGTCCCGACAAGCCAGATCAACCAGAAAAGCCCATTTGAACCCAACCAGTCGCCCCGGAGATATGAGTCAGCATTCAAGTGGTCATCCGTTGAGTCCGATAGACTCGAAGGTGGCCTCCCAAAGTCTGTGTCGGCTGAACGCATCGGCAGTAATCGGGGCAGTCGGACCGCAACATTTACAAGGAAAGCCATGAAAACACAGAATCTCGAACCGCAACCGCAACCGCCACCGTCGGGATTCACCCTGATCGAAACCATCGGTGCGCTGGCCGTCGTCGCCCTGATCGTGGGCGTGGTCGCCCAGGCAGGCTTCGAACGGATGAAGCGGACCGATCGCGCCAGCGAGGCGGGGGAACTGTCCCAGATCATCACGGGCATCGAGCGCGCGGTCGTCCGCACCCGCAGCGTGCCGACCTCCAGCAACTGGGTCTCAATGGTCGCCAGTCAGCTCGCCAAATCGACCAACCAGATCGCCCGCAACCGCCAGGGCCAGACCCGCGTGCTGATCTTCGACCCCGCCTTCCGTATCGGACCCGCCGCAACCAACACCCTGCCCTACCTCCAGGCGGCCACCGGTTCGCTGCTCCCCGCCAATGCCCGGGCCGTGCTGGTGTCCAGCACCGCGGCCCCCCTGCCCACGCTGACGACGAACGACTTCGCGACGCTCTGGAACACGGTCGCCGGCACCTTGCCCGCCAACTTTTCCACCGGCTGGGGCGGCTCGGCGGCGGATGTGAAGATCGAGCGCCTCGATTTCAGCCGCATGTTCCGGCGGGTGATCCTGAACAATCTCGATTCCACGGCCTCGGCCCCCTACGGCATCGACGGCACCAACGTCGTGACCATCGCCCCCCTGCAACGGGTGGACGGCTGGTTCGTGGACACCTCGCTGGTGAATCTCTACTTTAGCACCCTGTCCCTGCAGGCCCGTGAAACGCTGGCCCAGGATACCAGCTACGTCTTCGAGAACGGGCGCTGGGGCCGAAGTGTGAGCTATGGCGCCGGGGCGGGGTCCACCCCTCTGGCCGGCCTGGTGGACGCCTTCATTGAATCCCCCCCGCTTAACAACACCGCCGACCCCGGCACCGGCACCGGCACCGGCAGCGGCAATGGTAACGGCAACGGCAACGGCAACGGCAACGGCAACGGCAATGGTAACGGCAATGGTAACGGCAACGGCAGCGGCAATGGCAACAACGGCCACGGGAACAATTCCGACGGTGTGGACAGCAGCAATCCAGGGCAAGGCCATGGCGGACCTAACGGCCAGGTCGACCCCTCGGGCAGCGTGGATGATGAGCGCCATGGTTGCACCCCTCGCAATGTCGCCGAGGCCTGCCACAAGCTCATGAAATCGTATTCGGAGTGGTCCAACCGCGGTTGCCCCCGCGGCGGTCTCACCACGGACACCGAGCACCCCGACTACCGCAATGTGAAGAACGCCTGCACCGCAGTGCGGGACTTCACGCGCAACCTCAGCCGCCGATGAAAACCAAAATCCACAACAACAGCCCGTCCCCCTTTCCGCCGGCCGAGGCGCGCCGCGGTTTCAGCATGATCGAGATGCTGGGCATGATGGCGATCGTCTCGCTCCTGGCGATGGCGGTCGTGCCCATGCTCATGACCGAACTCGACCGGGTCGCCGTGCAGCAGGAGGACACGGCGCTCAGGCGGTTGGGTGAAGGGTTGGGGCAATACGTCGTCCGCAACCAGATCATCCCGGACCACACCGCCTGGGCGGCCGCCATTTCGGCGGCCCTCGGGGATTCCACCGACCGGGTCCTGACCAATTCGCGCGGCCTCAGCCGCGTGCTGGTCATCGATCCCACCTTCGGGGTGGGCACCAACGGGACGACCCGGCCACCGTTTACCCAGACGGCCCTCGGCTCCACCGCCGTGACCAATCCCCGCTACGTGATCGTGTCGAGCATGGGCCAAGATCTTCCCGCTTCGCTGACGAGCGGATTTGCTGCGTCCGCCGCCGACTTTGAGGCGCTGTGGAACGCCGGGGATGGCGCCATTCCCAGCGGATGGACCTGGAACGGCAACGGCTCCGACCTGCGGATTCAGCGGGTCAACCTGACGCCGCTGTTCCATCAGGTCACGCTGAACAACAGCACCGCGCTCACGGCCAAATATTCCGTCAACAGCTCCACGCCGACGACCCTGCCGGCAGCCACCTACACCTGCTATTTGCTGGCCGGCTCGGTGCTTGGATTGCATGGCGTTGACTCCAGCGTTCAGTCCAAGGAGATGGTCTCCCGGCCCTTCTCGTTCGCCTTTGAGGACAGCCTCTGGCGCGGCAGCCTGTTCGCCGGCACGACGGCGGGTTCCACCACAGTTTCGGGAGCGGATCTCGAGGCGGCGGCCGACAGCTTCCTCAGTTCGGCCGATAATCCAAACAGCACGGTGACCACTGACGAGGTGCTGGCCGCCATGGAAGTTTACCTCACCGCCTACAACCTCTGGGCCGCGGCCGGCTTTCCTGCGACGGGCACCTTGAAGACCTCCGTGGACACGGCGCAGGCGAGCCTCGATGCGCTGTTGGGCGGCCTGATCATTTGAACTGAACCAACCCAAGAAAGGCATCCCCCCATGCTGAACATCCAAAACCGCAATCGCCCGGCTTCCTCGCCGGGAAGCCCCGCTTCCGGCCCGTCCCTGCCGCCCCCCGCTTCCGTCGCCGTGACCACGCGCGCCTCGGCCGCGAATGCCACCACGCTCGGCGTGAGCTGGCTCAACAACGTGCTCCAGGTGGTGGCGTATGAAAAGGCCGCCGTCACCGGCACCTGGTCCTCGGCGCTCTCACCGGACGACGTGGGTGATCTGGGCGATCTGCTCCGGGAGGCGGTCAAGCAAACCGGTTTCTCCGGAAACACGGTCTCGATGGTGCTGGCCAATCCCAAACTCGTCCAACAGCTTATCGACGCGCCGCCGGCCAAGGGCGCCGCGCTCGAGGCCTACGTCCAGCGGCAGGTGGAACAGCAGAAGAGTCAGGACGGCGCCCTGGCCTGGGTTTCCCAGCCCCGCGCCCACAGCAAGACCGGCCAGGGCCTGCTCCTGACGCTGCTGCCCGAAGATTTCATCCAGCGGCTGAAGAGGGAATGCCAGCGGGCCGGCCTGCGCCTGAAGGCGGTGATTCCGGTGACCGCGATCCTGGAGGAACATCTCCGCAAGGTGCCCCGCGCGGGGAGCGACGTGGTGATGATCGCGGCCGATACCAACGGGCTGACCTCACTGCTGGTGGCCCGGCCCGACGGCGAACTGATCCTGGGCCGTTCGGTCGCCGGCGGTTGGGCGCAGCACGCCGAGCGCGTGGCGATGGACATCAAGCGCACCAGCCTGTTCGTCTCCCAGCAGTCGGGGCAGCCCGTGAACGGCGTCTGGCTGTTCGGCGCCCCGGCCGCCGACCAGATGCGCCAGCTCCAGTCCGAACTGGGCACCTCGGTGCAGCCGTTCCCGCTGGAGACCAGCCCGTCCTTCTGGGCCGAAGCCGCGGCCCACTGGCCCTCGGACCGGGTGCCCAACCTCATTCCGCATGAGCATGAGATGGAGCCGAGCCAGCATCTCTTTGCCCGCATCGCCGGGGCGATCACCGTCACCGCCGTGATTGCGGCCGCCGTGGCGGTCGTCGCGCTCGAAACGCTGGCCCGGCAGGAAACCAAGAACCTGGCGCGCCTCAAATCACAGGCCACCGAGCTCCAGGCCAAGCACCTCGAGCTCCAGCGCGTCACCGGCGACGTCGTCCGGCGGCGCGAGACCGTCCGTGAGCTCAAGGATAACCGCCTCGCCCCGGTGCCGGCCTGGTTCCTGGGCCAGGTGGGTGAGGTCATCCCGCACCACCTGCTGCTCAACTCGAGCGAGATCCGCCGGGAAGGCAACGGATGGAAATTTCAGCTGGCCGGCCGGCTGCTGGTTCCCGGCGGAACCAACGCCCCCGGACCCTTGGTGATCGCCCGGGCGGTCAAGGATTTCTCGACCCGCCTGGCCACCGGCCCGCTCAAGGCCCGAATGGCCGAACCCGCGGGCTCCGTCGCCCCGCCCAGGGGCGAAACCGGCGGCAATGCCTTTACCCGTTGGGCGCAGGCAAAGGGCCTCAACCTCACGGCCCAGGCTGCCGATCAACGGTTCATGCTGGAAGGAACCCTCCAATGAAACCCGTCCGTTTGGCCGCCTTCCGGCGCCGGCACGGGACCCGCATCCTGGTCGCTCTCGGCCTCATCGCGTCGCTCGCCTTCCTTTCGCACAGCGTCACCCGCCTGCTGCGCTCGCAGAAGGAGGCGCAGGTGGTCAACGTGCAGATCCAACGGCTGAACCGCGAGGTCGAGCTGATGGGCCGCGAGCTGAACACGACCAACGCGCCGCAAACCTTCGAGGAGCTCCGCTCCGAAGAGCAACGGCTGCTGGTGAACCAAACCGAGTTTGCCAAGTGGACCGAGCAACTGATCGAGCACGGGGTGCCGCTCGTCCTCGACGTCGACGCCCAGGCGGGTGCACCCGTCGCCGGTCCGTTGTCGGAGCGTGGGGTCCGCATCATTCCCGTGACCCTCGAACTGGCGCCGGCCAAGGGCATCTCGGCCGTCAAGCCGACCTATCAGCGGCTGCTACAGTTTTTACACTCGGTTTCCCAGCAGGCACCCCGCATCGACCTCGTGGACCTGCGGGTGAGCGCCGGGCCGGGAGGCATCGAACGGGCGACCGCCGTGCTCAACGTCTGGGTCGGCGACCCGCCCCCGGCGGCGAACCTGGCCACCGCCAACAATGGAGGAACCAACCCATGAGCCTCCTGCAAAACCGCTGGGTCGTCGGCGGCATGGCGACCGTGGCCGTGTCCGTCGTGGGCTTCAATCTCTACGGACAATTCCGGCCCAAACGCGTCACCGCGATGCGCCCGGCCGCCGCGGTTGCCCCCGCGCCGGTGACCGCCCCGGTCGCCGCTACGGCCGCGCCCGCCGCCGAACTGCAGCTCGACCGCGGACATTTCGTCGCGAAGATGGCGGACTGGCTCCAGGCGTCCCCGCACGACCCCTTTTCCCCCCCGATCACGCCCGTTGCCGAGCTGCCGAAAGGCCCGGCGGCCGCCGACGTCCTGAAACTTCAGGGCACCTGGCGCCAGACCGGCGGCGGCGTGGCGGTGATCAACCGCCAGACCGTTTCGGAAAACGAGGTGGTGGATGGCTTCACCATCCTGCGCATTGAGGCCGACCGCGTGCTGGTCACCAGCCCCCGGGGCCAGGAGGAGATCACCTTTCCCGGAGTTGCGGTGGCCGTCGCCCTGGCGCCGGTCCCGACTTCCGCCCAGCAAGCCCGCTTAACCCCCAAACCATGACCCCCTCATACCCCCTAGATCCGTCGTCCCGGCGACGCTGGTGCCTCGCACCCGTCTTCGCCTCATGCTGGTTGCTCGCCGTTGCCCACGCGGCCGTCGCCGCCGAGGGTGACGTTGCGACCGCAGCCGCAGCCCCGGCCGCTCCGGCCGTGGTCAACCCGGCCCCAGTTCCGGTCCCGCCGCCCGCTCCATCGGGGGCCACCGCTCTCGAAAAGGGGTTGAGCGGGAAACAGGTTTTCTCGTTCCGGGCGCAGGATCTTGAGCTGAAGTCCGCGCTCTCGATGTTTGCGCGCGCCAACGGGCTCAACATCGTCCCCGATGCGGATGTCACCGGCACCGTGACCATGGATGTCCGGGACGTGCCGCTCGCGGAGGTGATGGACTCGCTCCTGCTCGCCAGCGACTGCTCGTGGAAGCAGCAGAACAACCTCATCCGTGTCCGCGCAACCGAGACCAAGCTTTTTCGGGTCGACTATCTCCGGATGATCCGCAAGGGAACGGGCAGCAGTGCCGCGAATCTCGCCTCCGCCAGTTCCGGCAGCGGCGGCGGCAGCGGCGGCGGCAGTTCCGGTGGCGGAGGTGGTGGCGGAGGTGGGGGGGGTGGCGGCGGCGGCGGCAGTTCCGGTGGCGGCTCCGGCGGACCCGCCGGTTCCTCCGTCAACGTGCAGCAGGAGAATCCGGTGGAATTCTGGAAGGAGCTCCGCGAGGAACTCGGCCACTTGCTGACCGAAAAGGGCAAGGCTTCGCTCGCCATCAACATGACGGCGGGCCAAATCCAGGTCACGGACCGTCCGGCGGCATTGGAACGCCTGTCGAGTTATCTCGACGGTTTGAAGAACAACATCCACCGGCAGGTGGACATCGAGGCCAAGCTTTACGACGTCACGCTGAACAACCAGTTCCAGCTCGGCGTGGACTGGGAGCACGCGATCCAGATGTATTCCGGCAAGATGGCCATCGCCGGCCTGCCCACGCCCACGGCGGCCGCCGGCGGGTTCAACATGAAGGGCGGTTCCTTTGCCGTAAATTTCCAGAACGGAAACTCCAAGGTGCTGCTCCAGGCCTTGCAGGAACAGGGCGAGGTCCGGGTCATCTCGAAGCCCAGCATCCGCACCCTCAACAACCAGACGGCCCTCATCAAGGTCGGCACGGAACGGCCGTTCTTCTCCACGGCCACCATCTTCCTGCCCACCGTGACGTCGGGCAACGGCGGGACGACCAGCGCCTCGAACGCCTCCGAGCAGGACGTCGTCACCACGATCACCATTGGCACCATCCTCGCGATCACGCCGCAGATTTCGGACGACGACTGGATCTCCCTCGACATCTCGCCCGTGCTCACATCGCTGGTGGAAACGCAGACCTCGCCGAACGGCAAGGCCAATGCCCCGGTGGTCGACATCAAACAGGCCTCCTCTCTCATCCGGGTCCGCAGCGGCAGCACCGTGGTCATGGGCGGCCTGATCCAGGAAGAGACCGCCAAGACCCAGCGCAAGATCCCCATCGCCGGTGACATTCCGCTGCTGGGGCACCTGTTCCGCGGCAAGTTTGAAGGCAGCCGCCGCCGCGAACTCATCATCTTTGTCACCCCGAGGCTCATCAATGACGAGACGGCGATGAAGTGATTCAATTTCCCCTTGGGGGGGCGTTCGAACCCAGTTTGAACGTCAAGGAAAGGGGGGGCGGCCCGCCGAATCGGCGCGCGAGAGGGGGTCTCGCAACCGAGGAATGGCGGGCCGTCTGTCTTTTCAGGGATACACCCGGTCCGCGGGTTCAACCCACTGACCCATCGGCCAGGTCACGGAATTGCCGCACCCGGGACTCGTCCGCCATCGATTGGGAGAATTCCGAAGGTGCCAGCACGCGGCCCATCGGCACGCGGGTGTTGCGATACTCCATCCGGCTGTCGCGGGTGGCGCTGGCCGACACGTGAAATTCCCGGGCGCCGCATTCCCGCAGGATGCGTGGCAGGTTGCGCTCGGAGATGCCGCCGCCCGGCACCATGATCAGGCGCTCCCCGGCGAGCCGGATCAGCTCCGTGATGACTTCGAGCCCTTCGAGCACGGATTTCTCCTGGCCGGAAGTCAGCACCCGTTCGACCCCGAGCCGAACGAGGGTCTCCAGCGCCTCCCGCGGATCACGCGCCACGTCAAACGCCCGGTGAAACGTCACCGGCAGGGGCCGCGCCTCGGCCATCAGCCGCGCCGTGCGGTTCCCGTCCACCCTGCCGTCGGGATTCAGCAGGCCGAACACCGCCATGTCCGCCCCCAGCCGCTTCATCAGCACCAGATCACGCCGCATGACCTCGAACTCGTCTTCGGAGTAGCAGAAGTCACCGGCGCGCGGCCGGATCATCGCTGCAATCGGAAGACGAACCCGTGCCCGCACGAGTTCCATCAAGCCAGCCGTCGGGGTCAGACCGCCTTCGCCCAAGGCGGAACACAGCTCAATCCGGTCCGCGCCACCCGCCTCGGCCGCCTGGGCCGAGGCCACGGAATCGACGCACACCTCGATCAGTCGACGTTCGCTCATGCCGGAAGTGAAAACGAGGGCCGTGGGCCGCGCGTGCGTCGGACGATCACTTCTTGTCGTCCTTCTTTTCTTCCTTCTTTTCGACGGCCGGCGGCACGACGACCAGCTCGGCACCGGTGTTGATCTTCAAACCGGGCAGGGCTTCCTGAAGCTTCTTCACACCGTCGGGGGTGACCTTGCTCTGCCAGAGGTAAAGGTTGCGCAGATGCTTCAAACCGCGGAGCGCTTCCAAACCGGCATCCGTGACCTGGGTGCCGTAGAGGTTCAGGTAAACCAGGTTCTCCAGGCCCTTGAGGTGCGCCAAGCCGGCGTCACCGACCGACGTGAGTTCCAAGCCCAGCGTCTGGAGTTGCGACAGACCCTTCAACACGGCCAGGCCGGCGTCGGTCACCTTGGTCGTCCCGAGGCGGACTTCGACCAGGCTGGTGATGTCCTTCAGCGGCTCGATGGTCTTGTCGGTCACGTTCGTGCCGAGCAGGCGCAGGTTGATCTCTTTCCACGGGACGCCCTGGGCGATGGCCCGCGCTTCGGCCCCGGACTTGGCCAAAGTGGCGAGCGCGGCGGCTTCACCGGCGGCCGGCTTGAAATCCTTGGGCAGCTCCGGCAGCGGCGGCACCGGCTTGGCGGGGATGTTCGAAACCGGGGCGGCCACCGGGGCGGCGGCCTTTGCCGGGGCGATGACGAGCCCGTCGGGCCAGTTGGCGCCTTCGGTGACCCAGTCCTTGAGCGTCTTAATTTGCGCCTCGGTCAGCGGCTCGCCTTCGGGCGGCATGTGGTCGTCGTCGGACTTCGGCAGCAGCACCCGCGTGATCGCGGGGCTCGCCTTCACGTCGCCGGCCTTGAACGACGGGTCGCCGCTCTTGCCGCCCTTGAACGCGGCGTCCTTTGAGTCGAGGCGCAGCTTGCCCTTCTGCTTCTCCGCGCCGTGGCATTCGAGGCAACGCTCCTGGAGAATCGGCAGCACGGCTTCCTTGAAATCGACGGCGGCCGACAGCGAAACGGTCACAATGAGGGTGGCGGCGAAGGCAAACGACAGCGGCTTCATGGGTGTGGTTTAGCGCAGCCCGTGGACGGATTCAAACACTGCGTCGGGAAAGTGACCTCGTTGGCCACGCGATCCCACGGTTGGTTAACGGGGACGACGCGGGGTGGAGTCGCTTCGCTGGTAGTCGGCCTGAGTCGGCAGGAGCCGTCCTACGGCTCGGCTCCAAACCGCTCCGCCATCGACCATGCCTTGCTGAAAGCCTTGAATCTCCGCCTCGGGTGCAAAACAAATGTCTATGCCGAGTGCTCCCGTAGCGGCCCTCACAAAGCCTCGACTGTAGCCATTGACATAGGCCACCGAATTTGTTGAAGCGTTTGGATAGGGATTTGAAGCCGGTTGCGCCTCGTAGAGCCGCCCCGTCTGCCAGTGGCCGATTTCGCAAAAGCCCAGGCCGAGGATGGCCGCCACCGCTGCCCGCACAGGCCATCGGCGTCGTCGGAGCATCAGCGCGACGCCACCTGCCATCGCCAGTAGCAGCGATGGAACGATGGGCCAGGTGACACTCAGACCATACCGTGCCAGTGCGATTGCCGGCCAACCCGGCAAGGCGCCGATTGGTTTTTCCACGTAGGTGGTGCTCCACCAAAACATGACTGCGACAATTGCGATCCCTTCGGCCAGCAGGCAGACCAGAAAGCCGGCGAACAGGCCTTTCAATCCTCTCGCAAGGCTAGGGACTCGGGAGGCGGTTGGGAGGGATTGAATCTTTACGACGCGAATAGGAGGCAACATGTCAGAGGGACCGGACGAAACAAGGTTCTGCATGTGTCCGCCCTCCCGTCGAGAGGCGGGTTGGCCAGACTTACGGAAACAGCCCGCGGGTCTTCTTGGCCTCCCATACGCGCTTGATGCCCAGGCTCAAAGCTGCGGTGCGCATCGGCAGATTCTGTTTCCGGGCAAGGTTCAGCGTGTTGTGAAACGCGCCTTCGAGGATACGGAACAGCTTGTCCATCACCTCGCCCTCAGACCAGAAGAACGACTGCAAGTCCTGCACCCACTCGAAGTAACTCACCACCACGCCGCCCGCATTGCACAGGATGTCGGGCACCACAAACACGTCGCCGCGTTGGTTCAGGATCAGGTCGGCCTCGGGTGTCGTCGGGCCGTTGGCGCCCTCGGCCAGCACCCGGCAGCGCAGTTGGCCGGCGTTCGCCGCCGTGATCTGGCGTTCCAGCGCGGCGGGAACCAGCACTTCGCACGGCAGCGTGAGCAGGTCGGCGTTGGTGATCGGTTCGGACTCCGGAAAGCCGGCGACGGTCCGGTGTTCCACGACCCAGGCGTCGAGCTGCCGCAGGTCCAGGCCGCGCGGATTGTGGATGCCGCCATTCACGTCACTGACCGCGATGATGCGCAGTCCCTGCTTCACCAGTGACTGGGCGGCAATTGCCCCGACGTTGCCGTAGCCTTGGATGACCGCGGTGGCGCCGGACGCCTCCAGGCCCAAGGTGTCCATCGCCCGTCCGGCGAGATAGGCGACGCCGCGTCCGGTGGCTTCGCGCCGCCCGAGCGAGCCGCCGAGGTGAACCGGCTTGCCCGTGACGACCGCCGGCACGGGGTGGCCGGCGTGAATTGAGTAGGTGTCCATCATCCAGGCCATGACCTGCTCGTTCGTGCCCACGTCGGGCGCGGGAATGTCGGTCTGCGGCCCGATGAAATTGACCAGCTCCTGCGTGTAGCGGCGGGTCAGCCGTTCCAGTTCGCCGACGGAAAGCGCGCGCGGATCGACGCTCACGCCGCCCTTGGCACCGCCGTAGGGCAACCCGGCCAGTGCGCATTTCCAGCTCATCCACAGCGCGAGCGCGGCCACCTCCCCGAGCATCACGTCGGGATGGAAGCGGATGCCGCCCTTGGTCGGCCCGAGCGCGAAGTGATGCTGCACCCGGTAGCCGGCGAAAACCTTGGTCGAGCCATCATCCATCCGCACCGGGCACGCCACCGTGAGGGCGCGCTTCGGATACTTCAGCCAGCCCCGGTCGGTCTCCGGAATCGCCAGGTGATCCGCCACGAGGTCAAACTGCTGGAGCGCCATGTCGAACGTGGGGTGCGCGTAGATGTTCATGGTCCTTCGCCGGAATCTGGCCACCCCCGTCCCGCACGCAAGCACCGGACTTGGCGAGGACTCAACCTGTCCGCCCTGGGCAACGGCCTGATTTGAATTTGGAGACCAGGAAAACAGGAAGCCCTGAAAATTCCTGCTTTCCGGCCTTCCTGATTAGAATTCGGGTGTGAGACCAAATTCTTCCTTTATGCCGCGAGCGACAGGGTGTCGTTGCGAGCAGCGTGCTGATTGAGTCGGTATTTCCAGAAGTCCTCCAGAC
>JAYUSF010000165.1:0-17506 GCA_043755815.1 Verrucomicrobiota bacterium
AAGGCCCAGCCCCCCGCCAAAATCACTCCAAAAGCCGCTTAACCCCCTTGCCAACCAACACCGTTGCTCTCCCCAGCCCTCTCCCCGCTCGTGCCTCGCAGGGCGAGGGAGGCACACGGGGGCAGTGCCCAGATGCGCCCCGGGCAGGCGGGGCGGATCTTCCAGCGGTATATGGGGCTGGCCTGGAACCAGGCCGCCAGCCAGCTGCTGAACCTGTGCTACGAGACCCTCCTCCGGCTCAAGCCGCTTCCGCTCGACCACGTCTGAGCCCCTGCTGAAAAGTCCGGCCGGGGCCCGCCGAAAAAGCCGCCCAGCACGCCCGCGCCGCCGTCGCTCAAACCGCTGCCAAGCCTGGCCAAGTGCCACGCCCCCTCACCGCACCAAGGTGCATCCTGAATAGCCTGCACTCAAAACACTCGGTTTCTGGAAGTCCCCGTCAAACAGCGCATCAATATCGATCAGCAGTCTCACGGGGCGGGAGTTTTGGCGAATTTTGGGGAGTTGACCTTTCGGTGTAAGAAATCAAGCCCGCCCCCGCCAGAATCAGAAAAACTCCCAGCCACCGAAGACCACTTACATGTTCGTCCAGGAAGTATTTGGCCGCCAAAGTGATCGCGACAAAACTCAACGCCGTCAGGGGCCAGATGAAGCTAACTTGCGCCTGCGAAATCAGGTATAGTAGGCACCAAAAAAGATCGCCTCCATTCCAACGCCAGCGAGAAGTTTTCCATTTTTCGCACCCCGACCGATCAAATTGCCAAGCTCGGTTGAACTGATCTTTGTGGGTTCGCCAATCTCCTTCAACCCTCGGCTCAATAAGACGACACCAAAGGCTTCGAAAACCGATCCGACGATAAGGATGCACATCAGCCTGACCATCAGAGGTCTTGGTATCGGATCAGCTCGATTTCTCTCTGCCTGACCATATTCCGAACTGCGGGACTGAGCAGCGCTTCCAACTCAAAGGCCCGCTCGTCCTCGTTCGGATGCATGTATATCTCGAACGTGCCGGGAAAAAGATTTTCGAGTAAGCGCACGAGGAACTGTTCATCCATCCTTCCGCTTTGGAGCATGCCAAAGACGAGATCGGTGTGTTTTATTCCCCGCCGCTCCAATGGTCCGATGGTGCGATTCGCCAGCCTGGAAAAAATGAAGGCATGTGAAAGCCGGTAGAAATATCGCCCCCACGCCAGTCGAAGATTGGTGAGCAAAGGGTCCCGCGGAACCCTAAGCCTCGATATCCCCCACTTGTGAAAGTCGCGGCGGATGGCATCAAAAACAACCGGATGGAGGTGAAAATTGAAATGTCCGTTAAGGTGGTCTAACGGCAGGCCGCTGAGCCTAAATCGCTTAATCTGGGCGTCGATCTCCTGCCGAATGGGGGCCTTCAACCCACGACTGAAGAAATAGGAAAGGCCCGCGCCCAATGGGGATTCGCTGAATTGCTGATATGGATTCACCAATCCGTTGAGCTCTGTGCCCTTGTGAACCGAACGTCCATTTACAAGCACCAGATGCAGGCCGACACCGAGGTTGGGGTTCTGCTTGGCAATCTCTACGGCGCCATCAGCATGGCCGGCCGTAACCATGAGACTGGCGCTGGTCAGGATGCCTTCACGGTGGGCTTTCGCGACGGCACGATTGGTGGACCCTGACACGCCAAAGTCATCGGCGTTGACGATTAACCGGATTCGCTTCGGTGCTTCCTCAGTTCCCATACGCGGCGAATGGCACTCCCGTTTTCACCCTGCACCAAGCGAGAATGATCAACCCCAGCTTGAGCCCCTTCCCCAACCGGACGGGTTGGTCATTCAAAACGGGAAAACCTCGGGTTTTCAGGCGACCCAGCAAGCTCCAATAAACACTTCCCATCAGTTCGGCCGCAACCATCGCCTTGCGGTCCTGCGCTGGAAGCAGTCGTCGGGCCTCAGAGAAAAACGATTGGGCTCGGTCATGCACGGCGGCGCAAACCTTTGTAAATCCGGCGGAAGGCTGCCGGTTCAACACCTCCTCCGGCCGGACCCCGTGGCGGACCAGTTCCTCGAGCGGCAGGTAGACTCGCCCGCGCTGGGCATCATTGCCGACGTCCCTCAGAATATTGGTCAGTTGGAGCGCCTTTCCGAGCGCCACTGCATAATCACGACACCGGGGAGAGTCATAGCCAAAGATTTCGATGCTCAGCAGGCCGACCACCGAGGCCACATGGTAGCAGTATCGCTCCAATGTTTCGTAGTCGGGATACCTAAAGGTTTCGAGATCCATCTCCACTCCATCCAGCAGAGCGAAGAACAGTTCGTAGCGCAACCTGAACTCCAGGATGAAAGGCTGCAGTTCGCGGTTCACCGGCAGCAGCGGTTGGCCGCCATTGCAGGCCAAAAAAATGTCATTGCGCCACTCTTCGAGGCGCCGCCGCCGTTCGTCGACCGGCAGGGCGTCCTCATCCGCAATATCGTCAACTTCCCGGCAAAATGCATACAGGGCGCTCATCGCGGCTCGCTTCCGAGCCGGTAAAACGATGAAGGCGAGCGCCAAATTGGAGGCGCTTTTTCGCGTGATCTGATCACTGACCTCCGTGCTCACAACGGTGGCTTGCTGGAATCGCCAGAGCCGATGGGTGGCAACCCCCCGACCTGAGCGCGGGTCGGGTTAGTGGGGCGGCGTTTTTCCTTCCGACGACGGCGACGGCGACCACTTGAGGTCTCGACGGCCCCTTCCAGCAAGGTCCCGCGTGTGGGCTTGCGGTCTGATTTTCGGAGAAATATTGCCCAAAGCACGCACAAAAGGCCAATCGTGGAAACTATGATCAGCGTCACCGTCACGCTGCCCAATGAGCCCCAGAACGAAGGCCCATTCAACCCGTCGAGCGTGACCGACCGGCCCGGGGCGACAATGTCGGGCACTTGGGCAAAAATGGGGTTGTAAGACGGAAGGATCATCGGCCCGGCAAGGTTGGAGAGGAATCGGACTCTTCGTCAACGGTTCCATCAACCGTCACGTTCAATCGGCTCATCCGGTAGCGCAGCGCGTGGCGGGAAAGTTCCAGTTGTTGAGCGGCCCGGGTCAGGTTGCCGCCGCACCGTTCAATGGCGGAAAATATCAGTTCCCGCTCAAACTGAAGCAGCGCCTCACTCAGTGAAACCGGTCCATTGATCTGGGGTGGATGGATTCCGCCACGAACTGGCGTTGGGGCTAGGTCCCCTTGGCGGAGCCGCGATTCGACCTCGAAATCAGGCAGGCTGGTGGGGCGGATTGCGCCGGCGGATTCCAAGATCACGGCCCGTTCCAACACGTTGCGCAGTTCACGGACGTTTCCCGGCCAGGAATGGGCCTGCAGCGCCATTCGCGCCGGTTCGGTGATCGACTGGATGTTCTTTCCCAAACGAAAGGCGAACAGCTTGAGGAAATGATCGGCCAGTTGCGCGATGTCCGCGCCCCGCTCCCGTAGGGGCGGCGGTCGCAGCTGCATCACGTTCAGGCGGTGGAAAAGATCCTCACGGAACTCGCCCGCCCGGATGGCCTCCACGATGTTCCGGTTCGTCGCCGCGATCAGACGGACATTGACCTGGAGTTCCTGGGTTCCGCCGACCCGCGTGAAGGTGCCGTCTTCAAGAAAACGCAGCAGTTTGGCCTGCAACGGCCGGCTCATGTCGCCAATCTCGTCGAGAAAGATCGTGCCGCTGTCGGCTTCCTCCACGTAACCCCGTTTGGTCCGATGCGCACCGGTGAATGCACCGCGTTCGTAGCCGAAGAGTTCGGATTCTAGCAACGTCTCCGGAATCGCCGCGCAGTTCAGGCGCACATAGGTCTGCCCGGCCCGCTTGCTCAGCGAATGCAGCGCACCCGCGATCAATTCTTTTCCGGTTCCACTCTCGCCAAGGATGAGGACGGTGGCGTCGGTCGGGGCCACCGTCTTGATCAGTTCCCGCAGCTCTCGGACCTTCGGACTTTCGCCGATGATCTGCTCCAGTCGATAGGAGTCCCCGGCCCGCGCCTTGAGGGCGGCATTTTCTGAAAGCAACTGGTGGCGTTCCGCGCAACGTTTCACGGCGTGAAGCAGCTCCTCGGGATCGAACGGCTTAGCCAGGTAGTCGATCGCGCCGTTCTTGATCGCCTCGACTGCCAGCTTTGGTGTCGCGTAGGCCGTCATGATCAGCACGGGCAGTTCCGAGCGCTTCTTCCGCACCTCTTTCAGGAACTCGTAGCCGCTCATTCCGCCGAGGCGCGCGTCGCTCACGACCATGAAGATCTCCTCCGCCTCAAGCACTTTTAGCCCGCCTTCCGCGGAATCGGCGGTTCTCACCTGGTAGCCCTCGCCGGTGAGGACGGTTTCGAGCGAGAGGCGCATGTTTTTTTCGTCGTCCACGACGAGCATTGGAGGGAGTTTCATTTGCGGAGGCGGAATACCGAACGGGCGGGAAGGCTTACGGTGAAGCGGGTGCCGTGTCCAAGCTCGGACTCGACGACGACTTTTCCTCCGTAAATCTCCGCGTTGTGTTTCACGATGGCGAGGCCGAGCCCAGACCCTTTTTCCTTCGTGGTGAAATAGGGTTCGAAGATCTTCGCCAGCTGGTCCGGCGGAATCCCAGGTCCCGTGTCGCTTACAACCACTTCCACGCTCAAATCGGGCCTCGCCCGGGCCTCCATCACGACCCGCCCCTTACCGGCCATGGCTTCGCGGGCGTTGGTCAGGAGGTTCCGGAAAATCTCCATGAAATGCAGCTTCGCTCCCAGCAATACGGGCAGGTTCATCTCGTAGTTGCGCACGACCTCGGTTTCGAACTTCGCCGCCGGCGGAAACACTTCGTTGATCGCTTCGTCCAGCAACTGCGCCATCGCAATTCGCTCGACCCGCCCCTCGGCGAGCTTCGCATAACCCATCAGTTCGGTGATGATGCGGTCCGACCGGTCAACCTCCTCGCGGATGATCGCGATCTGCTGCGTGATGGTTTTACCTTCCTTGACCGTTCGCTGGAGGTTGAACGCCGCGTTGTTGATGATGCCCAATGGATTCTTCAACTGGTGGGCGATCTCCGCCGCCAACCGGCCGGCCGCCTCGAGTTGCTCCTGCTTAATCTCGAATTCCTGGGCCTCGGCTTCCTTCTGCCGCTGCCGGTCGAGCAACACCTGCACGCCGTAGGAACAAGCCGTCATGAGCAGCAGCAGCAGCACCCGCATGATCAGTCCTTCGGCCATCAGGTTGGGGGGGAGTTCGTCGGGTTCCTTGACGAGGTCAACCAGCCCCACCGAGCGCACGCCGGCAATTTCGGCCCGTTCCAAAGCCACGTCGAGAATGCCCGCCACCACGTAGATGACGCTTACCAGCAGGTTCACCGTGATCTGCACGTCCGAATACGCAATGACCGCAGCGTTCCGGACAATCAGCCCGAGAAAAATCCAGAACAGGAGACTGTCGAAGCCACCGCTCGCGAGCGTGATGCCGCCGAGCATGGCTGCATCGAGGATTGCCGTCGTGTAGACCACCCGGGAGAGCAGCCGGACGGAGACATCTTTCATGCCCCAAACGATGAGCCCGCCGCCCACGCTCAGGGCGAAGTAGATGAGGAAGAAATTCCTCAGCGCCTGGAGGGCAACATCCCGGGGAGGCAGCGGGTCGGCGATCCAGTTGGAAAAGAACAGCAGGTAAGCCAGCAGCGGAACGATCAGGATCTTTACCGGTAAGGCGACCCCGCGCTCCATGAAGCGGACCCGTTGGAGAAATATCTCGGGATCCAGCGCGGCGGTCTCAGTCAGGTTTGAGACCGCTGCCCGAAGATCACGGAATGTCTTTCCGAGATGGGTCAGCAACACCCGCTTAGCTTGGCAGTTTCCGTGCCGACGTCACGCCAGACCCAAAATTGCCGCACACCGCCCGGCAATCGCTTCTACCGGCCAGAGCCGGCCAATACCTTCGTAGCCGCACGACAAGAGTCCTTCCTCCGGTCCCACGAACTCGGCCCCGCGCGCCTTCAGCGTCGCTACATGCCCCTGGGTGGCGGGATGCAGCCACATCTTCCCGTTCATGGCCGGAGCGACCAGGACCTTGGCTTGGGGATTGAGAGCCAGCCCGATGCAGCTCAGCGCATCATCCGCCAATCCGAGCGCCAGCTTCGCCACGCAGTTGGCGGTGGCCGGCGCCACCACGAACATGGCCGCCTCGTCGGCCAACCGGATGTGGGTGGGTTTCCAGCCGTCTTCTTCAGCGTAAAGGCTCGTAATCACCGGATTCCGGGAAAGCGTCTTGAACGGCAGCGGCTGGACGAAATGCTGGGCGTCGGCCGTCAGGACCACATGGATCTCGCAGCCTGCCTTGGTGAGCAAACTCGCGAGGTCGATCGCCTTATGCGCTGCAATCGAACCGGTGACACCAAGCACTACCAAGGGAGCAGACGACATGCGTTTAGGGTGGCGGATTATCCGGCGAATTCAAAATGGGCACGCGACCGGCGCAGTTTCTCCGCCTCGAAGATGTGCTGCATCCGGCGCAAATCCTCCTCCTTGGTCCCGCTGACCACCAGGTAGTCGAACTCCGCCCAGCGCGCGGCTTCCAAGCGTGCCTCCGCGAGGCGGCGTTGGATCACGTCCTCCGGATCCGCCGCCCGGCCGCGCAGCCGGGCTTCCATTTCCCGCAGGCTTTCCGTCGTGTAGAAGATCGTGACCAGTGCCGGCGCGAGCACCGGATCGGTCGCGGCCGCAGTCCGCACCGAAGCCGCGCCCTGCACGTCGATGTTCAACAGCACGTCATGCCCCTGGGCCAGTCGGTCGCGGACCTCGGATTTCAGCGTCCCGTAGGAGCAGCCGTAGACCGTTGCGTGCTCCAAAAAATCACCGCGGCCCACGTGCTTGGCAAATTCATCTGGGCTCAGGAAGTGGTAATCCACGCCCGGCTGTTCGCCGGCCCGGGGCAGCCGCGTCGTGCAGGTCACCGCTCGGCGCAAACCGGGGCGCGCCACGAGCAACCCCTGGCAGACCGTCGTCTTCCCGACTCCCGATGGAGCCGAGATCAGAAAGATGAGGGGGCTGCCCATGATCACTTCACTCCACATTTTGCGCCTGTTCCCGAAACCGTTCGAGTTCAGTTTTCAGCAGCACGACATCCGTGGCGATCAGCGCGTCATTCGCCTTGGACCCGATGGTGTTGATCTCCCGGTTCATTTCCTGGGCGAGGAAGTCCAGCTTCCGGCCAACCGGCTCGGCGCTCCGTATGGTCACGTCGAACTGGCAAAAATGACTGTCGAGGCGGGTCACTTCCTCGTTGATGTCGCTTCGGTCAGCGAAGAAGACGACCTCCTTCAGGACACGCTCATCCTCGGCGGAAACGTTTTCCAAACCCGCGAGCCGAATGCGCTGCAGGAGCTGTTCGCGAAAGCGCCGGGTCACTTCCGGAGCCTGGGCCCGGATCCGGGCCAGGGCGCCGCGCATCTGGCCGATCCGTTCCCCAAGGTCCCGCGCAAGGGCCAAGCCTTCGCGGCCCCGCATTTCGTTGAAGGTTGTGATCGCCGCTTCGAGCGCTGTCGAAACCAGCGGCCAAAACGATTCCGGATCGGCCGCCGGCGCCCCAGTTTGCAACACTCCTGGACACCGCAGCAGCGCCTCCAGCGTAACACTGCCGGCCAGTCCCAATTGCTGCTGAAGCTCCCCCAACTGCGCCGCGAACACCGCCGCAACCTCACGGTTGATCAGGGCGGTAGAGCTCCCGGCCGGCTGCTCCAGGCTGAACACCACATCCACACGGCCGCGCGCGATGGCCTTGTTCAACTCGTCGCGCAGTCGGCTTTCAAGGCCCTCGAACTGCGGAGGAAGCCGCAACCCGATCTCGGCCTGCTTCCGGTTGACCGAGCGCATCTCGACCACAATCCGGAGCCCGTTGGCAGCCCGTTCGCCCCGTCCATAACCGGTCATTGAACGCATTTCGGAAAGATGACGAAAGCCGGCGGTGCCGGGCGACACATTTCGCCGGTCACTCGGGCTGGCCGCGCTCAACCAGGCGCTTGTAGGCCAGCACGCCATCCACGATGGCGGTCGCGGCCTTCACGCGGGCATGATCGCCGTAGATCCGCAGCGCATCTTCCCGGCTGTCCATGAAGCCGGCTTCGATCAGGACCGCCGGCATCTCGGCCAGCCGCAGTTCGGCAAAGTTGGCGTGACGGACTCCACGGTCAGCGAAATCCAGTGAGCCCAGCAGCGAACGGTGGATCTGGTAGGCAAGGTTCAGGTTTTCGCGGTCATGCCGGTTGCCTGGCATGTAGCCGCGGCTCTGCCCGCCGTTCGTGGATTCGCCGTTGGCCAGCGTGAGGCAGTAGGTTTCCAGCCCCTGCGCGGACCCACGGGCCGTCGGCCGGCCGTTGAAATGTAACGCAAGGTAAAGGTCCGTCTTGCGCTGGTTGGCGATGCCCGGCCGTTCTTCCGGGGCGATATACCGGTCCCGGTCCCGGATCTGGAGCACCTCAAAGCCGGCCCGTTCGAGCTGGCGCTCCAGTTCCTGGGCGAGCTTCAGGGTGTAGTCCTTTTCCTTCCGGTTGCCCTCCATGTTTCCCGGATCCTTGCCGCCGTGTCCGGCGCTTAGGGCGATGACCTTCACCTTGTCGGAGGCGGCCAGCCGCGGCGGGCTCAGGAGCGGGGTCAGGATCTTGTCGGCGTCGCCCACGGGAAGCAGCGGGCGGCCGGCCAGCTTGGCCACGGGAGCGCCCAACCAAACAATCGCACCGTCAAACTCCACCCGCGCGGTGTCAGCCTTGAAAAGGAGTTGGGTCCAACGGTTGGTCAACCGGAGGTCGCCCGACGTGTTGTTCCACCGCACGACGAGTTTCTGGCGATCAGCCCATCGCTCCGCATCAACATACAGCCGTCCGCGGATGCTGACGAAATCGGAACGTTTCAGCGACAGAGGTCCCGCCGCGCCGAGCAGGAGCCCGACGACGGCCAGCAACCAGAGTCGCCGAGTCAGCAAGAACATGAGGGCGGACAGTGCCGCGCAATTTCGGGAGGAACAAGCACCGGCCCCGAGGGCGGCCTACTTCTCGCCGAACACATGCAGGCGGGAACCGGTGCGGACATAGATCCGGTTGTGGGCGATTGCCACCGAGGATCGGCAGGTGCCCTCGTCGAACTGCGTCTTGCTCAGCACCTTGAACTCGGAGCCGGCAGCGCACACCACCAGCGCGCCCGCCTCGGACAGCAGGTAAATCTTGCCGTCGGCCGCCGTGGGCGAACTCCAGATCACGTCAGCCACGTCAATTTTCCCCGACCAGACGGTCTTGCCGGACTTGGGTTCAACCTTGGAGAGCACCTTCTTGCCGCCATCCAGCACGAACAGATGGCCGCCATAGAGGAGCGGCGTCGCCCAGTCGGTCGGCGCATCCCGGAATTCCCAAACTCTGTGCGTCGTGGTCACGTCCCCCTGCCCGCCTTCCTTGAAGGCCACGACCGGCTGCCCCTTCGGACCCGAGGCGTAGATCAGTCCGTCCGCCGCGACCGGCGAGGTGACAATGCGATACCAATCGTCGCGCTTTTCGTAGAGGCGAGCGCGCCAGATTTCCGAACCGTCGTTCAGGCGGTGGCCGCTGACGTGGTCGCCGCCGACCACCAGCAGTTCCTTGCCGCCCTTGCCCTGGAAGGGGAACGGCGTGGCGTAAGACTCATGGCTTTCCTTCGTGGAATCCGTTGACCGCACGTGGCGCCACCGGGTCTTGCCCGTGCCCGGGTCCAGCGCCAGGACGTAGGATTCGCGCCGGGATTTACCATCGAACAGGGGATAATCGTTCGGCACCTCGTCGCGCTGCAACACCTGCACGTAGAGCACGCCCTCGAACAGCAGCGGACTCGCACCGTAGATCCACATGTTGCCCAGGCTGCCGAATTCCTTGCCCAGATGCCGGCGCCACAGTTCGTGGCCGGCGAAGTCGAATGCCGCCAGGTCGCCGGTGCCGAACATCGCGATCACCCGCTGGCCGTCCGTGACCGGCGAGGGCGCCGCCATGTTGTTCTTGCCCTTCTCTTTGTCGCCCTCGGCCACCGTCTTCGTCCAGCGCACCGCACCGTTGGCGGCGTCGAAACAGACCAGGTTGAGGTTCTTGGCCTCGTCCGGCGTGGTCACGAACACATGCTCGCCCCAGATCACCGGCGTCGAACCCGCCTTGCCCGGCAGCGGGGCCGCCCAACGTTCCAATTCCTTCGAAGGCGCAGCGGGCAACGCCTTGGCGGTGGTTGCGCCATTGAACGACGGGCCGCGCCAGTTGGGCCAATTCTCCGCCCGGACGACGGGGGTGGCGAGCAGGACAGCGCAGCAGGCAAGAGTGGGCAATGGCTTCATGGCGGTGTTCGTAACGCGAAGACCGACTGTCCGGAAAGCGCGGAATTCAATCCGGCTTCAGTGGTTTCGCTTCGCCCGCGGCGTCGGCCTGCAATCTCGGACCTCCTACCGGGCTCGACCTCCTTCGCCGGCCAAAATGCCGCTCCGCACCCATCGCAGGCTGGTAGATCGGTCGTGCCCAACGCCACCAGCCGGCATCGGCCAATGAGCCGGAAGTCAGATGAAGTAATCCGCCGAGGTGGCCGGTTCGGCTTGGAGCTGGTTGGAGCGTTGGACGAGGTCGGTGACGGTGAGCTTTTGCATCTGGTTGGCGACGTTGTCGCGCACTTCCTTCATGACGGACCGCAGCGCACAGCGGGCTTCATCCGGGCAGTTGCACTTCTTGTAGAAGTTCTCGCTGACGCAGCCAATCGGGGCCAAGGCCCCCTCAATATGGCGAACTACGGCCGCCAAGGAGATCCGCTCGGGCGATTTGGCGAGCCGGTAGCCGCCGGCGACGCCGCGGCGGCTTTCCACGAAGCCGCCTGTCCGCAAATCGTTGAGGATCTGTTCCAGGAACCGTTTCGGGATGGCTTCCTCGTCGGCGATCTCCTGGATGCGGACCACGTGGGGGCCATACCGGCGGCCCAGATTGGTCAACGCCCGCAGCGCGTATTCTCCACGAACCGTCAGTTTCACGCGACAAAATGGACTATACCCGACTACATCAATCAAGTTTTAAGCACCGATTTCAGGCCGGTTTAAGCGCTGTTTTATTTAAACACACTAAACCCACTTTACTTGGTAGTGTTTTTGAAGATTGTGAGTCCCGTCATGGCTGTTGAGTCGTCACCAGGAAAAGCGGAGCGCCCGGAAGCGCCCAAACCATCCGTCCAAAACGATTGGATCGAGTCCATCCGGCAGCAGGTCGCGTCGCTGCGGTTCGGAGTGATCCAGATCGTGGTTCATGAAGGCCGGGTGGTGCAGATTGACCGCACCGAAAAAATCCGCGTCGAATCCAAATCCTAACCCACACCATTTCGCCCCATGCCTTTCTTCGCCTCCCTGACCCGCTTTGGATCGGTTGTCCTCGCAGCCCTGGCCCTCAGTGCATCCGCCAAGGACCTCAAGCTCCTCAACGTTTCCTACGACCCGACCCGTGAGCTTTACACCGCTTACAACGCCGCCTTTGCCCAACACTGGAAGGCGAAGACCGGCGACACGGTCGTCATCGAACAGTCGCACGGCGGTTCGGGCAAACAGGCCCGCAGCGTCATTGACGGCCTTCAGGCGGATGTCGTCAGCCTGGCGCTGGCCTACGACATTGACGCCCTTTCCGAGAAGGGCCGCCTCCTGACCAAGGAATGGCAGAAGCTCCTCCCGGACAATGCCTCGCCCTACACCTCGACCATCGTGTTCCTGGTCCGCAAAGGGAACCCCAAGGGAATCAAGGACTGGGATGACCTGGTCCGCCCGCAGGTGTCCGTCATCACGCCCAACCCGAAGACGTCCGGCGGCGCCCGCTGGAACTACCTCGCCGCCTGGGGTTACGCGCTGAAGCAGCACGGCGGTGACGTGGCGAAGGCGAAGGAATTCGTGAAGGCGCTGTTCAAGAACGTGCCGGTGCTGGACACCGGTGCCCGCGGCGCCACCACCACCTTCGTGCAGCGCGGGATCGGCGATGTGCTGATCGCCTGGGAAAACGAGGCGCTGCTCGCCCTGAAGGAGATCGGGAAGGGCGAATTTGAGCTGGTCGCCCCCTCCGTCAGCATCCTCGCCGAGCCGCCCGTCGCGGTGGTGGACCGGGTCGCCAAGCGGAAGGGCACCCAGGAAGTTTCAAAGGCTTACCTTGAGTATCTCTACTCGGAAGTCGGCCAGGAAATCGCCGCCAAGAACTACTACCGTCCTCGGCTCCAAGCCGTGGCCCAACGCCACGCCGGTGACTTTCCCAAGCTCGAACTCTTCACCGTAGATGCCGTGTTCGGCGGCTGGCAGAAGGCCCAGCGGGAACATTTTGGCGAAGACGGCCATTTCGACCAGCTCATCGCCCGATAACGCCGGACTCCTTCCCACCCGCAATCGCGCACGCCATGAACTTCTCCTCCCACCTCCGCCGGCTGACCTTCGCCCTTTGGGCTTTGGCGGCCGTGGGCGTGCGCGGGGAAACCCGCCTGCTGAATGCCTCGTTCGACATCTCGCGGGAACTATTCCAAACCTATAATCCGGTTTTTGCCGCCCATTGGAAGGCGCAGACCGGCGAGACGGTGACCTTCAGCCAAGCCCACGCCGGTTCTTCCAAGCAGGCACGCGCCGTCATCGACGGACTGGAGGCGGATGTCATCACCTTCAATCAGGTGACCGACGTGGATCAGGTCGCCGCCCGGGGCTTGGTGGCCGCCGACTGGCGCACGCGGTTCCCGCACCAGAGTTCCCCGATCACCTCCACGATCGTGTTCCTCGTGCGGAAGGGGAATCCCAAGGCCATCCGGGACTGGGACGACCTCGCCCGGCCGGGCGTGTCCGTGATCGTGCCCAACCCCAAGACCTCCGGGAACGGCCGCTACGGCTACCTCGCGGCCTATGCCCACGCGCTGAAGCAAAACGGCGGCAAGGCCGAAGCCGCCCGCGAGTTTGTCGGCCGCCTGTTCCGGAACGTGCCGGTGCTGGACACTGGCGGGCGCGGCGCCACAACGACCTTTGTCCAACGGGGCATTGGCGACGTGTTGCTGACCTTCGAGGCGGAAGTCTTCCTCACCCTCCAGGAGTTGGGCCGCACGGTTGCCGGGCAACCCTTCGAAGTCGTGGCCCCGCCCTACAGCGTGGAGGCCGAACTGCCCGTCGCGCTCGTCGAAGAGGTCGCCCAGCGTCGCGGCACCACCCGGCAAGCCCAGGCGTATCTCGAATACCTCTACTCCGACGCCGGCCAGGAAGTGGCGGCCAAGAATTACTTCCGGCCCCGCTCGGCCGAGGTTGCCGGCCGATACTCCCACCACTTCGCCAAGCTCACCCTGTTCCGCGTGGATGACGTCTTCGGCAGTTGGGCCGAAGCCCAGCGGACCCATTTCGCCGAAGACGGAGTGTTTGACCAAATCTACCGAAAGACCCGCTGACCATGTCCACCACCCTCGCCCCTCAAGCGCCCGTGAACGCCCGTTCCACCGTCCGTCCCGCCACCGCCAAACGTTCCGTTGCGCGGCTGCTGGAACCGCTCGACCGCATCGCCGAATCCTCCCGGCACCTGATCAGCAAGTCGCTGGGACAGTTCGAGAGTGCCGGCGGCCACTACAGCCTGCCGCGTTATCTCTACGTCGGTCCACGCGGCGGCGGCGACATCATCCGCCTCGGCATCTTTGCCACGATTCACGGCGACGAGCCGGAAGGCGCGCTGGCGCTGGGGCGTCTGTTGGCCGCACTCGAAGCGAAGCCCGAACTCGCGCAGGGCTACGCGCTCTTCATCTATCCGGTCTGCAATCCCACCGGCTTTGAGGACAACACCCGCGAGGCCCGCAGCGGCAAGGATTTGAACCGGGAGTTTTGGACCCAGTCCAATCAGCCCGAGGTCCGCTTCTTGGAATCTGAGATCTGGATGCAGGCCTTCCACGGCATCGTCACGCTGCACAGCGACGACACCAGTGACGGACTCTACGGCTTCGTGAAGGGCGCGGTGCTGTCGCGGCACCTGCTCGAACCGGCCCTCCTGGAGGCCGGCCGTTTCTTGCCGCGCAATCACCGGGAAGTGATCGACGGCTTCAGCGCCCGCAGCGGCATCATCCACGATGGCTACTCGGGCATGCTCCAGTCCATTCCCGGCCTGCCGCAGCCGCCGTTTGAAATCACCTTGGAAACCCCGCAAAAGGCTCCGCTCCACCGCCAAGTCGATGCCCTCGTGGCGGCGCTGCAAACGATCCTCGTCGAATACCGCTACCTCCAGGCCGTCGCGCAGAATATCTGAGCCACCGCGGAGGTCCGCCGCCGCCGCCCCCTGTCCGCCGAATCCGGCGGGTGGAACCTGAAGTTCCACCCGCAACGCAACCCTCATGTCTGTTTTGAACCGTCGCCGCCGAATCATGATTCCGCTTTCCGCCGCCGTTCGCCATGCCCCTCCGGCCGCCGCCCTGGGCGTGCTGCTGGTCGCGGCCGGCTGTGACCCGGCCCGGCCGGCCCGGTCAGCCGCGTCGGTCACCGGCACAAACCAGATCGTTGGGACGGCCGAACTGGCCGCCACCGAAGCCCGCCTGAACACGTTCACCAACCAGTTTGCCCAGGCCCAGCAGGCGCAGGCCGAAGTCATCCGGCGGTTGCAGGAACAACTGGCCCAAATCGAACGGCAGCAGACGGAACGCGCGGCGGCGACCAGCACCGAGCGGGCCGGTCACGCGGCCGCGCTGAAGGCCGCCGAGGAACGCTCCGGGCAGTTGGTCACGCGCCTCGCGGAGCTGGAAAGCAAGCTTCAGGCCGTCGTGACCGGACGGGTGCTGCCCGAGATCGCGGTGGCCGCCGAGGAAGGCCCGACCACCCGCGAACTGGAGCAGCAGTTGAAGGTCGTGGAGCGCAACCGGGAACTGGCCGCCGAGGCGTCCGAGACCAAGGCCAAGGAGGCGCCCAAGTTCTCCGCGGGCGCCGGCGGACTCAGCTTCACGTCGGGCGACGGAAACTTCGCCTTAAAGGTCAAGGGCTTGGTCCAGGCCGACGCCCAGGTGTTCTTCAACGACAACCCGCTGCTGGAAGGCAACGACGGGTTCTACCTGCGCCGCGTCCGCACCGCGTTACAGGGCAACCTGTTCAAGGACTTCGAGTATCTCATCATCCCGCAATACGGCGGCCTCGGCCAGGACCAGATCCAGATCCTCGACGCCTCGGTAGCCTACAAGTTCGGCGACTACGAGGCCCGGATCGGCAAGTTCAAGGGGCCGGTCGGTCTGGAACTGCTCCAGAGCATCACGGCGCTGCCGTTCAACGAACGCTCGCTGGTCAGCAACCTGGTGCCGCAGCGGAGCGTCGGCGCCCAGTTCTCGGGCAAGCTGTGGGACGACGCGGTGTCGTTCGCCGCGGGCGTCTTCAACAACGCCGGCGACCAGCGCAACCCGGCGAACTTCGACTACTCCGACGACAAGGAATTCGCCGGCCGGGTCTTCTTCCAGCCGTTCAAGCAGGCCGCGCTCAAGCCGCTCCAGGGCTTCGGCTTCGGCCTGGGCGGTTCTTACAGCCAGGTGAGTTCCAACGCCGTGGGCCTGCCCCGCGTGGGCGCCACCGTGTCCGGCTACTCGACCACGCCGGGCAACCAGCAGTTCTTCGCCTACAATCCCACGGTCGGCCCGGTCGTGGCCGACGGCGTCCATTGGCGCCTGTCGCCCCAGGGCTCCTTCTACTACGGCCCGTTCGGCCTGATGGGCGAATACGCGCGGTCGAGCCAGGAGGTTTACAACAGCACCACGTTCCGCTCGGCGAAGCTCAGCCATGACGCCTGGCAACTGACCGCCGAATGGGTGCTGACCGGTGAGGCCGCCTCCTACGCCGGCGTCAATCCGCTGCGGCCCTTCACCCTGCACGGCGGCGGCTGGGGCGCCTGGCAGTTGGTCGGCCGGTATTCGAAGTTCGACGTGGACGACGGCGCGTTCCCGACCTTCGCCAATCCGCTGGCCTCGGCCACCGGCGCGACCTCGTGGAGCGTCGGCGTGAACTGGTGGCTTAACCGCAACGTGCGGGTGCTCTCCAGCTTCACGCACACGACCTTCGAGGGCGGCGGCGCCCCGGTGAACGGGGGCGACCCGGCGACGGTCACCGCCCCGGCCACCGTCACCGCCCAGGACGAAAATGTCCTCTCTACCCGGGTGCAGCTTTCGTTCTGACGCACCGCCGCCCACTACTTATCGCCAAGCCCATTTCACCGTCGCCCGTCCGCCCACGGGAGGCATCCCCAAAAACCAATCACTCCGCGGGGCCGACCGGATCACCGGAAGTTCTGTCAGGAAAGTTCAGGCCGCCAAGTCGGCGACCCGGACCGAAACACACAGTTACAACCGCAAACACGCAACATGAAGACTCACCCAAACCAGCGCCTGCTGCCCGGCCTCGCCCGGCTGCTGGGCGGGTTTGCCTTGTTCACCGGGGCGCTGCCCGCCGCGCCCTTCCTCTACAGCCCGGGCGACCTGGTGCTGGCCTTCCGCCAGACCGGCAACGACTCGGACTACGTGGTGAACCTCGGCAAGGCGACCAACTACAACACGCTGCCCGCCGGCACGACGGTGGCGGTCGCGAACCTCTCCGCGACGCAGCTCACCACGGCGCTCCCCAGCCTGAACGGCCTCAAGTGGTCGGTTACCAGCGTCAACCGTCCCCCGGTTGATCCCAACTACCCGCTGCAGACCATCTGGGCCTCCGCGCAGCGCCTCGCCCCGGCGGTGCAAAGCCCCGCTTGGCTGCGGAAGGTCCAATTCGTCCAGGGCACCGGCGCGAGCCAGATCGACGCCGTGGGCGTCAACGCCGCGGCCTCCAGCAGCAGCCAGCCGGCCGGTCCCAACTACACGGCGACCGGCGTGGTCATCCCGGTGAACACCGACTTCGCCTTCGCGCCCCTGATCGGGAACGCCGGCGATTTCGTCGGCACCTTCTAGGGCAACGTGGAGAACCTCACGGCCGACGATTTCGACGGCGCTCCCGCCAACGTCTCCCGGTCCGACCTTTTTGAGCTGCTGCCCGGCAACACGGCGGCGGGCACGGTCAACACGGCCGGGCGTTACCTCGGCTACTTCGAGCTCAAGCCCGACGGCACGCTGACCTTCAATACCGGCAGCCTGGCCATTCCCGTGCCGGAGATCGCGACGGTCACGCGCGATGGTGACGTCACCACGGTGTCCTTCGCAACGGTGACCGGCGCCAACTATACCCTGCGCGCCACCGATGCGGCCGGACTGGGTTCGCCCGTTACCACCTGGGCCGCCGGCCCCACCCACACCGGCAACGGTTCCGTGCAGTCCCTTCAGGACACCAGCACGGCGGCCGTTCGCTTCTCCGCCGTCGAAGTCCTGCCCTGAGCAGTCCTCGCCAAATCACTTTGTCCGTCGGTCCGAATCGAAACTGAAAACAACAACGTCCCGCAGCTCGAAACA
This sequence comes from Verrucomicrobiota bacterium, assembly GCA_043755815.1. GTDB lineage: Bacteria > Verrucomicrobiota > Verrucomicrobiia > Limisphaerales > UBA9464 > CAIWAH01. Next base: position 17,398 of record JAYUSF010000165.1, read on the forward strand.
TGAAAACGCTTAGAGCCGGTCTGAAAACTCGTGAACCCCGTTGAATCAGGCCAATCTGCGGAGCATGAGGCGTATGAGGGCCAGGTGAATGAAGGCCGTGGCGCTGGTC
>JAYUSF010000166.1:0-5240 GCA_043755815.1 Verrucomicrobiota bacterium
CGGGTGAGCTATCAGGTCCAGGGGAAGGACTACGACGTTCAGCTCAGCACACTCGTGGACAACAACCAGCAATGATCCTTGGGCCCGCCATAGACCCCAGCGACCGACGCGCGGAGACCTCGCCTGCCGACGGCAAGGACCGCTGCGCGAACGGACATGGCGGGGCTTGGGATCCATTTTCGCCGTCGCTCCCCTCCCTGCGGGCACCCCGGGTTTTCGGCCGGCGGCCTGCCTTTACCCTCATTGAACTGCTCCTCGCCATTGTCATTTTCGCCATGGTCCTGGCGGCGGTGAACGCTGTTTTTTTCGGAGCAATGCGGCTTCGGCAGAAGACCGCCGCCTCGGCCTCGAAGGCCCTGCCGGTCGAACTGACGCTCACCACCCTGCGGCGGGACCTCGCGGGAATCGTGATGCCGGGTGGCACCTTTGCCGGCGTCCTCGACAGCGCGGCCTCGATTCAGGGATCGACGGAGCAAAACGTGGGCACCGAAATCTTCACGACCTCGGGCAGCTTTCGCGAAACCCAGCCGTGGGGGGACATCCAGAAGGTCGCCTACGTCCTGCGCGATCCCACCAACCGGGTGGCTTCCGGCGGGCGCGACCTGGTCCGTGTGGTCAAACGAAACCTGCAGCCTGCCTTGGAGGAGCAGGCGGAGGAGCAGCGCCTGATGAGCGATGTGAGCCGGATCGATTTCACGTTCTATGACGGAACCAGTTGGCGGGCTTCCTGGAATTCCACCAACGAGGCCACGACCTTGCCCAGGGCGATCAAGGTAGAGATCACGGTTGAACCCGAGCTTTCGCCGCCCGGTGCCCGTCCGGCGCAACCGCTTTCGCGCACGCCGATCCAGATGATCGTGCCGGTTATGGTGGCATCGGTGACCAACAGCACTTCCACGACCGATACCGCGGGAGGTGCCCTGTGAGAGCTTCCCGCAACCGGAGAGGCAGCCATCGGCAGCGCGGGTCCGCGCTCATCATCACTCTGTGGGTGGCCTTTGGGCTGGTCGCGTTGGCGCTCTACTTCGGCAATTCGTCCTCGCTTGACCTGCGCTCCGCCGACAACCGGTCCGCCAGCCTGGAGGCGGAGCAGGCCATCGAAGGCGCGGCCCGTTACGCGACCTTTCTGCTCACCAAGCTGGATCAGCCCGGAGTGTTGCCCGACCTCAAGACCTACCAACCCGAGGCGGTAGCCGTCGGTTCGGCCACGTTTTGGTTTATCGGCCGCGATCCCAAGCTGAGCCAGATCACCACGGATCTGCCCTACTTCGCCCTCGTGGACGAAGGCTCCAAGCTCAACCTGAACACCGCCACGGCGGCGATGCTGGAACTGCTCCCGCGCATGACCCCGGAACTGGCCGGAGCCATCGTGGACTGGCGGGACACGGACAGCGAGGTCACCGAGATGGGGGCGGAGGAGGAGACCTACCTGCTCAAGAATCCCGCCTACTACTGCAAGAATGCGCCGTTCGAGAGCATTGACGAACTCCGGATGGTCAACGGTGCCGAGGCCGAGATCCTCTTCGGTGAGGACCTGAACCGGAACGGCGTGCTCGACCTCAACGAGAACGACGGTGCGGTAACCCTCCCGCTTGACGACCGCAACGGCCGGCTCGATCCGGGCATCCTCGAATACGTCACGGTTTACACCAAGGAACCGCTCACCACCACCAACGGCACCCAGCGCATCAACATCCGGCAGAACGCGGGACAGAACCCACAGTTGCGGACCCTGCTTGAAACCGCGCTCGGCACGAGCCGCGCGAATCAGGTCGTGGGGCAACTGGGCGGTGGCGGCGGTGGTCCGGGTGGCGGCGGTGGGCAGGCCGTCGTGTTCAACAGCGTGCTGGAGTTTTACATGCGCAGTCGGATGAGCGCCGATGAGTTTGCCCTGATCGAAGGCGACATTTACTCCGCCCAGGGCAATGCGGCCCCGCAAGGGCTGGTGAACATCAACACCGCCAGCGAACAGGTGCTCGCGTGCATTCCCGGCATCGGCCCGGACCTGGCGGGGTCATTGATCGGCTACCGGCAGTCAAATTCCGGGAAACTGAACTCCGTGGCCTGGGCCGCTGAGCTGCTGGGGCAGCAAAATGCGACGCGGGCCGGGCGCTACATCACCGGACGCAGCTTCCAGTTCTCGGCGGACGTCGCGGCTGTCGGCCATCTGGGGCGGGGCTACCGGCGGACGCGGTTCGTCTTCGACACCTCGACCGGCACGCCGCGGATCATTTACCGGCAGGACCTGAGTGATTTCGGCTGGGCGCTCGGCAAGCAGGCGCGGCTACAACAGCAACCGTTGGCGATGAATTCCCGATGAAGGACTGGTTCCAGAAAAAGCGTCCGCAGAGCGTGCTCGGCCTGACGTTCGACGGCGCCCGGATTGAGGCCGCGGTCGTGCGCCGCACGAACGGATCGGCCGAGCTCGGGCAGACCGCCTCGGGCACGCTGAGCGGCGACGTGTTGAAAACCGATCCTGCGGTCGTGGGGGCCGAACTGAAAGCTCTGCTCGATGTCGCAGAGATCCGCGAACGGCGGTGTGTGGTGGCGCTGCCTCCGGATTGGGCGCTGTCACTCCAGACCGTCTTGCCCGAGCTTTCCGAGGAGGACCGTGAAAGCCTGCTCCAGTTGGAGGCCGAGAACGGCTTCCCCTACGGCCCCGAAGCGTTGGGAATTGCCCAATCCCGCTTCCAAACCCGAGGCGGGGCGGCCTACGTGACTCAGCTCGCCGTCCAGCGCGAACACCTCGAACGGATCGAAGCGATCCTGCGCGCCGCCCGGTTGATCCCGGTTTCATTCACGTTGGGGGTAACGGCCCAACAGGCTCCGGTCAAAGCGGAGGGTGAAGGCGTCGTCGCGCTGTTTGTCGGCGAAAAGAACGTGACCCTCTTGATCGTCAGCGGGGGCGGCGTCGTCGCCCTCCGGACGCTCGAACCCCCCATTCAGGGGGACGGTGGCGAAGCGTGGGTGGCGGCTGACCTGGTGGGCCGGGAACTGCGCGTGACGCTGGGCCAGTTGGTCCCGGCTGTTCGGGATGACCTGAGCCGCCTTCGGATTTTTGGTGGGCCGGCCGCGGACCGGCTGGCCGTGGAACTGGCTCCGCGGGCAGCGGCTTTCGGGCTCCGGGTCGACCGGGTGATCCGGTTCGCGCCGGGCGAACTGGGAGTCAAAGTCGCGGAAGCGACACCCGTAACCGGCCCGGTGGCCGCGGCGGTGCGCTTTTTGGCGCAGTCGACCGACAGATTGGAGTTTCTTCCGCCGCGGGTCTCGGCCTGGCAGGCCTTCGCTGGGAAGCATTCCTCCGGCAAGCTGATGCTGGCGGCCAAAGTTGGCGGCGGCGTGGTGGCGCTGGTGCTGGTCGCATTCCTGATCCAGCAGTTCCAGCTCATGAGCGCACGGTCCCAGTGGTTGGAAATTGCCGCGAAAGTTCATGACCTGGAAAACCTTCAGCAACAGGTCAAGCGGTTCCGGCCCTGGTATGACGACTCGGTCCGCAGCCTCAGCATCCTGCGCCGCCTGACCGAGGCCTTTCCCGAGTCCGGTGACGTGACGGCCAAGACCATCGAACTGCGCGACAACGGTTCCGTGATCTGCACCGGCACCGCGAGCGACAACACCGCCCTGCTCAATACGCTCGACAAACTGCGGGCCACGCCGGACATCGTGGACGTGCAGGTCGATCAGGTCCGGGGCAAATCGCCTTTGCAGTTCACCTTCAACTTCCAGTGGGGCGGGGGCCCGCGCCAGCCATGAACTTCGATCCCAAGAACCGCCAGCAACTGCTCCTGGCCGCAGCCCTCGGGGTCGTCGGACTGTGGGCGGCTGACAATCTGGTCGTTTCGCCGCTGGTGAAGAGCTGGCAGGCACGAACCAAGGCGATAGCCGACCTGAGGAAAAAGGTGAGTGACGGCCGGCAGCTCCTTGGCCGGGAGCGCGGCATCCGCGACCGGTGGGCCTTCATGCGGACCAACACGCTGCCGGCCGAGGTATCCGCGGCCGAGGGCCGGGTTCTCGGCGCCTTCGACGGCTGGTCGCGCGACAGCCGGATCAGCGTCACCTCCATCAAGCCGCAGTGGAAACGCACCGCGGACGATTTCATGACGCTCGAGTGCCGGGTTGATGCGGCGGGCAGCCTTTCGACAATCACGCGTTTCCTCTACGAGGTGGAGGCCGACCCGTTGGCCTTGAAAGTGGATTCAATCGAGCTGAGTTCGCGCGATACCACGGGAGCACAGTTGACACTGGGCCTGCAGGTGAGCGGACTGGTGTTGAGCACGGAGAAACGATGAGAACGAACCTTTCCAACTCCCTGCGGCGGCAGGGACTTCTCATCGGTTTCGCGGCCACGTTTTCGATGGGGCTGCTGAGTGCGGCCGACCGCCTCGATCCGGTGACCGTCGTGACCAACGCGGCGGTAAAGGGCAGCACGAATGCCCTGCGGTTCAGCGCAACGAATTCAGCTCCTGTGGCCGCGGAAGTCCCGCCGGGGCCGACGTCGCTCGACTACAGTGCGTTTCGTCCGATAGCCGACCGGAACATTTTCAACGCCGGACGAAGCAGCCGCAGTGCCCGCACCGGCGAGCGTCCCAAGCAGGTGCAGGTCGATACCTTTTCCGTGGTCGGCACGATCAGTTATGCCAAGGGGGAAGTCGCCTTCTTCGATGGCAGCAGCGCTTCCTATCGCAAAGCGGTGAAACTCGGCGAGTCGATTGCCGGTCACAAGGTCACCGGCATCACTGCGGAGGAAGTGCAGCTCGAGGCCGGGGATAAGAAGGTCACGCTCAAGGTGGGCGGCCAGATGCGGCGCGAAGACGAAGGCCCGTGGACGATGACGACCGCGGGGGTGTCGCACAGCGTGGTCAGTGATTCGGCCAGTTCGACGGCAGGATCGTCCGATGCGTCGGGCAGCGATTCCGGCGGAGAAGTCAGTGAAGTTTTGAAACGGTTGCTTCAGAAACGAGCTCAGGAGGAAAAGAATGAAAACCAGTAAGTTTGTCCCCGCCACCCTCAGCCTCTTGCTGGGTCTCTTGGCCGCGATCCCGGTCCGCGCGGAGGACCAGCCGACGAACGCGCCGGCGGCCAGCAAGGTCGAGGGCCCGGTTTCGGCGACCGCCGAGAAGTCGGCCGACCCGCAGCCGGCCGCGGACTCCACCGCCATCAACGCGGACCGGCCGCTGAGGCTTAATTTCCGCAATGCCCCATTGGAGATGGTCCTCAACTACCTCAGCGAGGCGGCGGGT
>JAYUSF010000167.1:0-5180 GCA_043755815.1 Verrucomicrobiota bacterium
ACCGCCAGCGGCAACGCGTCGGCCGAGATGACCATCGAGGGACTGAAGGAGTTCGAGGCGGTCCGTGATTTCCTTTACTCGAAGATGCGGGGCATCAAGGACGCCCCGACCATGACGGGAACATCGTCACCCGATCCGACCGCGAATCACGACGAACTGGCCGCGGCGCTGCGGGAGGTGGCGGTGGAACTTCGCGCCGTGCGCGCCGCCTTGGCCGAACGTGTCCCTCCCACCAAGGCACCCCATGTTTGAACGACTCCGCTCCGTGGTCCTCGGCGTGCTCAGAGTGCCGCCCGAACCCCATCCGCCCGCCGGCCGCCCGGACTCCGTTCGGATCTTCCGCGCCGCGCCGAACTACTACCGGCTTCGGCTCGCGGTCTGGGCCGCCGGACAGACGCTGGCGCTGGCCGGCATCCTCTTCTGGATCGGAGTGCTCAGCGTCGGGCGGTCGAAGTGGCAGGAGCAGCGGGCGCAGGCCGCCCACGCATCGCCGCCGGCCGCCGCGCAACCGGCCGATGACGCAATGACGAACCGCGCCGCCGGCGGCGAGACCGATCGTCCTGCAGTCGAAAAGCGTGACCGCAGACGAAAGGCCCGGAATCAGGAACCGTTCTCCGCCAAAGCCGCCCGTCTGGCCGACCGGCTTCCGGCCTGGGCCGTGCCGGCCGTCTTCACCTTGGAGGCACTGGGCATCGTCTTCTTCTTCGCCCAGGCGTTTGTCAGCTACACCGTGCTGCGCCTCGATTACGACCAGCGCTGGTATATGGTCACCGACCGCAGCCTGCGGATCCGTTCCGGCGTCTGGAGCGTGTGGGAAATGACGATGAGTTTCGCCAACCTGCAGCAGGTCGTCGTGACCCAGGGTCCGCTGCAACGCTGGCTTGGCTTGGCCGACCTCCGCGTGGAATCGGCCGGCGGTGGCGGATCGCAGCAGACTCAGCAGGGTGGGACCCGTTCGTTGCACTTGGGCATCTTTCACGGCGTGAGCAACGCCGCGGAAATCCGCGACCTCATCTTGGAACGCCTCCGGGAATACCGCGCCACCGGGCTTGGCGACCCGGACGAGTCCCCTGCTCCAACCGCCCTCGTCCCCGGTTCCGTTTCGACTCCGGCCGCGCTGGCGGCTGCGCGAGACGTCCTGGCCGCTGCCCGCGAACTGCGTTCCGCCCTGGAAACTTCAGGTGACGGATCCTGAACAATAGAGCGATGTCCTGGTTTGAGTCTGGAAGGCAGTAAGGCCCGAAGGAATCTGCCAGGCCCTGTCTTCTTGCCTTATACCATTTCATGAAGACCTCCGGCCTAAACCGTGGGTGGGTTGCCCCGCAACCCGCAGCGGTTTCCGGGGGAAACCGCCCACAGTTGTTACCGACTGTCTCTGGGAAATGGTATTACAGATTGGGCTACTCCTGGCGATACCCGGGGCTTGTTGTGGCGCGGGCTTCTTCGCACAATCCGGGCGCCGCGTGAGAAACATCGTTTACTTCGACCTGGAGACGCAGAAATCCGCCGAAGAGGTCGGCGGCTGGGGCAAGATTCGCGACATGAAGATGAGCCTCGGGGTCACGTATTCCACGGCCCGGGGCGGCTACCGGATCTACGCCGAACGCGAAGTGAATGACCTGCTGCGCGAACTTCAACGCGCGGACCTTGTGGTCGGCTTCAACCACGTGCGGTTCGACTTCGAGGTGCTCCACGGCTACACCGTGATGGATCTCACCCAGTTGCCCTCGCTGGACATGCTGATCGACCTCAAGGACAAGCTGGGCCATCGACTTGGGCTGGATGCGATTGCCGAGGCGACGTTCGGCCTGAACAAAACCAGCGAAGGACTGCAGGCGCTGGAATGGTTCCGCGAGGGCAAGCTGATGGAAATCGCCGAATACTGCTGCTTCGACGTGAAGCTGACCAAGCTCGTCCACGAGTTCGGCGTTCAGCAGCGGCAGTTGTTCTACAAGAACCGAACCGGGGCGGTGCTTAGCGTGGGCGTGGACTGGAAACTCTGAGCGGGCCGTTCCGCCGTCAGAGTCCGACGGCCGCCATCACCGCCTCTTTCGTCGCCGCGGTCACGATCGGTTCGAAGCCGGCCACCCTGATCGCCGTATCCGGATCCTTCAGGCCATGGCCCGTCATCGTGGCGGTGATCAGCGATCCGGCCGGAATCTCCCCGGACTGAACACATTTGATGAGTCCGGCGAGCGGCGCGGCGCAGGCCGGTTCGACCATCACGCCTTCGGTGCGGGCAAGAAGCCGGTAGGCGAAGAGGATTTCCTCGTCGGTCACGCTGCGGATGGCACCTTCGGATTCACGCGCGGCTTCCACTGCGGGTTGCCAGCTCGCGGGGTTGCCGATGCGGATCGCCGTGGCGACGGTTTCGGGATGTTCGACCGGATGGCCGAGCACGATCGGCGCCGCCCCGGCGGCCTGCCAGCCCATCATCTTTGGCAGCGTATCGGATCGTTCGGCAGCGTGATACTCTTTGAAGCCCTTCCAGTAGGCCGTGATGTTCCCGGCGTTGCCAACCGGGAGAAAGTGGAAGTCCGGCGCATCCCCCAAGGCGTCACAGATCTCGAACGCCGCGGTCTTTTGGCCTTCGATACGGAACGGGTTCACCGAGTTGACGACCTCGACCAGGCCGGTTTCGCCCATTTCCCGGACGATCTGCAGCGCCACGTCGAAATTGCCCTCAATGCTAACGGTGGTCGCGCCGTAGAGCAGCGCCTGAGCAAGCTTGCCGTGGGCGATCTTGCCCTTGGGCAGCAGCACCACGCATTTCAGGCCCGCCCGGGCCGCGTAGGCCGCCGCGCTGGCGCTGGTGTTTCCGGTGCTGGCGCACACGACGATCTTGGCACCCTTTTCCTTGGCCTTGGTGATCGCCATCGTCATGCCGCGGTCCTTGAAGGAGCACGTCGGGTTCATCGCCTCGTATTTCAGGCGCAGATCGAAGTTGCCACCGATGGCCGCGACGAAATTCGGCACGGCGATGAGCGGCGTGTTGCCTTCGAGCAGCGTGACGACGGGGGTCTCGGCGGTGACCGGCAGGAACTCGGCGTAGCGGCGGATGACGCCCGGCCAGGGTTGGGATTGGGAACTCATGGATAAAGGTCAGTGGAGTCCTTGCCACCGCTTCAGGGCGCCTTCGACCAGCTCAAGCTGTTCGGAAGTCAGGCTGCCCAGGCGGCGCATGAACTTGATGGGAGGCAGTGGAAAGGTGGCCTGGACATTGAAGGCGCCGGGCTGGAGCCAGCGGATTGTCAGGGGCACTTCAAAATCAGACCGGAAAAGGGAGGTTGTGTGCGGCACCACCGTGATCAAGGCACGGTCACGGTCGCCAAAGGGCATGCTGATGACGAGCACCGGTCTGACCTTTGCGGTCAGGCCACAGTCGGCAAGCCACACTTCGCCTCGTTGTGGCAGGTTCATCGTGCAACCGGCGGCCCGTCAATGAGCCGGAGGGTTTCTTCCTGCGCCGCCGCAAGGTCGCGCTCAGTCAGCACGCCATAGGCATCGTCGAATATGATACCCTGCCGGCGTTCCCGATAGATGCGGATCAGGCTGTCCTCCACCTGCTGCAATTCGTCAGTGGTCAGCTTCGGCAGGACTTCCGTGACTTCGGTGACGGTGCTCATGGGCGTAAGGTGACGGAATCAGTCAAAGTCTTCCACCCGGATCATCACGGGTTCGCCTTGGACGACCGGCAGCTTCGCGATCTGGGCGAGGACACGCTTCATTGCGGCGTTGGGCGCGTCATGGATCATCAGGATCACGGGCACCGTTTCGCCGGCATGGCCCTCGGGCTGGATGATGGAGGAAATGCCAATCTTTGCCTTCGCCAACAGGTTGGCGATCCGGGCGAACACGCCGGGCTGATCGAGCACGGTCAGTCGCACGTAATAGCGTGAGATCACCTCGTCGATCGGGCGGACGCGGCCGTTGCCATCATGCGCCACAAAGGCCGGCACCCGCCGGTGCGAACCGTGCTTCAGGTCCAGGACCGCGTCGGCCAGGTCGCTCAGCACGGAACTGGCCGTGGGCTCGGCTCCGGCGCCCCGGCCGTAGAAAAGCGTGTCGCCCACCACGTCGCCCCGGACCGAGATCGCGTTGAACGCGTAGTTCACCGAAGCTAAAACGTGCGAGTTCGGCACCAGCGCCGGATAAACCGATACTTGGACGGCGGACGCCACCCCTGGCTTCGGCGACCTCGATTTCTTGGCCGGGGAAGCCGTCGTTGTGTTCGCCAGACATTTCACAATGCCCAGCAGCTTGATGGTGTAACCGAGCTGGGCGGCAAACTGGATGTCGCGCTTGTCGATGTGGCGGATTCCCTCGGTGTGGACTTGCTCCGGTTTCACCCAAAACCCATGGGCCAACGAGGCGAGAATGCCGGTCTTGTGGGCCGCGTCGTGACCGTCCACATCCAGCGAGGGTTCGGCCTCGGCATAGCCCAAACGCTGGGCGTCCGCGAGCACGTCGGCAAACTCCGCCCCTTCCAGCTTCATCCGCGTAAGGATGTAATTGCAGGTGCCGTTGACGATGCCGGCCATCTGGCTCACCCGGTTCCCGACCAGCGACTCCCGCAGGACCTTGATGATCGGAATGCCGCCCGCGACCGAGGCCTCGTAGTAAAGATTGGCCCCATAGCGCGCCGCTTCGGCGAACAGCTCCTCCCCGTGCGCGGAGAGCAACGCCTTGTTCGCGGTGACCACCGGCTTGCCGAGGCGGAGCGCTGAAAGCACGACGTCCTTGGCCGTCTTCGTCCCACCCATCAGTTCCACGACCACTTGGACGGACGGATCATTAACGACTTGGCGCCAGTCCGTCGTCAGCAAGCGGGCCGGAAACGCGGCCAACCGAGCCTTCCTGGGATCGCGCACCGCGACGTTCACGATGCGCAGCTCCACCCCGAGCCGCGAAGCCATGAGGGAGCCGTTCCGCTGGAGCGCATTCCAGACGCCCCCACCGACGGTTCCGCCGCCCACAAGGCCGAGATTCACCTGCTGCATATCGAGCGGCGGAGAGTGGCGACCCGCCCGGCCCGGAACAATGCCTTTTTGTCAGCCCAACCGGTTGAGGGCGTGTCTACACACCGTGTGCGGCCGTGATTTGGACTGCGCCGGCATGACGGCGCTTTTCCTGCACCGGCGAGAATGCTTCGGTGCCTTTGGAACTGACACGGCGCAGGA
>JAYUSF010000168.1:0-5162 GCA_043755815.1 Verrucomicrobiota bacterium
CGCTCGGCTCGCTCCGCTCGCCTCCGCTCCACCTCCCCCTCTGGGGTTGGGTGGAAACACAAGGAAAGCAAATTACAGAAAGCTTCTTACACCGGCGGATTCCTGCACGGCTCAGCTCAACCACAAGCGCATCCTTGTAGATGATTTCGTCATGGCCTTTGCCCAGCTCGCGATGGATTTCCATGCACAGGCCGATCAGTCGGTGCGTCTCTTCGCGATGGAGCAGTTCAGCCATTGTTTGGGAATCCGTGAGAATCCGTGCAATTCGTGTCTCAGGCGTTGGCCACAGCCTTGCCGCCCCAGGCGGCGTGGAGGCCGCACTCGCGTTTTTCGTCGGCTTTGGCGGGATCGAAGTAGTCCCACTCGTTCGGCAGGTTGTGCTGCTTCAGGTAGGCTTCCATCTCGGCGTCGCTCCAGTGGAAGACGGGGCTGAGCTTGAGCGAATTGAAATTCCCGTCGGGCGACACGATGTCGAGACCGGCGCGGTTCGGGTTCTGCACCTTGCGCAGGGCGGTGATCCAGACGGTGGGCGCCAGTTCCTTCATGCCGCGCTGAAAGGGCTCCAGCTTCATGGCGGTGCTGAAGGCCTTAATGCGTTCCTCGTTCTCCGGCGTGGGCTCGGGCATGCCGCCATAGACCGCGTCGTAGTGGGCGGCGGTGAGCTTCGGGAGGTAGGGCTTGAGGTTCAGCCTGAGGCGCGCCTTGAGATCCTCGGCGTGCTTGTAGGTGGCCGGACGGTTGTAGCCGTGGTCGACCCACAGCACCGGGATGTCCGGTTGCACCTGCGTGACGAGGTGGAGAATGACGCCCTCGTAGGGACGGAAATTGGTCGAGACGATGGCGCGGCCACCGGCTTGGGCGAGGCCCCACTTCACGATGTCGAGGGCGGATTGGTTCCGGAGCTCGGCGTTGGCCTGGGCGATGAATTCGGGCGCTTGGAGGTTCATGGAAAAGGATGTGGGAGATCAAACGGCGGAGGCCGGTTCAGCGTGAGCGACGCTTGCGCGGGACAGAATCGCAAGTTACCTCCCGCCTGCATTTATGAGCGACATCAACGCAATCCGCGTGGGCCAGCCGGTCCCAGACTTTGAAATGGAAACCTACGAACCGGCTTCCGGGCAGTTTGGCAAGCTGTCGCTGGCCGAGCAGAAGGCTGCCGGCAAATGGACCATCCTCGTGTTCTATCCGGCCGATTTCACGTTTGTCTGTCCCACGGAACTGGCCGACCTCGGCGACCAGCACGCCGCGCTGGTTAAGCTCGGCGCGACCGTGGCGGGCGTCTCGAACGACACCAAGTTTGCCCATCTGGCCTGGCGCAATTCGGAGCGACTGCTCGCCAATGTGCAGTATCCCCTCGCCGCTGATCCCACGGGCACGGTCAGCCGGATTTTCGGGGTTTACGATCCGGCATCGGGCCTCGCACTGCGCGGCACGTTCATCATCAATCCCAGTGGCGTGCTGGTGGGTTCGGAGATCAATTTCTACAATGTCGGCCGCGACGCCGGGGAACTGCTCCGGAAAATGGAAGCCAACGCCTACCTGATCGAGCACCCGGCCGAGGCGTGCCCCGCCAAGTGGAAGCCCGGCGCCAAGACCCTCGCCCCCAACGAGAAGATGGTCGGCAAGGTCTACGAGGCGTTGAACGGCTAAAATCACTTTCGGAAGTTCAGAAGCCAGCCCTGTGAAGAGCTGGTTTTTTGCTTTTTGGGGGGCGCATGTGATCAGAAATACACGATGCTTCTCGGATCAGGCTCTTCCCCGAGTTTGCGCCAACCGTAACTGTGGACTATCGGCGCATTCAGGGCTTCTTCCCCAAACACCAAGGTGCGAGCATGTGCGAGACAGGCAAGACGTTCCTCAGGAGTTCTGCACCGCCAAAATGCCGGCGAAGCTGCAAGCTCAGCTTCCAGAGTCGCGAACAGGTAAAATGGGGCTCGTGGCCTAGTAGCTTCCATGAGGCCGAAAATATTCGAACTGGCAGAGTGAATAGATCATTCCTGTGAGCGAAGAATCGAGAAATCAAGGTCCGGGCACATTTTAAACTGCCGTGGACGAAGGGACACGATGTCGTCTAGCAGGAAGACCGTTCGCAACAGACAGCGTCTTGCGCCCTCGCGCATCACTTCGGCGTGAATTCCTTGGTTGGCTAACCCTTCCAAAGCCTCAATATGTTTCGCTAGCAAATCGAGACTTGAGCAAATCACTTCAATGTTTGTTCCGCTCTTCAGAGAATCTTCGGCAAACGCAAGCAGCCGATTACGGTATTGCTGAGCGCCGAGTTTGCGTTCCCCAAGCTGCGTCTCCTTTGGTGGGAACAATGTATCTGCGACGTATTCGATGGTTCGCCGGCAAGATACGCACACTTGCGCTAACTGTTCCTCGGTTTCTGATTGGTTAAAAGTGTTGTAGGCAGCCCAAAGCTTGTCGCCAAGTTTTGGAGCGGCATCGCCCAACTTCGTAACAACGTTGTCTGCCACAAAGGCGAGCAAATCCCCAAAGCCCGTTCGCCATTCAGAAACGCGCCTTGCGTGCTCAAAGTTGTGGTATCGATCGAACAAAGAGTGCTTGCCTTCATCGGACTCGAACCGGATTGAGCTAAAGCCAATGGTGGTTAGAGCTTTGAATCGCTCTTCCTTCTCGTCTTCGGACAGTTCGTCCCCCATAGCGTGGGTAAGGACTGTCATGTCAGTCGCTTCAACGCGGCATGTGAGCCTCAGGGCATCCGAGTAAAGATCCCAATGGAGTTGGAAAGTGTCGTCAATTTCGAGGGCACCCTTGTAGCCATCGAGACCAGACAATCGCTTGTGAAGCTCCTCTGCCTGCTGCTTCGTTAGGCTGTCGCAGCAAACTAGGAACACATCGGTCTGAAAAACATCTTCCTCGCACTCGACGAATCGGTTCCAAACCTTCGGCACATGCTCACACCACATAGTCGCACAGCGTTCCTGTGTCTGCTCGTCGGGGCACAGCACAAGAAACGGCAGGTCCCCAATGTAGATTTTCGACGAGAGCCTTAGCGACGGACGCTGCAGTATCGCACGAAAAACAATCGCCTCAATCTTCGTCCCATAAGGATTTCCAAAGCGTTTGCTTCCTGTGTCGAAATGGAATGCGACCTTCATTGTGTGTGCGCCTTAGGCACTTCGATGGAACGACAATTGCGAAGCTTACGAAGTCGGCATCTGCTCCGTCCACAACGCTCGCGCCACCCAGTCGCCAAAACGTTCGCTGGCGGTGCGTTCGGCGGAATAGCGGGTCAGCAGCGGTCGAAGCTCGTTCACAATCTCGGCGTCCTTGACCATTTCCTTCCACACGCGATTCAGGCGCGTCCCGTTGGTGTTGCCGCCCAGCCAGACCTGATAACGCCCTGGGGCCTTGCCCACGAATCCGATCTCCGCCATGTAAGGGCGCGCACAGCCGTTCGGGCAGCCGGTCATGCGGATGACGATTTCCTGTCCCGCCAACCCAACCTCCCCGCACAGCCCTTCAATCTGGGTGAGCAGGCCCGGCAAATAACGCTCGGACTCCGCCAACGACAGGCCGCACGTTGGCAGCGCCGGGCAGGCAATCGCCGCCGCGTGAAGCACGGAAGTCTGCTGCTCGGTCTTCACGCCATGCTCGCCCAGCAGTCCGGTCACCGCGGTGCGGTCGTCCTCGGCCACGTTGGCCAGCATCACGTTCTGGTTACCGGTGAGGCGGAACTCGACGTTCGGGAAGCGTTCCGCGACCCGGCGCAACGCCGTCTTCATCTGCCCGCCTTCGGAATCCTTCACGCGCCCCATCGAGACGAACAGCGTGCAATACCAGGTGCCGTCCAGAGCCCTCTGCCAATCGTAAGAGTCCCCGGTGGTGGTGAAGTGGAAGGGCCGTGCCGGAGCGAACTTTATGCCGGCACGCTGTTCGACTTCGCTGCGGACAAAGTCTACGCCGCGCTCCTGCAACACATACTTCAGCCGCGCGTGTTTGCGGTCGGTGCGGTCGCCGAAATCCCGGTGCACGGTCAGGATGGCCTTGGACACTTCGACAAGCTGGTCCGGCGTGATGAAGCCGAGGACATCCGCCAAGCGCGCATAAGTCGCCGCATTGCCGTGACTGCGGCCCATGCCCCCGCCCACCGCCACGTTGTAACCCACGACCTCGTCTTTTTCCACGATGGCGATGAAGCCGAGGCAGTTGGTGAAGATGTCCATGTCATTCACCGGCGGGATGACGAAGGCTGCCTTGAACTTCCGCGGCAGGTATTGCCGGCCGTAGAGCGGGTCGACGAAGTCCTTGTTCTCCGGCGCGTCGAGGTTCAACTGCACGCCGTCGAGCCAGATGGAGTGGTAGGCCTTGGTCTTCGGAAGCAGCGCTTCGGACACCAGCTTCGAATGTTCGTAAACCTGCTGCCGGGCGCGGGTGCTGGCCGGCGTCGGCGCGGCCATCACGTTTCGGTTCACATCGCCGCAGGCGGCCAGGGTGTCCACCATCGCCTGGTTGAGCCCCTTCATCAGGGCGCCGAGGCCGGATTTGGCGACGCCGTGAAACTGCACGCTCTGACGCGTGGTGATGCGCAGCGTGTTGTTGGCGTAGTTCGTCGCCAGATCGTCAAAAGTAATCCACTGCTTGGCCGACAGAACGCCCCCGGGAATCCGCCCCCGGATCATCATGATGTAGGCCTTGCCCTGCTTGCGCCGGTCCCGATCGTCCTGCTGGTAGATGCCGTGGAACTTCAGGAATTGCTCGTCGTCGCCGGAAAAACTTTCCGCCGCCGGATCGGCGAGGGTCGCAGCGATGTTTCCCGCCAAGGTGGGAATGGCGATCTTCAGCAGTTCGTTTTTGGTGAGCGCCTTCTCGGCGGGGGCAGCGCTGGCAGCGGCTTCCGGCATAATCCTTAGTGAGTTGCTAATGTTGTTAAACAAACCATGCACCATTTGGTGCCGGCCGGCAAGTTTCATGTCACGCGGCCTGGTTCCGCAACGGGATTTCCGGGTGGCCGTCGCAACACCAAGCGGTGCAACCCGGCGAGAATTTTCCCCTTCCACGCCCACGCTGCCTGCCGTTCACTCACGCCCGCTTTTCGAACATGAAAATCGTCCTCGCTTACTCCGGCGGCCTCGACACCTCGGTGCTGCTCTCCTGGATCAAAGACACCTACGGCAACGCCGAGATGATCTGCTTCT
>JAYUSF010000169.1:0-17154 GCA_043755815.1 Verrucomicrobiota bacterium
GGCGATGTCGTGGCTCTGGGCCTTGCGTTCGTGTTTGCCGACGAGGTTGACCTGGATGTCGGCCACGTTCGCGCCACGACGCATGAAGTAGTGGCGGACAAGACCGTTGAAGTTGAACGGCGACGCCACGCCCACGTAGATCTGGTAGTCGGTGACCTCTGGTTCCGTGCGGATTACGGCCGCCATTTCCCGGGCGGCCTGCGCGGTGCGTTCAAGCGAGCTGCCTTCCGGCATGGTGAGGATGACCTGGAACTCCGATTTGTTGTCGAAGGGGAGCATCTTCACCTTCACCCAGCCCAAGCCGACGGTCGCCATCGCGCCAAGGAGCAGCGCGGTGATGACGCCGAGGAAGGTCCACTGCCAGCCCGTGTGATGGAGCAGCGGGTTCATCACACGACGATAGAGGCGGGTGAGTGCGTCTTCGGGCCTGTGATGTGAACCAGCAGCGGGTGGGCAGGTGGGAGAGTGAGCGGGTGGGAGCGAACCCCCCGGTTCGGCGTTCGCCTTCTCACTTTCACCCCCGCCCACCTGCCCACCTGCATGCTGCTCCGCCAGTCGGCGCTCGCCGTTCCGCCACCGGAGCATCCGGATGCTCGCCCACGGGGTGACGATGAAGGCGATCAGCAGCGACCAGAACATCGCTGCGCTCGCGCCAATCGGAATCGGCCGCATGTAGGGCCCCATCAGCCCGCCGACGAAGGCCATCGGCAGCACGGCCGCGATCACGGCGAAGGTGGCGAGGATCGTCGGATTGCCGACTTCGCTGACGGCCTCGACGGCAATGGTGTTCCACGGACGATCCTTGTTCTGTGGCAGGTGGAAGTGCCGGACGATGTTCTCGACGACCACGATGGCGTCGTCCACGAGGATGCCGATGCTGAAGATCAGCGCGAAGAGGGTGATGCGGTTCAGCGTGAAGCCGTAGAGGTAGAAAACGAGCAGCGTCAGCGCGAGCGTCGCCGGAATGGCCACGGCGACGATGCTGGACTCACGCCAGCCGAGCGTCAGCCAGATCAAGATGGAAACGCTGACCACGGCGAGGCCCATGTGGAGCAGCAGTTCGTTGGACTTTTCCGCCGCGGTCTCGCCGTAGTGCCGCGTCACGGACACCGTCACATCCGACGGGATGATCGTGCCCTTGAGCCCGTCGACTTTCCGCAACACGTCGGCGGCGACGGCGATGGCGTTTGCGCCGGGGCGTTTCGCGATCGCCAGCGTGACGGCAGGCTCGGGAGAACTAGTGGCACCGGCGCCATCGCCGGTGCCGGTCCAACGGGCGCCCCCGCCCGTTGATCCGGCAGGAGACGCGACAGGCGAGGGCGCCTGTCGGGGCGGCACAGACCGGGGCGTCTGTGCCACTGAGCCGGAAGCGCCGGCGCCTTTGCCAAAGAACACGTAGTTTGACGGCTCCTCCGCTCCATCCACGATGTCGGCCACTTCACGGAGATAGATCGGCCGGCCGCTGACCACCCCAACCACGACGTTCTTCACATCCTCGGCCGTCTGGAGAAACGCGCCGGTCTCGATGATGACGGACTGGTTGTTCGAGGTGAGTTCGCCGCTGCGAAACTGCCGATTGGCCTGCTGCAGCATCGGAATGATTCCGGCCGGGCTGAGTCCACGGGAAGCCAGCCGGGCCGGATCGAGCAGGACGCGCAGTTCACGGCGAGCACCCCCAATCACAGTCGTCTCGGCGACGAGCGGCACCTGTTTCACCGCGTCGTCCACCTGTGCCGCGAGTCTGCGCAGCATCAGGTGATCGTAGCGGGCGCTGTGAAACGTGAGCGCTAGGATGGGAACGTCGTCGATGGACTTGGGCTTGATGAGCGGGAAGGCGACGCCGTGCGGCACCCGGTCGAAGTTGGCCCGGAGTTTCTCGGAGACCTTGACCAGGCTCGCGTCGGGATCGGAGCCGACTTTGAAACGGACGATGGTCAGCGCCGCCCCCTCGTGCGACTGCGAATAGAGGTATTCCACGCCGGGCAGTTCCCAGAGCAGCTTCTCCATCGGCCGGGTGGCGCGTTCCTCAACCTCCTGGGCGGAGAAGCCGGGCATCGCGACCATCACGTCGATCATCGGCACCTTGATCTGCGGCTCTTCCTCGCGCGGCAGCATGAACACGGCAAAAGCGCCCAGCAGCACCGACGCGACAACGATCAGCGGCGTGAGCTTCGAATCGATGAACGCATGCGCGATCCGGCCGGCGAGGCCGTGCGGTTGTGGTTCAGATGTCATGGACGTGAACCCCCATTCGTGGCGCGAAACGCCGCAGGTGAGCGGGTGGGCAGGCGGGAAAGAGAGCAGGCAGCCCAGCGCCATTCTGCTCCCCTGCCCACTTTCTCACTTTCCCGCCTGCGCTTCATCGCGCCTCCACGGGTTGGCCGTCCTGAACTTTCGACGGATCGGCGACGATCTTCTCACCCGTGTTCAGCCCGGAAACCACTTCGACATCGCCGCCAAATCGTTTGGCTGTGCGGATGAGACGAAGATGCGCTTTGCCCGCATCGACGACGTAGACGTATTCCAATTGGCCGCGCTGGACGACCGATCCCATCGGCACATGCGGAACGGCCGCCTCACCCGTCGGCACCGACACACGTCCAAATTGTCCAGCCCTCAGCCCTGCGACCGCGGGCAAATCCAGCTTCACGAGATAGGTGCGGCTCACAGTTTCGGCCACCGGCGCGATTTCGCTCACGACGCCTTCTGCCGGTTCCTTCAGCGACGCGACGCGGACGGGCAACTTCGCGCCGAGCTGCAGCCGGTCCAACAGGGCCTCGGGAACGTCCGCCTCGAAGCGTAGCCGGGCGGGATCTTCAATCTCGACCAACGGACGCCCGGGAGTCGCCAAGTCGCCCACCTCGGCCAGCTTGCGGGTGATGACGCCATCAAACGGGGCGACTACCCGGGCGTGGCCCAGCATCGCTTCCGTTTCAGCGGCCGCCGCCGCCGCAACCCGCTGCCGGGCCTGCACGGCGTCCAGTTCAGAGGCCGTGGCCGCGCCGTCCTTCACCAGCCGGCTGATGCGATCCAAGTCCTTGGCCGCCTGATCGCGAACGGCCTGTGCGGAGTCCAGCCGCGCCCTGACCTCGCGGGCATCCAACGAGGCGAGGGTATCACCCCGCTTCACAGCCTGGCCGGGCGCGACCAGCAGCGCTTCGATGCGTCCCGCGATTTTCGCTTCGACGGCGGCCCGGAGTTTCGCCCGCACGGTGCCGACGACTTCCTCGGTTGCCGTGAGGCCATGCGTCTCCACGGTGGCGAGCGTGACGGACACCGGCGGTAAGGATGGGGTCGTGGCGCTGGGGGCAGGACTCCGCTGGCAGCCCGTTACGCCGGCCAAGGTCGCGGCCAGAATTGCCGCCAGCGCAGATCGGAAATCCCGAGCTGACGGTGTTGGTGGGCAGGATTTGAACATGGCAGGAGTTTGGCTCAGGCTTGGTCCGAGGGGCGTGAACAGCATCTGCCGACACCGAGCTTCTTCAGGACGATTTCCGCCGGACAGAACCCGGTGAAGGCGGACTGGATCAGGTTGAGTCCCACAAAAAAGGCCAGCAGCAGCCACCACGGGCTGACGAAGTAGGCGAGGGCGGCGCTCGTCAGGATCATGGTCCCGGCCAGCACACGGATGGCGTTTTCAGTCGTCATGGGATTTGAGGCGTTTGAGGGTTGGGGTCGGTGACATCAGGGCGCAACCGCAGTTTTCGGGTTGGCGGTGGCCTTGCGCGCCGGACCTCCCATTCGGCACTCGCCGCCATTCTCGCAGCAGGCCGGGGCGGATTTCTTGGCCGGGCCCGAAAGTTCCTTGGCAGCCGGCGCCGCCTCAACTCCGGACTTGAGCACCGCCGCGTGGTCGCGGTCGTGGGCCTCCCAGCCGTTGGCGGCGAAGTCGGTGTTCACGCTGGCGTGGTTCTGGGCCACCTTGATGGCTGCGGGAGTTTTGCCAGTGACAGTCATTTTCAGCCCCTTTTTGGTCGGTTCCATGACATGGCTGATGTCTCCTCAGTGCTGCGCGAACTCGACGAACGCCGGGTCGTGGCGCCGGACCATCAGGCCGCTCTTGAGGCGCTCCTCCATCTGGCGGACGTGCTCCTTGAGCGCGGCGGCCACCTTGGGGTCGGCCGACTCAGTCAGGGAAATGTAGCCGCCCTGGGTCATCGTGACCGTGCGGGTGACGGATTCGTGCTGGTTGAACAGCAGGTGGATGTTCTTGCGCGCCTCAGGCGGCATTCCCTGGGCGATGGCGTTGCCCGACACCCAACCAACCGCAACCACAGCGGCCATAACCGATACAATGGAAGTTGATGTTTTCATATCGCTTTGTTGACCATATGAGTATTTGAACATATAGCTACACGCAAACAAAAGATGAACGCAATCTCTGACTCGGCCACCAAGGCGCATCTGCTTTCAGACGATGCCTTGGAGATCATTGCGGCCCGTTTTCGGGTCTTGGGTGAACCCAGTCGCCTCAAGCTGATCCGCGCCCTGTTGGCCAGCGAGAAGTCGGTGGGGCAACTGACCGAAGCCACGCACCTGACGCAGGCCAACACCTCCCGCCATCTTCAAACCCTGACCGACGCGGGTATCCTTGGCCGGCGGAAGGAGGGGCTGAGCGTGATCTACTTTATCGCCGATCACAGCATCTTGGAGCTGTGCCAGCATGTCTGCGGAGTGGTCCAACGCCGGCACGCCAGTCACGCGGAAACCCTTCGGCCGGGGGCTGAGGAAGCGTCCCGTTTTGGGGATCGCCAGCCGCCGCTGAAATCGGGGACCCGAAGGACCTTTCGTGCGCTGCCGGTTTCGTCCCAAGCTGCGGCGTCCGCTGAAACCGATCAGCAATCTGACAACGGCACGTTCAGGGTGAGTTTCGACTGACCAAAGGCGGCTATGGCCGGATGACGCGGTAGAATCCCGCCACCCGGTTGGCGGCAGCGACGTCCGTCAGCACACCGGAACCGGAGCCATCCAACGTCACGGAGACCACATCCTTCCACCCGTCGAAGCCGGAAGTCACCTGCAGGGTGACCGGGTCGTTCGCGCCACCCGTCACGGTTACCGAAAACCCGGCCGGGCCGATGGCGGGATTCAGCAGGCCCAGTTCCGCCGAGGTCGTCAGACTCCAGTTGAGGATGACGCTGCCGGTTTCAACCGGATCCGCGGTGGCCCCATCACTCCGGTAGCCATCCACCGCGAGGCGGTATTCCTGACCTTGCACCGCCAGAAAGGTCGCCCGGCTGGTGTAGATGCCGCGGGCACGGCTGATGTCGTCGCCACGGGCAACCTCGAACAATCCGTCGACCGAATTTCCCGAGTAGATTCCAAGCACGGTGTCGAAGGCGGATCCGAGCGTGTCGAAAGTGGCCGCTCCCGGCCCCGGTGCCACCCAGCGGAACCAAACCGAAGCCCCACCGCGATTGCCGGCGTGCCGGGGTTCGTTTGCCTCCAGCGAAGCCGTCCAAGTTTCGCCGGTTATCCGGCCGGTCGGCCCGGTGAGCGTTTGGGCTTCGGCGAAACTGTCATTGCCGCCGCCCGGCTCAAACGACCAGGCCAGCTTCACCGCGCCTTCCCGAAGCACTTTGCTGTCCGTCAGAAATCCCTCCGCAACCGCGTGATAAACCGTCCCGGCGGTGGCCCTGACCGTTACCCGGCTCTGACGCGTCGAGCGATCGACATCGTCGTTGTGACCCAGCTCCGTGAGGGCGCTGACGGAATCACCGGTGTAGACGGCGAGCACCGAATCGAAGTTGGCGCCCGCCGTATCAAAGGAAATCAAGCCGTTGGCCGGCGCCGTCCAGCGATACCACACCGAGCGCCCGCCCGGAGTCCCCGAATGGTCCGGCTCGCCGGGTTCTTTCGTGGCCCGCAGGTTCGAGCCGCCAACGGCGCCCGCATTCCCGGTGAGCAGTTGGGCCGAAGAGAATGCGTCATTTGCCGGCGGTGCGCCGGTGGTTGCGGCGGGTGGATACCACGTCAGCAGCACAAACCCCTGTTCCGCGGCCGAACCCGCTTCCCCGTAGCCGTCGACGGCGATGAAGTAAGTCTTGCCCACCACGGCGGGAAAGCTGCTGCGGCTCGTGTAGATTTCCGCATCGGCATCAATGTCATCCGCCATCGCGACGGGAGCCCCCAGATGGTCGAGGTCCGGACCGTCATAGATGGCAAGCACCGTGTCGATTTCAGAACCTTCGGTGTCGAAAAACACCGCGCCGGAGGTCGGCGCGGTCCACCGAAACCAGACCGAGGCTCCCCCGACATTTCCGGCGTGATTCGGTTCGCCCGGTTCCTTGGTCGCGCCGCGATTGTAGACGCCCACTTCCCCACGCCCGCCGGTCAGCGTCAGCGCGTCCTTGAAATTGTCGTTTGACGACCCGTCCTCCGCTGCGCCCGGCGACCAGTTCAGCGCCAGCGCACCTCCGGCTCCATCGTAGCCATCGACGGCTATGAGGTAGCTCACTCCTGCCGTCGCCTTGAAGCTGAGGGCGCTCAACGGGTATTCGACACCATCGTTGTTGTTGTTTACCACCGTCAACGAATTGACCGTCGTCCCGGTGTAGACCGCCAGGAGCGTGTCAAACGCACTGCCTTCGGTGGTGAAGGTCATCAAGGTGTTCGACGGGGCCGTCCACCGATACCAGACCGATTTGCCGCCCCGGTTGTTGGCGTGCAACGGCTCGCCCGCTTCCTTGGACCCACCGGCGCTGGAACCCCTAAGCTCTCCGTTGACCCCGGCAATCACGAGCGCGTTGGCAAGCGTGTCGTTCGTCACTGCAGTCGGCTCGGCCAGCAGCCAGTGGGCGATCACGGGAAAGGTGCGGTCAAAGCGCCCGTAGACGTCTTCCGCTGCCGGCAGATCACAGGAGGAACGGCCGCCGTAGAGCTGCCCGATGAACTCGTGATTCGCCCTGAACAGCGGCGAACCGCTGCTGCCCGGTTCGGTGATGCCGCGGCTCCATTGGACCCGCCAGTAGTTGCCGTCGGTCGAGGTGGCCGTGCCGAAACTGATCCGCTTGAAGTCCCCGGAAGGGTGATGGATCCCGGTGATTGCGCTGCCCAACGCAACCGGCTCGCTGGACCAACCCGCATACGTCACTCCCTCCGGAGTCGCACGGCGCAACCGCAGGAAAGCGAAATCATTGCTCAGCTCATTGAAGGCGCCCGCAAGGAAGTCCGCGCCGCCAAGGGTTCTGGGTCGGCTCGCCAAGGTCGGGGGCGGACCGCCGCAGTCCCCGGTCTGGTAGAACCAGTAGAACTCCACGTCATCGGCCGCCACCTGGGAACCAACGCAGTGGTTGGCCGTCATCAAAAAGTCCGTTCCCTCCGCCGGGCTGGCATCGTTGACCAGGCAGCCCGTGCAAAACAGCTCTCCCGTCTCCTGCACGGTGCCCAGGCCCGCAACGGCCTTGGAAGTCGTCAGCCAATCCGGCTCGCAGGTCACGTCGAGGTTGCACGATGCCGCGGACTTGGCGGCCGCCCCGGGCAACGGCAGCGCAACGTAGCGGTGCAGCAGCTCCTCAATCCGAAAATGCACGGCCTCGACCACGACTCCGGCCGGGACGGAACACTCCACCGTCACCCGCGGGGCAAACACGGTTCCCGACCAGAAGCGGTCCCGCCCCGCCAACACCTCCGCCGAATAAGGCCCGGTGACATCCTCCGCCGCGGGGCCGGCATACACCAGCAGTTCGACCCCGGCTGGAAGGGCAACCTGGGTGAAGAGCAGGCGCACACCCAAAGCCCCGGCGGACTCGATTTCCGCCGTCCAGACCGATGAACCGTCCGGCAAGGTCTGCCACCCGCCTTTGCCTTTGCCGGCTCCGGCCACCAACCCAACCGGAAGCGACCTGCGGATGCTGATCCTCCGGGCGCTCTTCGCCTCAGAAATCGCCGCGGCATCCTCGCGCAAGACCGACTCCAGATCGGGGGCTTCGAGCCGCACCAGCGGGCCGGCAGCGAACTTGTGGCGTCGCGCCATGGGCAGCGGACGCGGAGTCGCTTGAAAGGTCTCCGGTTTCGCCCAGGCCGCGAGGCTGACGCCCAAGTCCGTTCGCAACGGGACCGGGAATCCTGATGAGGCGGTCTGGCCAACACCGAGGGAAACAAAGGCGGTCAACGCGGCAACGCGGCGGAGAAGGGACAGGATGTTCATCGCGGGCACGCGCATCTCGCCCCGTTGCCCTCGCCGGCGCAATCCCGGAAATAAGAGGTCCCTCACCCTGGCATCGGCCCGGATGCGGCCGGGACCACGCTGATCCGAATCGGCACACCCGCCGCCGCGTGCTCCAGGGCGGCCAATCGGCGACGGGTGGCGGTGAGCCGTTGCAACATCACCTGGGCGATCCGGCGAAACACGATGCAGCCCAGCACTGGATCGTCATCGCAGAGCATCCGCAGTCTGGCCGCGTCAAACGCAAGCGCCTCGACCGGCTCCAACGACACGGCCGAAAAGCTCCACCGGTTCGGAGGAAAGGCCCACGACCAGCCCAGCGGTTCGCCCGCCTCAAGGATCTGCAGCGTGGTGATCGCCCCACGGGGATCCGTTCCGCGCAACGCGATGCGCCCCTGGAGCAGGAGGTAGAACACATTCGCCTCACCGCCTTCTCCGAACAGCGTCACGTCGGCCGGAAACGACGCATACTTCGCCAGCGTCGCCAACGTCTCCAATTGCCGCCAAGGCACCCCCTTCAGGAAGGGTTGGTGCTCCAGGAGCGCCGCGGTCGGTTTCGGGGGCAACTTCACCTTTGAATTATGGCCCGCACGAGGGAAACCGGCAATGCGCCGATTGCGGAAATGCTCGGCAGCGGGAGGCGACGGTCAGCAGAACCTTTCATCCGGCAACAAAGGACGCCTGTTGAGCAATCGGCGGTGAGCACCCGGGAACGCGATCCGTCACATATGCCTCCGCATCGTTGATTTCATGAAGACGGCCCCGTCAAAACGCAGGCAGCCAGCCCAGGACACCGCTTCCACGGTGCGATTCGAGCTGCCGTTCCTAGAGGCACGGGAGGTCTTTCTCGCGGGCACCTTCAACGAATGGCATCCCTCCATGTTTCCCATGATCGAGGCCCCCGGAGGGTGGATGAAAGACCTCGTTCTGACCCCCGGAACCTACGAATACCTCTTCGTCGTCGATGGGCGCTGGATCGCCGATCCGAACAATTCGCGGGCGGTCTCAAATCCGTTCGGCGGCGTTAATTCGGTGATCGAAGTGCCCACGCCGACCCGCCCGCGGCCTCGGCGCGCCAGACCCAAAACCGTCCTTCCTGCTCCATGAAAACCATCAAGGCTCCACCCCGGCGGCTCCGCAAGAGTTCGGCCCGCCTCGTCGTTGACGATGCGAGCGGACACCGCTTGGCCACGGCTCCGGTCGTCCAACTCGCACCGCTGCGGTTCCGCATCGGGCGCATCTTGGTCCCGATGGACTTTTCCGACCATTCGAACAAGGCGTTGCGCTACGCGCGCCCGTTTGCGGAGCAGTTTGGCGCCCAGATCACGCTGCTTCACGTGATCGAACCCGTCGTCTTGCCGACCGACTTCGGCTACGTGCCGGCCACCCCGGTGGACATCGACGAACAGCGCATGGCCGACGCCCGCAAGAAGTTGGGCGGCATCGCCAGCGAACTCGGCGCGAACGTCCCCGTGGATGTCGTCGTGCGGCTGGGACGTTCGTGGAAGGAGATCGTCGATACCGCGAAGTCCAAGAACATGGATCTCCTGATCATCGCCACCCACGGCTACACCGGGCTGAAATACGCCCTGCTCGGCAGCGTCGCCGAAAAGATCATCCGCCACGCGCCTTGCCCCGTGCTCGTGGTGCGGGCCGAGGAACATGATTTTATTTGAACGGCAGTATACCTGAGGTTGGTTGAGTGGGTTAGTTGGAGTGTAAGGGCTGCCGTTGGCGCCCGGGCGAGTGCCCGGGCGCTCTGTTTTTCATTCCTGGGAAACTGCCCTCTCCTGACCACCCGTCCGCAGCACCTGCCCTCGGCGCGGGGAACGCCAGGGAAGCGAAGCCTCCTCCGGTGCAAGTGCCCATCGTCGGACGGATTTCGACTTGTGTGGAAGGGGTCGAGCGACGAAACAGCGCCGGTCGCGCACATGCTTTCCTTGTCCATGAACCTACTCCGCCTTTTCGGATCCTGTCTGGTCGCCCTGCCCGCCGTGGCCCAGATCACCTCGTCCGGTTTCATCGTCGACCCGCCGCCAACCCGCTCGTCGCACGCCTCCACGATCGTCGAGGGCAAGGCCGGCCTTTCAGCGGCGTGGTTTGGCGGCACCAGCGAAGGTTCGGCCGACGTCGGCATCTGGTTCACCCGGCAGGCGGACGGCCGTTGGCTGAAGCCCGTTCAGTTGGCCGCGGGCGACGAGGACGGAAGGCTGACCTATCCGGCCTGGAACCCCGTGCTTTTCCAGCCGCGCAACGGCCCGCTCTACCTGTTTTTCAAGGTGGGTCCCAGCCCCCGCGATTGGTGGGGTCGCGTCCTGAAGTCCGAAGACGGAGGCCTAAACTGGAGCCCAAAGAGCGTCCGGCTCCCGAAAAACATTCTCGGACCGGTCCGCAACAAGCCGGTGGAACTCGCAAACGGAACGATTCTTTGCGGCTCCAGCACCGAGGACCAGGGCTGGCGGGTGCACGTGGAGTGGACGGACAATCCGGCCGTGGGCCCGTGGAAACGCACCGGGCCGTTGCACGACGCGATGGAGGTCGGCGCGATTCAGCCCACGCTGCTGGCCTGGGATGGAGGACGCATCCAGATGCTATGCCGAACCAAGGAAGGGCTCATCTACGATGCCGAAAGCGCCAACGGCGGCTCGACCTGGAGCCGGATGCACCGCACCGATCTGCCCAATCCCAACAGCGGAATTGATGGGGTGGTGCTTCAGGACGGGCGCGCGCTGCTGATCTACAATCCGATTCCCAAGGGGCGGGGCGAACTCGCCGTCGGCCTCTCCGGCGACGGGCGCACATGGAAGAACGTGGTAACGCTGGAGAAGGGCGAAGGCGAGTTCAGCTATCCCGCCGTGATTCAGGACAGGGCCGGCAACATCCACGTGACCTACACCTGGAAGCGCGAACGGATCAAACACGTGGTGCTGGATCCGAAGCAGTTGAAGTAGGCGGCCGGCCGGCGATGCCCCGTCAAAAGCAACCCGGCCTCAACCCCAGTTGAGGCCGGGTTTTGTTTGATCCTGGACGACGGTCAGACTGCCGCCGGCCTGCGCTTGGTGGGTTTCAACTTTGGCTCCTTCGCCGTGGAGCGCGGAATGGAGCTGCGCCACATGGTTTCAGGAAGCAGCCCGAGACCGACGAGCACGAGCTGGCTGATGATGAAGATGCCGAGCCACATGAACGCCCCGCTGGTGAAGCCGTAGCTGTGCAGGCCGATGCCGAGCATGTTCGTGCCGAACCACGACCAGCTCGTCACGATGTTGCCGACGATGGCGAGGTTCATGAGGCCGCGTTCCCGCACCAGGCCGCCCCAGCGCGCATGCAGGATCAGCGCGTTCCAGAGGACGATGATCAGCGCGCCGTTTTCCTTAGGGTCCCAGCCCCAGAAACGGCCCCAGCTCTGGTCGGCCCAGATGCCGCCCAGCACCGTGCCGACAAAGCTGAACAGCGTCGCGAAGCACACGATGCCATAGACCATTCGCGCCAGCGATTTGCCCACCGCCTCGGTCAATCCCATCGTGAAGGCGCCGCGCACGATGTAGATGATCGCCAGGAAACCGGCGACATAGGTGCTGGCGTAGCCGAGCGTCACGATGACCACATGGGTCGCGAGCCAGAAGTTGGTGTCGAGCACCGCCTGCAGCATCTGGAGCGTGTCGCCACCCAGCGCGAGGTTGTGCGCGACGATCAACGTGACAAAGCCCAGCGCGCTGCCCACAACCAGGCCGATGGCGTTTTTCCAGAACCGCTCCAACAGCAGTCCCAGACCCACGCTGCCCCAGCCGATGAAGATGGCCGAGGAATAGAGGTTGGTCACCGGCGGCCGGCCCTCCAGCCACATGCGGAAGATGAGTCCGACCGTGTGGACGACAAACGCCACCGCGATGAGCCAGAACGACGTCTTGCGGGCCCACTCGCTGAAGTTGAACCAGTAGAAGCAGCCCAGCAGGAACGCGATCACGTAGAGCGGCATCGTGTTGTAGAAGGGCGCGAGGCGGTTGAAGAACGCCTCGCGACTGGCCTTCTGCAGGTCCGCGGCGACCGCCGGATTGCCCGCGAGCTGCTGCTGATAGCCGGCCAACTGCGAGTTGAAGGTTGCCGCATCCCGCGCCCGGAACGCGTTCGCCAACTTCTCCAGCGTCTCCAGGGCCGCAAGGGTCGGCTTCGGGGCGGTGGCTCCGTCCAGCAGCGCGTTGAACCGCTCCCGCAGCGAATTGAGCATGGCGCTGCCCTCCATTCCCGGTGCCGCCGACACCCGCCGCAAATCCTGCAGGGTGCGGAACAGCTCGCCCGCCTGGTCGCCCCAGACCAGGGAGGCGACGCCGGAACCGATGCGGGACCAGCCTTCGCGACCGGGCAGGATCTCCGTGGGCGGGAGAACGAGGGGCGCATCGAAGCTGTCGATCAGCTCCCAGTTAAAAATCTCGCTGACCAGCCTCTGGCGCACGTCGGGTTCCGTCGGCTTGGCGCGAAATTCTTCCGCCACCGCCCGGAACCGCGCGACATCGGCCAGCAGGTTGGTGGTGTTGCCGGGGATGATCGTGTTCTTGAGGCGGAGATAGAGCGTCAAAGCGCTCCGCAGCTTGATCGTGGCCTGTTCGAAGGTGGTGCGTTGGGAGGCGTCGGTGGGACGCTCGCTGCGCTTGGGGTCCTCCCGCTCAAAGACGCGGCGCGCCTGGTCCTCGACCTCCTTGAAGCCGGGTTCGATCTGGTTCCACGAGTAGTTCTTGCCGTCCTCGCCCCGTGCTTCGTCCTTCTCGGGCAGCTTGAGCAGCGAGATGAGTTCCGGGTGGTCGATGCGAAAGGTCCGGCGGGCGTCCGCGGCGTCCGGATTCATCGCCACCTCGGCAAACCACTCGTAGGCCGGCACCGTGCGCTTCTCGGTGCTGTCGTAGAGCGAATAGCGATCGCGCATCTGCACCAACGAATTGCGCGCAACCGAATCAATGGGCTGATGGCGCCCGTTGAAGACGACCGGCAGCTTGGCGAAGTCCTGGAGGTTGAAGGCGGCGTTGGGCCCGTCGGCGGCCAGTCCGACGGCCAAAGCCCAATGGCCCGCCAGCAGAAGCAGGAAACGTTTCATGGCAAAGAATAGGTTCAAAGATGGTGCTGTCACTTAGCTGAAAGCGCGGTTCGTGCGGCTTGCGGGGCAAGCCGCTCACGATTGGCACCAAGATCCTGACAGGAACTGTGGGCGGGTTGCCCTGCAACCCGCGCGTTCACCCAGGAAAAACTGGCTGCCATTGGTTTCATCGCTTCCGATCCCAAGCCCGAAAGCCCAAGACTTCCCGGTCGACCTTGTCCGCATAGTTTGTATGGGCGCTGGACCACGGCCAGTCCGGCTCGTGCGGCACCCACCCTTTGCGGACCGGATTGGCCTCAATGTAGCCGACGATGTCCACCACGCTCTCGTCCGGGCCAAGCAGTTCGTCCCGGTATTCATCCTGCCAGGCGATGGTCCCGCCGGAGCGTCGTGTCGGGAAGCTCGCCCAGGCATTCAGCTTTTGAACGACAGTGTCCAAGCGATGGGCTTCGCCGAGCAAGATCAGGGCATGCCAGTGGTCGGGCATGACTACGAAAGCCTGGAGAGAGATCGCCCGGTCCGCTCGCAGATGTTGGAAGGCCCCGCACATGTCAGTCCGCTGGCTCTCGGAAAACTTTCTGCCCAACGCCAGGCATTTCGTGATGAAATAGAGGCCGAAGGGCTGGGATACCCGATGCCGGCGCAAGTCTGCGGAATGAGGCGATCGAACCGGAGGCATGGGCGAGGCATTCACTGGCGGTTCGTGCGGGTTGCGGGGCAACCCGCCCACAGGTCTTCGGCACTGGCAAACCCTAACATCATGCCGTGCGTTTGCGGATGAAGCCGACGAGGTGAATCATGAACTGCACCACCAGGCCAAGGCCGACGATGACCGTTCCGGCATAGGGCGTCAGCCAGGACGGATTCTTAACCACCTGGAAAACGCTGGTGCCGCGGTTCACGTTCACTTCGTCGCGTCCCATCTGGTGCTGGAAAAAGGTCAGCCCGGCGTAACGCAGCGGGTTGTTCATGTAGATGTCCACCTCCCGTTTCTCGCCGGACTTGGGGTTCTCCAGGAGCACCCGGCTCTGGAAATTCCGTGGAATCTCGGTGCCGCGATACACCTCGTGGGTCGTCTTCAGCAGCTTGACCGAGAAGTGCTCATAATACCGGGTCGAGCGGAGCACCCCGCGGAAGGTCTTGCCGCCCACTTCAAGCTCCTGCTCGTTGAGCACGAGGCCGAACAACCAGGTGCCGATCGACTTGCCGGCCGGATCCACAACCTCGACCACCACCGCGGGCGTATTCCGCTGGTCCATGGCCCGCGTCGCCGCGGCGGGCTCCATGATGACGCTGGCACCGACCCCCTCGGTGGAGGCCGCGGGCCGGTCCTTGTCCACCATCGGTCCCCGACGGCGGATGTTGGCATTCTCCGCCCATTGCTTCACGCGCAGGGTGAACGGCAGCTTTTCGTGCCGGATTTCACCCTGCTTGGCGAGCAACGTCAGCGGAATGGCGACGACCTCGTCCATGTCCGGAGTCGCCGCGTCGGTCATCAGGGCCAGTTCGATCGCCTGAAAATCCTCGGTGAAGTTGCGCCACTGCCCCTCGACGAAGCTCATCCGGCTTTCCCGCGCCAGCATGTCCGTCGCGAGCTGGCCCAGGATCAGCAGGATGATGCCGATGTGGGTGAGGAAGATGCCGGATTTCTTCCAGGTCCATTGGAACCGCGTGGTGTGCGCCGCGATCAGGTTGATCAGCAGCAGGGTGCCCAGCAGGTAGCCGCCGGGCAGCAGCACCTTGATCCACTTGAGCGACGGGTCGTGCGGCGACCACACCGCGTAGAGCGAGCGGAAGTATTTCTGCTGGGCGACAAAGAGGCCGTCCTCCGTCTGCGCCAGCGTGCCGAAAAAGATGACGAGGATGCCCAGTGCCAGCAGCCACACGGTCAGCTTGAGCGAGGAGAAGAACTTGAGGAGACGCTTCACAGGAGGTCGATGAACCGCAGATGGACGACAGGATCGGAAATGGATTCAGAACTTCACCGACTTGAGGAACTTCACGAAGTTCTCCTTCTCGGCTCCAACGACGGCCTCTGGGCCGGTCAGCTTGAAGAACCAGGTTCGGTCATTCCGCGCCACGATGGCCGCCAGCATCCGCGTGCCCTTGAGTTCGCCGTCGCCGGCAAAGTCCACCACCGTGGCCGAACCACCCGTGACCGGCACCTCTGAGGAAAGCTTCGGCAGATCCGCCTCCGTCGCGGCGGCGAGGCCCAGTTGCTGCGTGCGCCAGCGGTTGATGTTGGCGAGGAGGCCACCGGCCGCGCCGCCGAGGGCCGAGATCGAGAGGTCGGCTTCCTTGTTGTCCGCGCCGGGAACGGTGAAGGACGCGAGCCGCATCGGCCGTGGACCGCCCGCCTTCCAGTGCGCCGGCGGTTCCCACTGCGGCACGCCGGTGGCCGGCGGCGGCGGGACTCCGGCCGTGCTGGAACTCACCATGGGCGGAATCGGCGTGGGCGAGGCCGAAGCGGCGGTGGGCTCCATCGCGCCACCCGCCCCGGTTTGCACCGTCTTCAGCCATTCGAGGAACTTGGGTTTGTTTTCCGTCACCAACGCATCCTCGCCCGTCATTTTGAAGAAGACCGTGGTGCCCGAAAGCGACAGGATGGCCGCCGCCGTGCGGGCCTTGTATTTGCCTTCGAGCGTCGGCTTGTCGCCGACCATCTCGAACAGTTTGCCGGCCAGCGTGCCGATGGGCACGGGCTGCGACTGGGCCGCAAGGTCCGCCTCGGCCACGGGACCCAGGCCGATCTGGCCGCGCCAGCGGTTCAGGTTTTCCAGTTCCCCGCCAGACTGACCCCCGAGCGGCACGACCGAGATGTCCACGCTGCGTCCGTCCGCCGCCGTCACGCCATAACTGGCGATCCGCATGCCGCCGGAATTGGGCTTCTCCGACCAGCCGGCCGGAACCACCCACGGGGGTTTGGCCATGGCTGACGGGGCCTGACCGTCGCCATGCGGCGAGGCGACCGCGGTCGCCGGCGTGGGCGCATCCTTGGGGGCCTGATAGACTTGGATCTCCTCGCGTTTGCAGCCCAGCGGAGCCAGGGCGAACGCGATCAACAGGGGGGTGTGCCAGCGAAACATCGCCTGTAGGTAACGCCCAAGCGGCCACCCGGCAAGCAACCCTTCCGAGACACGACTGAACCAGCCGCCCTTCGATGCTCAACACGGCTCCCGCGGCGCATCTGCTGTAGACAGCAGTGATCAGCAGTGGTCACCGTGATTCAGCCGGCACGATGTAGTTACCCGCAAACCGTCTGGAACGAGAGCGGGTGAGAGCGTGAAAGGGGTGAAGCGACAGAAACTGGCTGGCGAGTGCCCACGTCGCCCAACGAATGCTCGAATAACTGTTGGCCAGGCCGTTCACTCGGGCGCCCGACTGGAGGTGCGTTCCAGCAGCCACTGCCAGTCGCGGCTGTTCTGTGCCGGGAAGACGATGAAGGAATCCGTAAGGTGCTTCGTGGGCGGCCTCGTCGTTTCGTCGAGCCAACGATGCAGCTCCGCGTGGCCGTCGGCGAACGTCAGGGTGCCTTGCCGGCCATGACGCACGGCTGGCAAGTCCTCCCACACGGCCTGGTCCGGCGTCCGATCCTCGACCATGAAGAACGCGGTCGATCCGAGCGTGAACTCGTGCTCGTCGATGAACACAAACAACTGGCTGGGACCGTGCGGCACGATGTCCGACTCCTTGAAGAAGCGGCGGATGTTCCGGGTGCTATCGGTAAAATAGGCGGGGCCACCAATGGCGTTGTTCATCGAATAGCTCCGCACCCGCGCCGGGCCTTTGCCCCTGCGGTTGAGCCGGCTGGTATCGCTGGGGCAGTGGAACACGTCCGGATTCCGCACGTAGGGACCCAGGCGGCCGGAGCCGGGGGCAACCAGCAGCGCCTTGTTGGTGA
>JAYUSF010000170.1:0-5127 GCA_043755815.1 Verrucomicrobiota bacterium
AGCACTTTGGGAGGGGAAAGGAGGTCATTCATTGGGAAATCCGCACGCGCCACCCCCGAAAATACCCGAAACCAGGGTCGAATCCGCCAAGTAGGGTTAGAGGATATGGACGGGAATGAAATCCGCGAACTTGACGCGTCGTCCTATCCACATATCGCCATGGGCATGGAAAAGCTCGCGGACGACATTCGACGAGCATTCTCAAACCGATGGGAGACTGAAGACGTCGATGGCCTGATTGATGTCGGAGAGGGTGCCGCTTACGGAGATAAGGCGGAGTCTCCGTTTCGATTAGATTGCTGCCTCGGCGTCGCGAAGCTTTGGGATTTGGATTTCATTGGAGACATCGTGTCGGCGGTTAGCGCTCTGCCATTTCGGGCAGTTGTCTCGTTCCATGTGAATCCACCACCGGTCTTTTGGCTTTGGATTTGGAAGGACGAAGTCGAGATGTATTGCCCCGACCCGACGTTGGAGAATTCGGTGGCCGAGTTTCTCCAGAAACTGCCGTGAGCGGTCATAATTGCTTCGTTGTTCCGCTCCTTCGGAGCTTCGTAGCCGCCGTTCCGGAGCGCCGCTCTCCGACCCGGCACGTTTTGTTCGCCCAACCTTTTCGCGCCAGATCGGAGATCGGCGCTCCAATCCCGGTGGGGCCGGCGCTGCCGCGCCGTCCAATGCCCCGAAGGGGCAAGATAACAAAGCCCAGGGCAACGCCCTAGGGCCGCCAACATGGAAGGGCCAGCCCTGTAAGGGCGAGACACCTCTCGGTGCCGCCCGTTGTCCCGCCCCTTCAGGGCGGATTCCGGCTTGGACTTGGAACCCAGGGCGTTGCCCTGGGCTGAGTTGTCCCGCTCCTTCGGAGCTTCGGAGCCGCCGTGCCGTAGCGCCATCTCCGACCCGGCACGTTTCGTTCGCCCGATCCTCCGCTCCGGATCGGAGATCGGTGCAACCCGAACACCAACGGCGTTCTGCCCTTCAGCCCAGGGTTGGTGCCTACCCTGGGTCAATCCGCCGCCACCGTTTCAACCTCAACGAGGTTGCGGCCAGGCACCGGGATGCCGAAACCCCGTCGGGGTTTGGAGAACCTGGCGCACGGGCACCCAAGGTAGCCTGCGGCAACCTTGGGCTGCCCGACGAAGCGCCGTTGGCGTTTGCACGGCCGGATCGCCGGGCAAAACCGGCACGCTTCGTTCGCTCCACCCTTCGCGCCTCGGGCAGCACGGACCAAACGCTTGGGCTCACCGCCGACAAGCCTGCCGGTTTGGCTAGCCAGCATTGCGGAACCATTCGGCCGCGCTCCGGCGAGTTTAACTGTTGTGTCGATTCCTGCCATCCGATCGAAGGGAAGCGGCACGGAAAAATCGAAGTCGCGTTCCCGCCCCGCGCCTTGCGCCACCCGTCATCCGCCAACCACCA
Organism: Verrucomicrobiota bacterium; assembly: GCA_043755815.1. Classification (GTDB taxonomy): domain Bacteria; phylum Verrucomicrobiota; class Verrucomicrobiia; order Limisphaerales; family UBA9464; genus CAIWAH01. Next base: position 1,414 of record JAYUSF010000170.1, read on the forward strand.
GGATCGCGGGATAGGTTGCCAGCCAAGCCCAGACAAAACGGTTGAGGCCCAAGACCAGCGCGTTCAGCAGGTGGAAGGTGAACGCGAGCGCCAGCAGGACCAACTTGCCCTCCGCGGGCAGCACCAGGACTGCCGGGAATAGCAGTTCCAACAGAACCACGCCGCCACCCAAGGCGACACAGGTCAACCGGTGGGACGCCAGCCGACGGGCCGGGGCAAAAACCACATACGGCCCGTCGGACGCCAGCAGGTTTTGGAGCGCCCGTCCGTTCCACCAGCCGCGGTTCCTCAGCTTGGCCACGCCCGCGAGCAAATAGGACAAAACGCTCTGCGCCGCGATCCAGCCCAACCCCAGCTTGGTCAGGATCGGAACCCAAACGCCCAGACTGGCGATCAGCAGGCCCAGTTGGACCTGGAAGAACATCGCATCACTCCCACCGCAAACCGGGCCTCGGGAACGCAACGTCAGCCAGATGGAGCTGCCCAACAACAGCACCTGCACCGCCACCCCCGCGAGCGACTGGGGCGCAAACGGAGCCAGGAGGAGCAACCCGGCCAGCCCGAGTCTTCCCCCCAGCCAGGGTATCACCGGTGGTCCTGCCAACACGCCGCCGGGCGAGTAGCAGCGCCGGACGCTGAGGAGTTCCGCGGACTGGATGAACAGCCCCGCGCCAAGCAGGCGTTGAGTCAGCAGCACGGCGGCCGTCAGGTCGAAACCATTCATGCCGCCGCCTTCGCCCAAGCAAATTCTTCAGAGACAAAGGCGACCTCCGGCACCGCCCCGGGCTCGATCATGACCAGACGAAACCGGAATCTGTCGGCGTCGGGAGGAATGCGGTGTTCACCGATGCGTGAGCGGACCAACCGCGCCAAAGCCGCATGGGTTTCCGAGCCCGCGAACAAATCCGGGGCGGCAACCTGCGAAAGTCCAAGCGCATCCACGGCCCGGTCCACCAGCGATTTCTCCAGCAACTCGAGATTGCCCGCCGGATTGAACACCACGCGCCCGACGTCCCGAGTGTCATGATTACGGAACAGGGGCTGCCAGTCCGTCGCAACCGCGCCCGCGGACAGCAGCCGATACTCGATCCGGGGAACGGCGCCGAAGTCGTTGAAGAAATTCCACGACGGCAGAAACAGCTTCAGGGCCGGCATCCATTGGCGGGAAAACATGGCGCGTTGCCGCGCAGTCGAAACGCGCGCCATCCCACACACAAGACCTCATTTACGCGTCGCCCCGCTCAACCCCAAGTCCAAGCCGATGGAGCCGCGTGCCACAAACCGGCGGGTTGCCGGTCGCACGAGGTTGCTTCACCCTCGCGTCATATGGCAGCCGATCCGAAGCCAGCCTTTCGTCCTTACATCCCCGACCGCACCGTGCTGCGCGAGTTTACGGCGCGTTCGCTCATCATGGGCACACTTCTGGGCATGGTGTTTGGCGCGTCGTCGCTTTTCCTCACGCTCAAGGTCGGTCTGACCGTCAGCGCGAGCATCCCGGTGGCGGTGATCTCCATCGCGCTGTTCAAGGTGTGGGCGAAGTTGGGCGGACGCGACGCCACCATCCTCGAACACAACATCGCGCAGACCGCCGGTTCGGCCGGGGAATCCATCGCGTTTGGCATCGGCGTCACCATGCCGGCGATCCTCATTCTGGGCTTCGACCTCGAAATCTCCCGGGTGCTGCTCGTCGGCGTGTTGGGCGGCCTGCTGGGCATCCTCATGATGATCCCGTTGCGGCGCGCACTGATCGTGCAGCAGCACGGCGAGCTGAAGTATCCCGAAGGCACCGCCTGCGCCGAGGTGCTCAAGGCCGGCGCCAGCGACGAATCCCGCGCCGCCGCCGACCCCGTTCACCGGGCCGACCAGCTGGGTGCCTCCGTAAACGCGAAGACGATCTTTGCCGGGTTCGGCATCGGACTGCTCTACAAGATCGCCAACGTCGCGCTGAAGGGTTGGAAGGATGTCCCGGAAAAGATCTTCGGTGCACCGCTTCGCGCCGGTTCCATCTCGGCGGAGATTTCGCCGGAGATGCTCGGGGTCGGCTACATCATCGGCCCAAAAACCGGCGGCATCATGGCGGCAGGCGGCGTGCTCAGCTACCTCGTGCTGATCCCGCTCATCAAATTCTTCGGTGAACGCCTGACTGAGCCGCTGGCGCCCGGAACCAAGCTCATCAGCGAGATGTCGCATACGGACATCCGCAGCGCCTACATCCTCTACGTCGGCGCCGGCGCAGTCGCGATGGGCGGTCTGATCAGCCTGCTGCGCTCACTGCCGACCATTTGGCACGGCCTGAAGATGGGCGCGCTCGACATCGTGGATTCGCGCCGGGCGGCCGATGCCGCGGCCGCCGAGCGGACTGGCCAGGATCTTCCGATGAAGTTTGTGCTCATCGGAATCGTGGTCTTGATCACGGCGATCCGGTTGGCGACCCCGTTGCACATGAACATGCTCGGCGCCGGCCTCATCGTCTTGTTGGGATTTCTCTTTGTGACCGTTTCGTCGCGGCTGACCGGCGAGATCGGTTCCTCGTCCAACCCGATTTCCGGCATGACCATCGCCACACTGCTGATCACCTGCCTCGCGTTCCTCGCCGTCGGCTGGACCGGCAACAACTACTACGTAACCGCGCTGTCCGTTGGAGCCGTGGTCTGCATCGCCTGTTCCAATGGCGGCACAACTTCCCAGGATCTGAAGACCGGCTACCTCGTGGGCGGCACGCCGAAGCGGCAGCAAGTTGCCATCCTCATCGGCGCCTTTGCCTCCGCCCTGGTGCTTGGGCCAATCCTGCTCGGCCTGAACCGGACCGCGATCACCTACATCGACGCCAAGGAAATTGCCCCCAGCCTGCGCGCCCCGGTCGCCGAATTGACCCAAGCCCCGAAGGAGAAGCTGGCCGGACCACAGGCTAAGAGCGACGCGACGGAGTATCTGGTCTGGCATTCGCCGGACCCGTCGGGCGGCGCAGCGCGGAAGTTCCTCGTCAAACCCGACGGTGAGCCGGTATGGCTCGTGGACCCAGGCATCAACGGGCAGTTCGCCAAACGGCCCGACGGCACGGAGGTCCGCAAGTTTGACGCCCCCAAGGCAACGCTCGTGAGCTACATCATCAAGGGCATTCTCGACCGGAAACTGCCATGGGACCTGGTGCTGTTCGGGGTGATGATCTCGGTCGTCCTGGAGCTCAGTGGCATTTCGGCGCTGGCGTTCGCGGTGGGCGTTTACCTGCCCATCTCGGTTTCGCTTCCGATCTTCATCGGCGGCATGGTCCGTTGGTTCGTGGACCGGCAGGACCGGCCGAAGTTCCTGAACGCGGGGATGAACGAGGAGCAGATTGCGGCCGAGGGCGACAAGTCTCCGGGGGTGCTCATGGCGTCGGGCTACATCGCGGGCGGCAGCATCGCCGGCATCGTGATCGCTTTCATGGCCGGGGTGCTCGACCGACAGGACGCCGCGTTGACCGAGTGGGCGACCAAGGCGAACCCCTTCTTCAACGGGCCGTGGTCGAACGGCCTGTCCGTGCTGCCGTTTGTGATCTTGTGCGGCCTGCTCGCGCTCGCCGCCCGCGGACTGATCCTCCGCGCGAAACGGTAGCGGAAGCCGCCGGGACGCCTAGCCCTACTTGGCGGATTCGACCCTGGTTTCGGGTATTTTCGGGGGTGGCGCGTGCGGATTTCCCAATGAATGACCTCCTTTCCCCTCCCAAAGTGCTTA
>JAYUSF010000171.1:0-16921 GCA_043755815.1 Verrucomicrobiota bacterium
GTCCGCACGTCATCGCTGGGCAATCCGTCGCGCCGGTAGAATGCGGTAAACTTGCCGTCCCGGAACCGGTTTAACCCGGCGACCGTCCCCACCCAGAGATCGCCGGCCGAATCCTGCGTGATGGCCTGCACCCCATTATGCGAAAGGCCTTCGGCAACGGAGAAATGGGTGAAACGGCTCCCGTCGAAACGGCTCAGCCCGGATTCGGACCCGATCCAGAGCACGCCGGCGCGATCCTCGAAGAGCACGGTGATGTCCGGCGTCATCAGTCCATCTCCGACCGACCAGCGCGCGGATTTTGGCCCCTGCAGTTTCAGGAGACCTTCGCCCTCCGTGCCGGCCCACATGCCCCCTCCCCGCCCCGGTCGCAACGCCCGGACAGAGACGGGCTTCCCCAACAGGGAAACGGGTCCGAAAAAACGGCCGTTCTCCAGCACGAGAATTCCGCCTTCCTGCGAGCCGAGCAGCAGCCGCCCGGGCGAATCCTCCGCGAGGGAGAGCACGGGTTGCGACGGAAGCCCCCCGGCCGCCGCGTAGGTCCGGAAAACCGGTCGTTTGAGGCGGATCAGACCGCTGCCCCGGCTCGCCACCCAGAGGTTCCCTTCCCGATCTTCGCAAACATCGCCGATGCCACCGGGTGGGAAACCGTTCGGCGCGGAGTATTCCGACCGAGAATGATCCGGGCCGAACCGGAACAGCTTCGAGTTCGAGGCGCCAACCCAGAGGTTGCCCGCGGAATCGTCCAGGATGCAAACGACTGAATTCGCGGTCAGCTCCGGGCTGCCCGCGAATTCCTTGGTCCAGCGACCGGCCTCCAGCAGGCGGATGGACCGCGCATCAAACACCCATAACCCGGACTCCTTGCTCGGGGCCATTTTCGCAACGGAGAGCGGCCCCGTATCCCCCGAGGGCGCGAACGGCTCCCAGAACGCTCCCCGGAACACGTGCAGCCGCCGTTCGGAATCCAACGCCCATTCGGTCCCGGCGGAATCCAGCGTCCACGCCTGGAGGCGTTTGCCGGCCAACGGCACGGTGGGATCCACTTGGCCGAAATGTCCTGCCCGAAACTCGTGGGCGACACCCGCGGCATCGCTGATCAACACGTCACCGGAGCGGCTCATGGCGAAGGACACCGCAGGCTTCATCGACCAACCGTCGGTCGCGTGAAACGCCGTAAACTTTCCCGCCGCATGGCGGGCGAGTTGTCCAGTTGCCAAGGAGATCCAGAGGCCGCCCTGCATATCCACGAAGAGCTTCTGAATCTGCCGTCCCTCCAAACCCGGCGTATTGCCGTCAAAGATTTCGAAACGGACCCCGTCGAAGCGGGCCAATCCTCCCTGGGTGCCCACCCACAGGTAACCGTCTGGCGTCTGCACCACCGAGGTCGCATTGTTGTCCGGCAACCCTTCCGTCACCTGCCAAGTTTGGGTGATGAAATGTTCGGCCGCGGTGCCGGCGGCCTGGGACACAGGGACAACGCAGCCCAACCAGAGCAGGAAAATCGCCGCGAAGGTGAGCAGCGCCGTGGCATCCCGACTGCAAAGGGCACGGCGACGTCCACCCTCGGATCGCGGGAATATCGGAAGAGCGCGCACGAGAAAGACTCAGGCTGGGCAGGAGAATTGGGGGTAGAGGTGGGGTTTGTCGATCCTCGCCGGATTGAGCCCGCCCAATCGGCCGGCAAAGGATCCGTTCCCGGTTCGTCCTCCTTTCAAGCACCGCCTTCCTGACGAACCAGAAGCGGATCAGCTCCGGGACTTGGCGGTGCGCCGAAGCTGGCCGCTGGCGGTTTCTCGAAAGTGTCCAAGCAGTCCGCGCCGCGCGCGGGAGTGCCAGAACAGATTGTTCGCCGTGGTGAGGGCCAGCCACGCGAGCAGGATCACGACTGCCCAATTGACGGATCCTGAATTCGTCCCGGCAACGAGAAAGGATGCCAGTGGCGTTCCCAAGACAAATGCCGTCCAAGGCAAGAGGAGCACCCGCAGCACGACGTGCAGCGTGCTACGGCCGCCGGTGGCAGAAAGCCCCAGCCAGTTGCCGACCCAGCCAATCGTCCAAAGATCGAAGAACAGCGCGGTGACATGGATGAAACCCAACAGCAGCCAAACCGGAGTGTCGCGGTCGTTCGGATGTTCGGCGAGAAGCCGCAGTCCCACGATTACTTCAACGGCAACGACTGCCAAAGCCGGCCCGAAGAACTGTCGCCTGAGCGCCACCATTCGCCCCCGGACGAGTTCCGGGACGGTCACCGGGGTGGTCAGCAGCAGCTCCAACGCGCCGCTGCGGCGATCGCCGAAGAATTGTCGCGGGGCTTCCAAGGCCGCCCAACATTTCAGGAAGGCATGCACGGGAAACGTAAGCGCCCAGATCAGCCCACCCTGCCACCAGTCGTCGCCGCCTGAAATCGCCGCCAACAGCGCATAGCCCAGCGCGGCGCCTCCAAGGCACGCCCACACCAAGCCATTTCGCAGCCAGTGCCGGCCGCTGAGCCAGACCACCGGATGCAGTTCAAGCAACCGCGCCCGGAAGCGCACCCAGTCCTCCGGTGAACGGAAGCGCACGTGCTTCAACCGGCCGGCCCAGCTCCGCCGCGTTCCGCTCGCCGAGATTTGCCAGAGGTGCGGCAGGCGGAAGCTGGCGAGGCCCACGGCGAAGAAGCCGATGACGGCGCAACAGGCCAGGGCGTAACGAAAGGCCGGCGCGTTCTGTCTGTAGCCATCGGCATGGGCGCCGGTCAGGGCGGTGATCGGAGTGACCCATTCCCAACCGGCGAACACGGTGTTAATCGCGGCAGTCTCCCAGCCGAAACGGGCGAGCACCACGCTGGCGAGCGCACCCGCAGCAGGACCTCCAAGCTGCCAGAGCAGGATCAGGGCGAGCGCCGTGACCGCCGCCCGCATCGGGTCATTGGCCAGGGTCGAGGCCAGCAACCCCAGCGCCAACGACGTGAGCAGCACGCTGACGAGCACCAGGATCACGCGGCCGTATTCCGCTCCGGTAACGCCGCCCAGGAGCAGACAGAGGCCCAGGACTGGCAGAATTGCCAGCAAACCGTAGATCGCCGCGAGGGAAGACGCCGTGAGCTTTCCCAGCGCTATGTCCAGCCCGCGCAGATCGGTGAGGAACAGCAGGCCCAGGGTTCCCTCGCGGCGTTCGCTGCTGATGCTGTCGGCACTGAACAGAACTCCGGCGAACGCGGCGAACAGGTAGGCCAGTGTGGAGATGACCGCGAAGAGAACCTGCCCCATCTGCGTGCCCGAGGAACCCCGTTCGAGCAGAAACATCCACGCGAACACCCCGATGGCCACCAGCGCCGCCAGGGCCCGGCCCCAATAGCTGCTCGCCCGTCGCGAGGCGACGCGCAGTTCACGGGCAACGACGGGAAGCAGGGTCATGGTTTGGCGGGAAGCGTCACCGCCGGAGCGGGCGGGCCGCCGGGTTGGAGCTTTTTCGTGGGCAAGAGGAACGTCCTTTCGGCGAGACATCGCACCGCTTTGCGCCAACTCCGCCAAACCACAAGCGCCGCCAGAAGCAGCTCAAAGACGAATTGGGCGCCGCCGGAGGAATCCGACCAGAAGGGGGGGTGAGCCGCCAATGCAGGTCCATACAGCCATGCGAGCACCAACCGGATAACCGGCGGCAGATAATGCGCGCCGGCGGTGAGCAGAAAGGCCGTGAGAAACGTGACCCGTGACAAGGACAGCGTGATGCCCAACATGGCCGTCGGCAGCATCCACAGCAGGCCCCAGAGACCTTCGGTGGCCGAGGCGTCCCAGCCGATCAGGGCCTGGATCACGGGTAAGCCCCACACGAGCACTGCGGCGGGACCGAACTGCGCCACGAGCGCCAGCAAACGCCCTTGGAGCATTCGGGCCGGTTCCAGTCCCGTGACCAGGAGCAGTTCCATCGCGCCGGAGTCACGTTCCTGCCGAAAGCTGGCGCTCGCGCTGAAGGCCACGCCCACGAGCAGCAGTTGTTCGAGCAGCCAGTTGGCCTTGGTCCCCGCCGTTCCGAGACCGGTGAACGCCGCCGTCAATAGGATCATCGTGAGCCCGAGCCAGCCCCACATCGTCACCCGCGCCGACCACGTGGAGGAGTGCCGCCACCACACGGGATTGAAGTCGAGCCGTCGGCTCATGCGCCGGCGGAACCATTGCTTCGAGACCCGCACATCGGTGAAGAAGCGGAGGCGCCGCTGCCAGACCGGCGGGAGCGGTTCGGCCTGCCAGGTCCGCTTCACCGCCCGGGTGGCGACGAGGATGGCGCCGAGCACGAGCACCAACGAGGCCCCCAAGACAATTGCGGCCAGACGAACCGAATGCCAACCACCAGAACCCACTGAAAAATCGCGCCAGAAATAGGCCGGACTCCGGATCGTGAGCCCGACGCGGAACCAGACCGTCTCGAACTGGTGACCGAAGATCTGGGGCAGCGTCAGCGGCGAGTTGATCGCGGGCGCCGCCTGCCAGACCGCGACGGAAGACAGGCCCGTGTGCAGCAGCAGAAAGACGGTGCCCGCGACTACCGCGAGCACAAACGAAAGCAGCCGCGCCCGGAGCCAGCGTGAAGTGCAGGACGACGCGACCAGGCCGGAAGCGAGCGCCAGGCCCAGGGCGGCGCAATGCAGGAACAGCATCCGCACCGCATCCGGCCAGTTCAGGCCGCCCATGAGCACGGGAATGACCAGCACCGGCGCTGTGGCCAGCAGCACGGAGAACGCCCGGAGCGCGTTGACGAAACTCTTGCCCAGCACCACGTCGATCGCCCGCAGCGGCGTGAGGAACAGGAGGCCCAGCGTGCCTTCGCGTTTTTCGCGGCTGAGGCAGTCCGCGGTGAGCACCGGTCCCACCAGCCAGATCGTGAAGAACAGCAGCCGATTTAGGCCAACAAAGTAACCGCGTCCGTTGGGGATGCTCCGGGCGATGTCCGAACGCCACACCAGCCAGAACAGCGCGAGCAGCACCACGGCCCCCAGCAGACGCAGCCAGTAACTGGCCGCCTGACGGGACTGTTCCCGGAGTTCACGCTGGATGATGGACCACATCCGGCAGTTACCTCGGTTGACGTTGAAACGGCTTCAGCATGAAGAGCCGGGTGTGGAGGTCATTGGCCGAAAGCCAAAACCAGGTCCGCGCGAGTGCGAACTGGGTGGCGGCAAACCCCAGCAAATAGGCGAGCAGGCTGATGGCGTCGCTCATGTCGCCGCCGCGGCGGATGCCCCAGAACATCGTCGCCGTCGCGCCCCCGATCAGCAGCGGCGGGAAGCCCGTGGTGAGCACCGTCCAGAACCAGCCGTGCAGCGGGTTGAGCCGGCGCACCGCGTAACGCACGCCGATGGGCACCGCCCCGAACACCGACACCGCCCCGCAGAGCCAGAGGACCAGGGCATCCCCTTGAAAGCCATTGGCGCTCCCACCGATGAGCACCACTCCCAGCAAAATTCCGCTCAACCCCACGGCCGGGGCCGAGTCGGCCCAGAGCTGCGCGACCCGGCCGCTGACCAACTGGCGGGCCGGCAGGCCGGTGACAAGCAACAGTTCGAGGGTCCCTTCCTCGATCTCACGCCGGAAACTGGCGGCGGCGGCGAGGCTGGCGCCAACCGCGAGCACCAGTGGCTGCAGCGCCACGATCACGCTCCAATCGGTGCCGGCGTGAAGCTGTCCCGCCAACACCGCCAGGAGCCCGCTGCCGAAGACCAAGGCCCCCCAACCCCAGCGGATCGAGCCCGCATACTTCGCGTAGGCGAAGAGCCAGCGGGCCGGGTTGGTCGCGAGCCAGCGTCGGCGCCGAAGGTCCCGCAGGCCCGGCAACCGGCCCGCTCCTTGCCGGGAGTCCGACCCGTTCCGCAGGGCGGCGATGCCGGCGGCTTCGATCCGGAGCACGCGTTTCACCCGCCAACCGGCGAGGACGACCGACAGCAGCAAGATCAGGACACTCGTCGCCAAGGCTCCGAGCAGCACCAAGTCCACCACGTTCGCCATCCATCTTCCACTGTTCGACAGCATCGGACCAAAGCCGCCCCCGACCATTCCAGTTGCCGCAATCCAGGGGAGAAGGGAACTCCAGATCAGCCAGTCACGCCCTCCGCTTGGCAGCATGCCGCCTCCGTTGGGCAGCAGGCCGATGCCAGGTGGGCCCGACGTGACAAAGGCCGTGGCCAGGCCCGAACCCGAGGCAATGAGCTGACCGAACAGCAGCGTCAGCACGAGGGCAAGCACCGCGGCGCTGGACCAGCGCTGGGCGAGGCTGGTGGCAATCAGCCCGGCACCGAGCCCACTGCATAGGACCGTGAGTTCAACTCCGAGAGCGCACTTCACGTCCACCCAGTTCACGCCGCCCATGAGCACGGGAATCATCAGCACCGGCACGCTCACGAGCCAAAGCGAGAACAGGCGGATGACGTGGGCACCCACCTTCCCGAGCACGATCTCAAACGGGCGCAGCGGGGTCAGCGCCAGCAAGCCGAGGGTGCCTTCGCGCCGTTCGCGCGCGATGCTATCGGCCGCGATCAGCGGCGCGGTAAAGAGCAGCACGAGGCTGATGAAGGTGTGAACCGAGGCAAAGAGTTCGGGGCCGGTCGGAGCCGTTCGCCACAGGCCCATCGCCATCGCGAGGTTTCCCCAAGAGGCAAGCTGGACCCCCAGCACCAGCGCCAGGATGAGGCCGGTGAGGAAGCGCAACCCGTAGGTCCGTTTCAGCCGCGCCTGCACCACCAGCTCACGTTGGAGAACGGCGTTCATGGCGGGCATGGCTCTTTCGGCCGGGACGTTGACCGATCGAATCCAGCGGACAACCCCGACCCGCCGCGGGGCATGATGACGGCAGAGACCGGGAGCGCGGCTCTCTGAGCCGCGTTGGGCAAGCTTCCAAATGGATTGCGCACCACTGGCGACTCGGAGAGTCGCGCTCCCGCCGCCATTCGGCGTCCGCCAATGGCTGTCGCCAAGCCGAAGCCATTGGTCGGAAGCGGGCGCGAGTCGGAGGGATTCATTGGATTGGAGGTCCATTGAGTCGGGCTCCATGCCATCGACTGGTTCCTGGCGCGTCAGTCCAGCGCCATTGCAGATGGGCGGAGGACCACGGCCATTCGTCTGGCTGGCGGACTAGACCGCCTCTGACCGGGTTGTCTTCGACATAGCGGATGGTCCGCCAGAAGTGCGCCTCGTCGCGGATGAAGGTGTCCCAATAGTCTGCCTGCCAGAAGGCACCTTCGATCCCGGCGGCCCGGTTGAGCCGCAACGCCGTGAACTTCTTCCAGGATTCCACCAGTTCCCGCATGGGTGTGGTGAAGGTTTCGAACAGCACATGGACGTGGTTCGGCATCACGCACCAGGCGCAGAGCCGGTATCGGGTGCCGTCGAAATGCCGCAAAGACGTCTCTACCACCCGGGCAGCATCTGGATCCCTTAGCCGGCAGGAACCGAAGCCCGCATCCAGCGAACGTTCGGCCAAGACCCGACTCTGGCGTTCACGCCCGGAGGCGGCGAGGGCGTGCATTTCGCCCAGAACTTGGGCGGGCAACGAATCCGACTGCCGCCAGGTGACAAACTGGAGCTCGCCCGGGGCGTCGTAGTGCGGCAAGTAACCGCGTTCGTGCCAGCCGGGGAATGAATTTGAGCCTGCCACTGGCGACTCGGAGAATCGCACCCCCGGCGGAACGTCGCCGCGATTCATCCGCTGGCGGCGGATGACTTCGGCGGCGGGGTTCGGCTTGGAGGGTTGCATTCGGGAAGTCGGAGCTGATTCGAAAGGTCCAACTCGCGGCTCAGAGAGCCGCGCTCCGGGCTACTGCGTCTCGCCCTTGGTCACCCTGAGGAACACTTCCTCGAGGCCGATTTCATCTTCGCGAAGCTCGATGAGTTTCACGCCGGCGGGAACGAGGGTGTCGGCGATGAAGCTGCCGTCGGCGTCCGGGTCGGCAAAGGTGATCTTCAGGCGCTCGTCCACCAACTCGACCCGGGCCACCTCGGGACGGGCGGCGAGCAGTTCCTGCGCAGTGGTATGGATGCCGGCCACACGGACCCACCAGGCGCGGGCCTCGTTGACTTCCGCCTTTACGCCCTTGATCGGGCCGCTGTAGATAAGCTTGCCCTTTTCGATGATGCAGCAGCGGTTACAGAGCGTCTGGAGCTCGGAAAGGATGTGCGACGAAATGATGATCGTCTTACCCATCCGCTGGAGCTCTTGGAGGATCGCCATCATCTCGATGCGGGCGCGGGGATCGAGACCGGACGCCGGTTCGTCGAGCAGGAGGAGCTGCGGGTCGTGGATCAATACCCGGGCGAGCCCGAGGCGCTGCTGCATGCCGCGGCTGAGGGCGCCGATGAGCGAGCCCTGCTTCTCGCTGAGGCCGACGAGTTCCAGCACGTCGGTGATGGTCTTCTCGCGCTGGGAGGCGGGGATCTTGTAGCAGGCGCCGAAGAAATCGAGGTATTCGGTCACCTCCATGTCCTTGTAGACGCCGAAAAAGTCGGGCATGTAGCCGATCAGGTGGCGCACCCGGTCGGCATCGCGGACGACATCATGCCCGAGCACTTCAGCCGTGCCGCTGGACGGGGTGAGGAAAGTCGCGAGGATGCGCAGCGTGGTGGTCTTGCCGGCGCCGTTGGAGCCGATGAAGCCGAAGAGGTCCCCCTTCTCCACCGTGAGGTTGAGGGAGCTCAGCGCAACCATGTTGCCGTAGACGCGGCTCAGGTCACGGGTCTGCACGGCGGGAAGGGCGGGAGGAGTCATGGACGTATCGGGGGACGAAGTTCGAATTTCGAATTGGGGCGGCGGCTCGATTCAGCGGGCGGGAATCACCAGGCGCAGCAGCGTGCCCTGCTTCTGGTGGGTGACTTCAAATTGGTTCAGCGGGGCGATCAGCGAGGCATTCTCCATCCAGGCCAACACCACGATGTCTCCGCGGCGGACGACGCCGGTCAGGTCGAGTCCGTTGGGCCAGACAAAGTCGCGCGATTCGCCATTGTTGAGCGAGAGGTAAGACCCGAACGACGCGGCGACGGAGGCACCCGGCCAATCGTCGATATGGGCGCGCTCGTTGCTGCCAAAAGCGGAATCCCGTCGCGAGACCGCGACCTGAAATTCGCCGTTTCGCTCGGCGGCAACGGTCTGAACCGGGAGGACTCCCGGTCCGCGTTGCAGCGCATGCTCCACCGAGGCTCCGGCCGCCAATTCGCCAAAGCGGTGGAGATACCCCCCGTTGTCCACCACCCAGAGGGCGCTGAACCGCGTTTTCGCCTGATTGGAGATCCGGACCACGGAAGGCTTGCCGTCAGGCTGGCTCACCGCGGTGATGGGCGGGGTGTCAAAGTCGAGCCACTCGGCGACATTCAGCTGGCTGGTCCACACCGGGACGAAGATGTCGGCCTCCACGCCCGTGGGCTTCAACCTCACCGCGACCCGGCCGCTGTCGATGGAAGCGCCCACCACGTTGCCAAATTCCGCGCGGACGGCCGCCAGCGGCGTCTTGGTAGCCATGCGATAGGACTCGTTGGCCGGCGAATAGATGCTGGCGAACGAGTGCCCCCGCAGCGCGACCTGTCCGCTGCTGCCCTGCGGAATCACGTCCACCACGTGGAGTTCGTTCCATTCGCGCTGACCGGAGCGGAGTTTGAAACCGATGAAGTAAATCAGCAGTGAAAAGAGGGCGACGTAACCCGGAAACGTGATCCAGGTCAGCATCGGTCGGTTGATCTTCTTGAGCCACCAGCGGTCGAACGGACCGATGACCACGAGGTAAACCAGGAGCAGCAGCAGCAGGAAGCCGACGGGCAGTTTGCGGATCTGCTTCGTCTCAATCATCGCGCCAAAGACCGAATCCAAACCGCGGCCGCCCCACAGGTTCAGGTCATCGTTGCGGAGAAGCGCCGGCGACACGCCGATCAGCTTGGCGAAAAACCACGGCCGCAGCTTCCACGACTTGAACGGCTCCCGTTCCGGGTTGATCGCGAGCAGGGTGACGAGTCCGCGGCCCCGGTTCGCCGTGAGGGCGAGTGGAACTCCGTTCTCGCCGACGGTGACCCGTCCATCGCGGTTCCGGAGTGCCAGCACCGGCTGCTCGGCGGCGTTGAACCCATTGTCGAGCGCCAGCTGGCGGTAGGGGTCACGGGTGTCATCATCGTCGGTGACGTCGTTCCGGCTCCGGCCGCTTTGATGGGTCTCAATGCCGCTCGTTGGGGGTTCGAAGCCATGCCGCGGCCGGAAGTCTCCCGTTGTGGTCCAGCGCGACAAGACCTCACCAACAGACCGGTTGGCGAGCGTGCCGGGTTCGCCCGGGAGGATTCCGCGCAGCCAGGGCGCGGAACTGAAATCGCCGGGCTGATCCACCGCGACGATCAGGTGCCCGCCGGAAAAGACCCAGGCGAGCAGGGCACTGGCCTGCGGCTCCTTGAGTTCCAAGGCGCGTTGCGAGTTGAGGTAGATGGCATTGAGCCCCTCCAAGGCGATGGGATTGTCCGGCAGAAACTCCGGCTGCATCCGGGCGACGACCGGCTGGAAATCCTGCCGGCGGTTCCGGTCGGTCGGCAACGCCGGCAGGCCCGCATGGGTGGCGGGAATGGCTCCGAGCATCGGCATCTCCCAGGCGGCGATGTTGAGGCGGAGTTGGGAGGACTCGGCGCGGATCTTGCCACCGGAGTCAAGCAGACGGCCTTCCAGCATGAGCACCGAACTCGCCGTCGAGAAGGCCGGGATGACCAGGCGTTTGCGCGTGTTGGTGGGCAGTTCCACCGGCACCCGCAGCGTCTGGCCCGATAATTGGCCGGACGAGACCTCGATCACGGCGTCGAAGCTCGGCCCGTCGTTCATCACCTCGAAGCCGATGGGAAACCAGCCGCCCGTCCGGACATGGCCGGTGCTGGCGTCCCCGTAGCCGGCAAAGACGTCGAACTGGATCTTCGCCTCGGCGGGCGGAACGATGAGCAGCGTAACCAGCAGGGATACCCAGAGGCGGGTGCAGGAGAGGAAGTGCAGGCGGGGCTTCATGGGTGACGTTGCTGGCGGGGCTTTCTACGCGTCGGACCTGAGCGGGAGCAAACCGGAAGTAGGGACAATTCGGAGGTTGGACAGTTCAATGCCGGCACAGTTCCACGTAACCGGCGCGGTTGCCAGCGGTCTGAACTTCGGGAAATACTGGCGCTACAAGCATGGATGAGCCAGGGCTGGACGTGGCGGCGTGTCTGACACGGGTGCGCGCGGGCGACGAAGAAGCCGCCCGCGCCCTGATTGTGCACCTCACGCCGCTGGTAACGAAAATTGTCCGGTCCCATCTGCCGCGGCGCACCGGCGAGGAAGATTTGATGCAGGCCGTTTACATAAAGGTTTTCACCAGGCTGGACCAGTTCCGCGGCGAAGTGCCGCTGGAACACTGGGTGTCACGGGTCGCGGTCAACACGTGTCTGAACGAAATCAGCCGCGAAAAGGTCCGGCCCGAGATTCGCCATGCCGACATGTCGGAAGACGAGGAAGCCGTGCTGCTGAATCTCGCCGCCAACGCCGCGGACCTGCCGGCGGAACAGAATGTCGCCTCGCGCGAACTGGTGGAGAAGATGCTTGCCAAGCTGAATCCCGAGGACCGATTGGTAATCACGTTGCTGCACCTTGAAGGGCGGAGCGTCCAAGAAGTCCGGGGCGTCACCGGCTGGAGCCTCCCGCTGGTCAAAGTTCGGGCCTTCCGCGCCCGTCAAAAGATGAAGAAACATTTGGAACAATTGCTGAAGGAGGTTCGCCCATGAATTCCGTGAACGATCAACTGGCCCGGCTGCTGAAATCCGCCGCCGCGGCCCCGGCCCCGGCGCTCACGCCCCTGCCCTTCGCCGTCGAGGCCCGCGTTCTGGCGGCGTGGCGGCGCGGTGAACCGGATTCGGAACTGGCCTCCATCGTGGCGCTGTTCCGCCGGGGACTGGCCTGCGCCTGCGGCGTCGCGGCGCTCGTCTCGGTGCTGTGCTGGTTCAATTTGAACCAGACGAACAGCGGTCTCGCGATGGAAGATTTTGCCCTTTCCGCCGACGTCATCACCCTCGCCCTGGCCCGATGAGCCTGCTCACCCGCAAAGCCGCGCTGACCTACTTGGTGGCCACTTTTCTGGTGGGGGGTGCCGCCGGATTGGCGATCGGCTATTCGGCTGACCGGCGGCCCAAGCCGCCCAAATTCGACCCCGCGGGCATGAAGCAAAAGATTTTCCAGGGGCTTTCGCGCGACTTGGACCTTTCTGCCGATCAGCAACGCCAACTGGAGCCGATCATCCAGTCGAACATGGACGACTTCGGCGCCTGCCGGCGCGAGAACATGGCCCGGGTCCATGACTCGATGCGGAAGGGACGCGAGCGCATTTCGGCGATCCTGACCCCCGAGCAGCAAGAAAGATTCGAGGCCATGGAACGGGAGCGGGAGAAGAAGTTCCGTGAGCGCGAGCGCCACGGCGTCTCCGCTGGCGGCGCCTCCGCCAAGGAAACCCCGGCGAACAAGCCCTAAGCCGGTCCGGCATCCCACCGGCGGCACCCGCGGGCCGTTCCCCGTTGCAATTCATCCGACGAGGCGGCGGTTTGGGTCTTCTGGGCCCCGGCCACTTACCCAAGGCGCCCAAGGAGGGTCAATGATTGGAGCCGGTCAAACCGGCCCTTGCCCGCGGAACATTTCCAGTTGATCCAGTCGCTGGTCCTCCCGTTCCGGCTCTTGGATGTATTTCCGCACCGTCGCTTCGTCCTTGCCCACCGTGGGCACCAGGTTGCCCCGGGCCCAGAAGTGCAGCCCAACGAAGTTCCGCCGGCAGCCCGCATTCGTGCGGGCGAGGTGGAGGGCGCTCTTGCCCTTCAGGAAGCCCAGGGCCTCCGCCACCGCATACTTGGGCGGGATCGCGATCACATTCACACAATCACCGATGCATCCCGGGGCACGTCCTTGAGTATCTGCGCGATGATCAGGTCGGTGGTCACGGCTTCGGCTTCGGCCTCGAAGTTGGGAATGAGCCGGTGCCGCATCGCCGCCGTCGCCACGGCGGCGATGTCGTCGAAGCTGACGTTGAAACGGCCCTGCGTCAGCGCCCGGACCTTGCCGGCCAGAATCAGCACCTGGGCGCCGCGCGGGCTGCTGCCAAAGCGCAGGTATTGGTTCGTGATCGGCGCCGCGGTGTCGGTCTTCGGATGCGTCGCGAGCACCAGCCGCACGGCGTAGTCCTTCACGTGCGTCGCGATGGGCACCTCGCGGACCAGCTTCTGGAGCGCGCTCAGCCCTTCCCCGTCGAGGATCTTGCTGGGCACCACTTTTTCGCCTTCGGTCGTGCGGTTGATGACCTCGGTCAGTTCGTCGCGGGTCGGATAGCCCACGACGAGCTTGAAAAAGAATCGGTCGAGCTGCGCCTCAGGCAACGGGTAGGTGCCTTCCTGATCGATCGGATTCTGCGTCGCGAGCACGAAGAACGGCTTGGGCAGCGGCCGGTTGGCGCCGCCGGCGGTGACCTGCTTTTCCTGCATCGCCTCGAGCATGGCGGACTGCGTCTTGGGCGTGGCGCGGTTGATCTCGTCGGCCAGGACGATGTGGGCGAACACGGGCCCCTTCTGGAATTCGAACGCCCGCCGCCCATCGGCGCCTTCCATGACCAGATTGGTGCCCAGGATGTCGGCCGGCATGAGGTCCGGCGTGAACTGGATGCGGCTGAAGGTAAGTTCGAGCACTTCGCTCAGCGTGCGCACCAGCAGCGTCTTGCCCAGGCCGGGCACGCCTTCGAGCAGCACATGGCCGCCGCCGAGGATGGCCGTGAGGGTGCCTTCGACGATTTCGTCCTGGCCGACCATGACCTTGCCAATCTCGGCGCGGACGGCGGCGTAAGTTTCGCGGAATTGGGCGATCTGCTCCTCGGTGTTCATGGGCATCAGAATTGGCGGGAATGTCGTTGGCGGCAGCGTAGGCAGGACCGTGGAGGTGGCAAGCCAAGCGCACGTCCAAACTGAGTTCAACGGACAATTTTTCGGCCCGTAACATTCCAAAGATTGCGCTGATGCCGGTCGCAATTGAATAATCGGCCCATGCCACTTCGTCCGCGCGAGCTCATGCCTTGGAACCGCCTGCTGCCATTCGCCCTTTGGACCGGGCTCTGCCTCACCAGTGCCGCCCACGCCGAGGGATTTCTCCAGCCGTCTCCGCTCGCAAAGGACGTGGACGAGGGCGAAATCCTCCTCGGCGAACTCAACTGCGTGGCCTGCCACACCACGGCTTCCGAGGTCCACGGCCGGCTGAACTCCCGCGGTGGACCCAAGCTCGGTGCCGACGGGCTGCGCCTGAGCCCTCAGTGGCTGAACCAATGGTTGGCCGATCCTATCGCCAACAAGCCCGGCACCGGCATGCCGCACTCGCTGCATGCGATTCCCGCCGCCCAACGCGCCGAGTCCGTTGAGGCCCTCACCCACTATCTTGTGTCGATCGCGCCCGCCGGCCCGGCCGCCGGCGTCAGCGCCGACCCTGCCCGCGCGGAAGCCGGCAAAGCGCTGTATCACGAACTGGGCTGCGTCGCCTGCCATGCCCCGCTGGAGCCGCGCGCCGATGTCCCGGACGACGCCTTCGCCCGCGCAGTCGCCAAGTCGATCCCGCTCGGCAAGCTCGCCGAGAAGTATCCGGCCGGCGAATTGGTCCGCTTCCTTCGCGACCCGCTGAAGCACCGTCCGGGCGGCCGCATGCCGGGTTCCGGACTCAGCGAATCGGAGGCCATCAGCGTCGCGACTTACCTCCTCCGCGAACAGATCGCCGAAGCCACGAAAGCCAAGCCGGCCGCCGTCAATGGGCTGCAATTCGACTACTTCGAGGACGGCATCAACAGTTGTGGCGACCTCGAAAAAAAGGCCCCCGTCCTTTCCGGCGTGACCGAAGGCATCAACACGAAGATGGCGAAGCGGGGCAACGACTTCGGCGTGCGTTTCACCGGCGTGCTCGAGGTTCCGGCCGACGGGGAATACACCTTCTGGCTCAATTCCGACGACGGTTCGCAGCTCCACCTCGACGGCCAGCGCCTGATCAACAACGACGGCACCCATGCTCCGGCGGAGAAATCCGGCAAGGCCAACCTCAAGGCCGGCCCGCACAGCTTCACGCTGCTCTTCTTCCAAGGCGGCGGCGGCCACGAACTCAACCTGCGCTGGGCGGGTCCCGAGTTGACCCGGCGACCCATCCCGGCGGCGGCGTTCAAGCACTTCGCCCAGCCGATGCTCCCGCTCGGCCACACCGAGTTTACCGTGGACCCGGCAAAGGCGAAGAAAGGCCGTGAACTGTTTGCGTCGCCATCCCTGAACTGTGTCGCCTGCCATTCGGTGGAGAACCTTGCCGCCATCCCGGCCAAGCCGCTGCTGGAACTCGCCACGCGCAGTTCCGCGGGCTGTCTGGCCGACACCGTGCCGGCGAACGCACCGAAGTTCGACCTGAGCGCCGCTCAACGTGCCGCGCTACGAAAGACGGTCGCCGCCGTCGCCAAGTTAAGCGAACCGGTGACGCCCGGACTCCGGGTCGCGCAGACGATGACGCGGCTGAACTGCTACGCCTGCCATTCGCGGGAAGGAATCGGCGGCCCGTTCGAGAGCGGACGCTCCGACTGGTTCAAGATGAACGGCGAAGCGGATCTCGGCGATGAAGGCCGCGTGCCGCCGCATCTCAGCCTCGTGGGCATGAAGCTCAAGCCGGCCTGGCTCACCAAGGTCATTGCCGAAGGCCCGAAGGTGCGTCCCTACATGGCCACGCGGATGCCGCACTTTGGCGCGGCGCACGCCGCGAAGCTGGCCGCCGACCTCCCCATCGCCGACCAGTTCGACGACTCCCAGCCGGAGCCCGCCATCACCGACCGTGACGCCAAGTTCGGCTGGAAGCTCGTCGGCCGCGACGGCCTGAGCTGCATCGCCTGCCACACGTTCACCACTTACGGATCAATGGGCATTCCCGCGCTGGCGCTCGACCAGATGGCCGGCCGCGTCACCTGGGATTGGTTCCGCCGCTACCTGCCTGATCCGGCCGGACTGCGCCCGGGCACACGCATGCCGACCTTTTGGCCCGAAGGCAGGGCGGTGAACACCGCCATCCTGGGCGGCAACACCGACGCGCAGATTAAGGCGATCTGGGCCTGGCTCAACGAGGGTGCCAAAGCGGAAGTGCCTTCGGGGCTGGTTCGCGGGCGCAAGGAAATCGTCGCCGACACGGAAGCCGTCATCTACCGCCACTTCATCGAAGGCGCCGGTTCGCGGGCGATCGGCGTCGGGTATCCGGAGAAGGCAAACCTCGCCTTCGACGCCAACGAACTCCGGCTCGCGCTGCTCTGGCAGGGCAGCTTCATCGACATGTCGCGCCACAGCACCGACCGCGGCACCGGCAACGAACCGCCGCTCGGCGATCACATCATCAAGCTCCCCGCCGGCCCTGGCTTCGCCGCGCTCGCCGAGGCCAATGCCCCCTGGCCTACGGCGCCGGACCGCCTTTCCGGTCCCAACCGCTTCCTCGGCTACCGGCTCGATGCGAAGCAGCAGCCGACCTTCCGCTACCGTGTGGGCGGCGTGACCATCGAGGAATTCCCGCAGCCCAAGGCCGGAGAGGTGGACATGACCTTCATCCGGTCCTTCAAGCTGACCGGCAGCGGCCCGCTCTGGTTCCGCGCCGCCGTTGGTGAGATCAAGCCCCTCGGCGACGGGACGTTTAACGTGGACGGCAAACTCAAGGTCCGCCTCCGCGGTGCGGGCGAACCGAAGATCGTCGGCAACGAACTCCGCGTGCCGGTGACCGCGCCGGACGAGTTCACTGCAGAGATGACGTGGTGATGGAATGACAAAAGATAAATCGCGAATGGAAACTTCCCCCACAATGAACGCTCTCACGCTCGCTTCGATGCCGCTGACCGCCCCACAAACGATCGGCTTCAGTTCCCGTAGCGCCGGCTGCCAGCCTGCGGTTT
>JAYUSF010000172.1:0-16886 GCA_043755815.1 Verrucomicrobiota bacterium
CCGACAGGGGCGACAGAAACTCTGGAATCAGACTGAACCACCGGGCTCTGCCGCCCCGCCGGGGCTCAGCCAGTTGGGCCGGAAACCCCGGGCTGACGCCCGGGGCTACGTTCTGCCGCGCCTCCGGCGCTGAGGCACGAAGCCGGAGGTGACCGCCAAATCGGGGTCACCCCATTTGACCGGGCCTCAATAATTGCACCCGACGGGGTTCTGCGCCCGCACGCCGTGGTTTACTCCCGGCGCTTCGGCGTGGCAGGGTGCGCCCACATTTCCTCCTCACCATGAACGCCACGTCATTTCGCCTGCTGCTCACCGCCACTTCCGCCGCGTTTGCCCTCTCCGCCATCGCCGCCGACAAACACATCGGTCTCGGGGCCAAACCCGTCCGCGGCGGCAAGGTCATCCTCGACGGCACCCGCAAGACGCTCGACGAGCAATGGACCTACTGGCAGGGACCGCGCTTCGCCTCGTCGCTGCCCATCAAGTGGCAGATCGTCGATGATCCGGTGGACGCCGGGAAAACCTGCGTGATGACCGACGATCCCGCGGCGGCCGGCGGCAAATACGGCGCTGCCGACATCGTCACCCAGCAGGCCTATCGCGACTTCCGGCTGCACATCGAGTTCTGCGTGATGAACCCGCGCGGCAACAGCGGCGTGTATCTGCAGAACCGCTACGAGATCCAGATCCAGGAAGGCGACAAGACCAAGCACGGCATGGGCGCGGTGATCAACGAGACCGATTCGCCCTACGACAAGTTCGCCGGGCTCGGCAAATGGAACGCCTACGACATCAACTTCCGCGCGGCGCGCTTCAAGGACGGCAAGCTGGTGGAGAAGGCGCTCGTCACGATGTATTTCAACGGCGAAAAGGTTCACCACAACGTCTCGATCCAGCAGGTCTGGGGCGGACCCAACTCCGGCGTGGACGGCGGCAACGACGGCGGCAAGGGCATCACCGACTCGCCGCAGGGACTCAAGCTCCAGGCCGAGGGCCACGACGTGCGCTACCGCAATGCGTGGATCAAGGAGCTCAACCTGAAGAAGGCGAACACGGATTTCTGAGAGGAAGAGTTCTGCCCGCGAATCACGCGGATGGCGCGAATGCCCGAGGGGCTGGGAAGCGCCCCGTTGGGAGTCCGCCTTCAGGTGGAACATCGCAGTTGAACAGCTTGTCAGACCGCGTGCCACGCCGTTTCATTTTTTTGGTTTTGGCCGTCTTCCTCACCTCGTGCAGACCCAACTACGAGGACTGGAGTCGAGAGTGGCGTCCCATCTTTCAGGGTTACATAGCGGGAGATGTGCATACCGCAAAAGCCGCGCTGCTGGAGGAAGAAAGGCTCATTGCGAAGCATCAAGCCCGAGGAAATCGCAGCCTGAATTTCCGCACTGTGCGGCTCGCCCTGTATGGTCACCTGTGCGGTATCTGTGACCACATGGGGCACACGAGCGAAGCGAAGGTGTATTTTCAGAAGTATGTCGAGAACCTCGATGGTAGGCCGATGACTTACGACGAGTTGATCGTTAGGGCCAAGAAGGCCGACGACATGCTGAAGCCAAAATGGAGAGAGCAGAAATGATGCGGTCTAATCAGAGCGCTGAGGCGAACCCGGCCGGTGCGCTCTGGTTGCAGGCGCACCCCCTCGCGGACCGGGTTGCTGAGATTGGGTCGTGAGGAGTCATGACACGTTTGCCCCACACATTGCTTGCCCTTGTTTGCGTGCTCGCGGTTTCATGCGGGCGGCCGGCGGAGGTGAGTTGGAAGGACGGCCACTTCAAGGTGTATGCGACCGACTCGGACTTCAACGCCACAAAGCTCGGCTACGATCACAATCCTGGACTACTGGGTCTCGTCGGAGCTGAGGTGGTTGCGGCGGGCAGCACTGTGCAGTTCGTATTCGTCGAGCGCATCGACAGGACGTCCGGGCGCACGGAGTTCTACCTTGCCTCGAAGGAGGAAGGGGAATCGCACTCGGGAACAGTCGAGGGTCCGTTTTCAGAAGCGCAGTTTCGTGACATTCGCACCGCTCGCCAGTTCCCAGAGTTCACATGGAAGAAGAAGTGACCATCAGCCTTACCAACCCCGCGGCGGTGCATGCCCCGCTTGGCCTCTACAGCCACACGGTGTCTGTGCCCGAAGGCGCTGAACTCATCTTCCTTTCGGGGCAGCTTGGCGTCCGGCCTGATGGCTCCACGCCTGCCACCATCGGGGAACAGGCCGACCAGGTCTTTGCCAACCTCATCACCCTGTTGCAGGCGCATGGGCTCGATGCCACCAGCATCGTCAAGCTGACCACCTTCATGGTGGCCGGGCAGGACGGCGACGCAGTTCGGGCAGCCCGGCTGAAGCACCTTGGCTCGCATCGTCCCGCCTCGACGGCCATCTTCGTGTCCCAGCTCGTTGACCCGGCTTGGCTGGTCGAAGTCGAAGCGGTCGCCGCCAGGCCACGTCCCCGGGCCAATCCAGGGTCCTAGAACCCCGGCTGCTTCGCGTGATTCGCGGGCCATCCCTGCTCCGCCATTTTTCCCGAAACCAGTTTTCCCGCGCGCCGTCTTCGGCTCCAATTGCCCTCGTGACTTCCCCCGCTCCCCGCCGCGCCTGGTATCGGCACCTCTACGTGCAGGTGCTGGTGGCGGTGGCCTTGGGCATCTTGATCGGATGGCTTTATCCCGGAGTGGGCAAGCAGCTTCAGCCATTGGGAGACGCCTTCATCAAGCTGGTGAAGATGATGATCGCACCGATCATCTTCTGCACCGTGGTGCACGGCGTCGCCTCGATGAGCGACCTGAAGAAGCTCGGCCGCGTGGGCCTCAAGACGCTGGTCTACTTTGAGGTGGTGTCCACCCTCGCGCTCCTCATCGGCCTCGTGGTGGTCAATGTCCTGAAACCCGGCGCCGGAATGAACATCGATCCGGCCACGCTGGATGCGGCCGTCGGCAAGAGCTACGAGCAGCGGGCCCATTCCCTCGGCCTCGTCGCGTTCCTGCTGAACATCATTCCCAGCACGCTGTTCAGCGCGTTCGTCACCGGCGACCTGCTCCAGGTGCTGCTCGTGTCGGTGTTCACGGCCTTCGCGATCAGCGGGTTGGGCACCTACCGCGGGCCCGTGCTGCACGTCATCGAGCGCGGCTCGGAAATCTTCTTCGGCATCATGCGGATCGTCGTGAAGTTCGCCCCGCTCGGCGCGTTTGGCGCGATGGCCTATACGGTGGGCGCACATGGGCTCGGAGCCCTGGGCAACCTCGTGAAGCTGATGGCCGGCTTTTACGCGACGGCAGGTGTGTTTGTGTTTCTGGTGCTCGGGCTCATTGCGGCGGGCAGCGGCTTTTCAATCTGGCGTTTCCTCGTCCACATCCGGGACGAACTGCTGCTGGTGCTCGGCACCAGTTCCTCCGAAACGGCGCTGCCCGGCCTGATCCAGAAGCTGCGCCGGCTCGGCTGCTCGAACTCGACCGTCGGCCTCGTGGTGCCGACCGGCTACAGCTTCAACCTCGACGGCACCAACATCTACATGGCGATGGCGGCGGTCTTCCTCGCGCAGGCGACCAACACGCCCCTCAACCTCCGCGACCAGCTGGCCCTGCTGCTGGTCGCGATGATCTCGTCGAAAGGCGCCAGCGGCGTCACCGGCGCCGGGTTCGTCACGCTCGCCGCCACGCTGGCCATCGTGCCGAAGATCCCGCTGGCCTCGCTGGCGCTGCTGGTGGGCATCGACCGTTTCATGAGCGAATGCCGCGCCATCACCAACCTCATCGGCAACGGCGTGGCGACGGTGGTCATCAGCCGCTGGGAAGGCGAGGTCACCCCGGCGGAACTGAAGGCGAACTTCGAACGGGAAAAATCCGGTTGAGATTTCCGCCGCCCCGTTCGCGACGGCGTCTGTGAACTATCGGTGCGACCCTGAAAGCCATAGCCTCGTTCCGTGAACGCGTCTTCTTTCCTCGGTGGCAAAGTGACCCGGACCCCCTTGCCTCTGGTTACCCCGGGGGAACCCGAGCTGCCGCTGCTCAAACGCCTGGCCTTGCCCCAGGGCGAACTGGCCCAGCTTTACGACGCCGACGAGGGTATCCGCTATCTGGCCTGGATCGAATTGAAACCCGGCTCGCTCCGGGGGAACCATTATCACCGCCGCAAGCCAGAGTTTTTTTACCTGCTGGCCGGGGGCGTCGAACTCACCGTCGAGGAGGTCAGCTCCGGCCAACGCGCCGAAATCCCAATCGCCGTGGGCGACCTGGTCTTCATCAGCCCGGAAATCGCGCATACCTACCGGCCGCTGGCGGCCGGCCACGCCGTCGAGTTTTCGGCCGCCCGGTTCGACGCCGCCGATACGATCCGCCGGGTGCTGGTGCCCGCAGCGGCTTGAAACCGGGTCTTCCTTCGGCCCGTCGGCTCCTCCAGTCTCGCCGCGGTGAAACATGAGATTCTGAATCCGGGGGAGAAGGTCCACATCATCCATCGGCGGCTGTTCGAACATGATCCGCACCGGCATTTTGTCGGCACGGTGGAGGCCTACGATGCCGGCGTCGTGCGGGTGACCGGCCATGTCTTCGCGGTGGACTCGATGACGTTTCAGTTCATCCGGCGGGCCGACGTCCGCACGCGGATCGTTTCGGCTGTGTCGGGCGAGGTGATCATCAACGTCCTGCCGGCATCGGTAAGCCTCGGCAAGGTGCGCTACAAGCAGGAGGCCAACCTGCTCCGCGTGACCGACGGCAGCGACTGGCACCTGGACATCAGCGAGATCACCTGGCGCTGATTCGTTGCGGCCGCCGGGGAGACCGGCAGGCCAAGGACGGGGCGGCAGTGGCCAATTTCAGGGAGGCGGAATTGCGCGCACCTGCTCACCTAAGGGTGATTCGCCATGAAAACCATCGCCCCTCCCCCATCCTATCCGGGCGTCCGTCTGGCCGTGCTGATGCCACACGCTCCGGTCCTCATCCCTGCCCTCGCCGGAAACCGCTATTCCGACGTGGCCGCGACCATCGCGGCGATGCGGCAGGTGGCCCGCGACGTGATTCACGCCCAACCTGATGCCGTGATCGTCATTTCCCCGCACGGCCCCCGGCACAAAGGTTCATTCGGGGTCTGGGATGGGGCCCAACTCCAGGGCGACTTGGGAAGGTTTGGGGCGCCAGACGTTGCCGTGAGCCTTCCGAACGACGTGGCGCTCGCAACCACCATCGCCGAACGGGCGGAGCTCGCTGGCACCAGCGCCTGGTTCATCGGCCCGCATCGCCTGGATCATGGCGCCATCGTGCCGCTCTGCTTCCTCGTGGAAGCCGGCTGGAACGGACCGGTCGTCGTGCTCAGTTTGGCGACCGCCGGCTTGGCCGCAGACTTCGCAGTCGGCGAGGCGATTGCCGCCGCAGCCAACCGGCTGGGCCGGCGGGTGGCGGTGATCGCCAGTGGCGACATGAGCCATTGCCTGAGTCCGATGGCTCCCGGCGGCTACGATTCCCGGGCCGCGCGGTTCGACGAGGGTTTCATCCGGCATCTGCGTCAGGGCGATGTGCCCGGGGCGGTGGACGCGGATCCGGCGCTGCTCTCCGCCGCTGGCGAGGACGTGATCGATTCCACGGCGGTCGCCGGCGCGGCCGTGCACTGGAGCGGGACCGGGCATCGCGTGCTCAGCTACGAAGCGCCGTTCGGGGTCGGTTACGGTGTGGCGATCCTCTACGAAGCTCCCGAGGGGACCCAGGTGGACTGCGCCCGGTCGGCCGGTGACGGCATCCCCGCCGAATTTGCGCTGTTGCCGGAGATCGCTCGCCGCTCGCTGGCGGCCGCCTTCGCGGGATCGCCTGAGCAACCACCGGAAGGCACCGGCTGCCTGGCCGAGCAGAAGGCGGTGTTCGTCACCCTACGGATGGCGAACGGCCAGCTTCGCGGCTGCATGGGCACGGTGGAACCAAACCATCCCAATGTCCTCGCCGAGACCTGGGCCATGGCGCGGGCCGCCGCGTTCGACGACCGCCGTTTCGCCCCGCTGTCGGCCAACGAACTGGAAACGCTCCGGATCGAGGTCAGCATCCTCCACCCGCCCGAACCCGTCGGTTCGCCGGGCGAACTGGACCCCGCCCGCTACGGGGTGATCGTGCGTGCCCGCAACGGACGCAGTGGACTGATTCTCCCCGGCGTGGCCGAAGCCAGCTCCGTCGAAAGCCAGTTGGCGCTGGCCCGGCGCAAGGGTGGCATCGCACCGCAGGAAGAAGTTGAACTCGAACGGTTCGAGGTGGATCTGGTGTCGTGAGTGCCCGGCGGGTTGCGACCGGTTTTGGTTGGATCATTGGCCCAATGCCCCGGCCGACGGACACGACAAATTGCGAATCCGCGACCTTTACAACCACCGACCGGGAGGACCGATCTCGAACAGCCTGCCGCGGCCACGGCGGAGTCGGTTGAATGAATCCGGCAGACGGGGCAGGCTCGCCCCGTGATCGCTCACGCGCGGCTCCTCGAATTCCTGCAGGGTCAACTGCCCACCGCCCTCGAATTGCTCCGGCAGATGGTCGGAATCAATTCTTGGACGCTC
This sequence comes from Verrucomicrobiota bacterium, assembly GCA_043755815.1. Taxonomy (GTDB): domain Bacteria; phylum Verrucomicrobiota; class Verrucomicrobiia; order Limisphaerales; family UBA9464; genus CAIWAH01. The sequence goes on from JAYUSF010000172.1 coordinate 6,530, forward strand.
AACCGGACCGGCGTCAACGCGCTGGGCCGGCTCACCTCGGAGGCGTTTGCCCCCCTCGGTTTCGGAGCTGAGTTCGTGCCGTCGGTCCGCCCCGACTTTGGCGACCACCTGCTGCTGACGCGCGGTCCCGCCGGCGCCCCCGGCCTGGCTCTGGTATCCCACCTCGACACGGTGTTTCCGCCCGAGGAAGAAGCCCGTAACCATTTCCATTGGCTGCCCGAGGGGGACCGCATCTACGGCCCCGGCACCCACGACATCAAAGGCGGGACGGTGATGATGTGGCTGGTGCTCCAAGCGCTCAGAGAGTTTTGCCCGGAGGAATTTGCAGCGGTAAAATGGCAGCTCTTTCTGAACTCCTCCGAAGAATTGCTGGCCCCGGACTTTGGCGCCTTGTGCCGGCAACGGTTCGGACCCCAAACCCTCGCGGCGTTGGTCTTTGAGGCCGAAGGGAAACTCGCCGGCGGCCGCCGCCTGGTGCGCTCGCGCAAGGGCCGGGCAACCTGGCGGCTTACCGTCTCCGGGCGCGGCGCCCACGCCGGCGTGAAACACGGACACGGCGCCAGCGCGATCACCCAGCTCGCCCGAACTCTCGACCAGGTCGCCTCCCTGACCGACTACGGGCAGCACCTGACCTTCAACGCCGGCCTTGTTCGGGGCGGGGGCGGACTGAACCGCGTGCCCCATGAAGCCATCGCCGAAGGGGAAATGCGCGCCTTCGATCCGGAGGTCTACGACGCCGGCCGCTCGGCCCTCCTCGCCCTCGGCGGAACCGGCAGCGTCTCCAGCCCGGTGGACGGCTTTGCCTGCTCCGTGCAGGCGGAAATCTTGGACGAGAGCCAGCCCTGGCCGGTGAATGTTGAGACGGACCGGCTGCTCGCCGTGTTTCAGGCTGCCGGCCAGGAACTGGGTCAGTGCATCGAAGGGGAAGCCCGTGGCGGCCTCAGCGACGGCAACTATCTCTGGGACACCATCCCCACGTTGGATGGCCTCGGCCCCGGCGGCGACAATGACCACTGCTCCGAACGCAGCGCCGACGGCACCAAACTGCCCGAGTATTGCGAGGTCAGTTCATTCGTGCCGAAGGCGGCGCTGAACACGTTGGCGATCCTGCGCTTGGTTTCGGGAAAGGGCGCGGGAATCGCGTGAGCCGGATCAACCGCCAGCCGTCATTGGGCGACCGGTCTGGCAATCCGTTCTTCCTGCGCGAGCCGGCGGATGTATTCCGCAAATTCCGGATCTTCGCCGCGGAGCAACTGGGGCAGTAGCGCCCGGAAATCCTCCCGCCGGCACCATTCGCGCATGTAGTCCTCCCAGGATTTCCACAGGCGGAGCTGCCGGCTGGCCATGTTCTCCTCGTAGACCAACAGGTAGGCGCGTTCGAACAGGGACACGAGGATGTCCAGCACCACATGTTTTCGCTCCTGCTGTTCCTCGGTCAGTTGATGGATTCGCGCGCCGGTGAGGTGCAGGTCGGGATTCTGGAGCAGCAGTTTCAGGAATTCCGCGTATTCGTCGGAGAGGCGCTGGTAGACTTCCTCTTCCTCGGCCGCGCGTTCCTTGCGCTGTTCCCAGATGAAGACGGCGATGGCGAACGGCATGCCGAACACCGTCACCACGTAGCTCCAGATCTCCCAATCCTCGCGGTTCATGCCCCAGCGTAACGCCGGTCGGCTGGTCGGGCCAGTGCGCTACTGCTGGATGAAATAACTGAGGTTTTCCAGCTCGATGGCCAGATTGACGCTGTGGACGGTGACCGTGTCGGGGACGGAAAGCATCGCGGGGGAGAAATTCAAAATCCCGCCAATGCCCGCCTCAACGAGCTGGTTGGCCACCTCCTGCGCCGCCATGGCCGGGACCGCGATGATCGCCATCCGCACGGCTTGGTCCCGGACCACCCGCGCCAGCCGTTCCATCGGATAAATGGGCAGGGCTGCCGTCTTGGCCCGATGGCACGCCGGCTCCGCATCAAACGCCGCGACGATTTCAAAGCCCTCCTGCTCGAAGCCGCGGTAGCTCAACAGCGCCGTGCCGAGATTGCCGACACCGACGAGGATGACCGGCTGCAGCCGGTTGGTCCCCAGCAGGTCGGAGATCATCCGGGCCAATTGCTCGACATCGTAGCCCAATCCGCGGGTGCCGAACTGGCCGAAGTAGGTGAGGTCTTTCCGAAGCTGAGTGGACTTGACGCCCGCCGCGGTGGCCAACGCCTGACTGCTTACGGTGCTCATCGAATTCTGCTTCAGCCGTTGCAGGCAACGCAGATAGACGGACAACCGGTAGATGGTTTTCCGCGGAATTTCGGGACGGACCGATTTCATCAAGCGGCTCAGGCTACCCAAGCAAACCGTTGGGGCAAGCCCGGCTCAATCGACGAAGACAAACTCGTTCGCGCTCAGCAGCACCTGCGCATACTGCTCCCACGGGGTGAGGGGACGCGGAAACTCCCGGTTGCCGCCAAAATCCTGGCGCGCGTCCCAACGGCGATTGGCCGTCACCGCGACGCCGGCCCCCGCTCGGATCAACGTCACGGTGGGCGCCCAGTTGAAGCCGTCGGAGTTTTCGCTCGCCTGCGGCTCGACCACAAAGTCGATGGTGTCACCCCGTTCGACGACCGCCTCCGTCACGTCCGCCGCCTGTTTGCCATTCTTGGCCAGCCAGGAACCCAGTTCCCCACTGCGGCTTGAAATGATGCGCGCGCGGATCCCATCGCCGTTCTCGGAGGTGTGGTCGACCGCGCCGCTGATCTTGATCGTTCCGTCAACGGGGGCCGTCCACCGCCGGATGACGGCGTTGGCGGCGTCAGCGCCGGGATGCCCGCCCCGTGCGCCCAGGAACGTCCACTGACCATTCCGTCCGGGGAGTTTCTCATCCCACTGCCACTGATCCTTCACAAAGGCCGGAAGCCTCCGCCAGTTCTTCACCCGGTGGCTCGTCGCATCGACCTCCCCGGTGCCGTAGCTCCACGTGGCAGCCGGCGGCGGATCCGGCTCGGCACCGACCGGGCGCGCGACAAAGTCCCGGGCAAGCTGCAGTTCCCCGACGTTGGGCGGGCGCTGGTAGGCCAGCTCGTGCAGCAGGCGAACCTTGTCGTCGGCACCCGCGACACGGGACACTTCGGGGCGACTGAGTAGGTCGCGCGCCCTCTCCGCCATGAACGGACTGTTCAACATGAACAGGGCCTGCTGCGGCACCGTGGTCTGAAAACGCATCGGTGACGTCGAGTCCGGACTGGCAAAATCGAACACGCGCAGCACGCCGGGCAGGTTTTGGCGGTCGATGTAGCCGTAGATCGAACGACGCGGCGCGCTGCCGCCTTCAAACATTTCCATGGGCTGCCCACCCACGACGCCGTCGAAGCGTCCGCTCACGGCCAGGAGGCTGTCGCGCAGGGCCTCGAAGTCGTGCCGCTTGCGGTTCATGCGCCAGAACAGCGCGTTTGCCGGATCGATCTTCTCGTTCTCGACGAACTGTTGACCAACCGCCCCCCGCACACCGGGATCGCTGGCCTGCTGGTAGGTCGCCGACAGCAGCAGATGGCGGTGCAACTCCTTCAACGACCAGCCGTGGTCCATGAACCACACGGCCAGATGATCCAGCAACTCGGGATGGGACGGCGGTTCGCTGCGCACCCCAAAGTCACTCGGGGTTCGGACCAGCGGCGAACCGAAATGCTCCGCCCAGACGCGGTTTACCATGACCCGGGCCGTCAATGGGTTGTCCCGGCTCGCGATAGCCTGGGCGAGTTCGAGGCGGCCGCTGCCTTTCGAGAACGGCTTGCGGTCCTTGCCGGCGACGACCTCCAACATCTGCCGGCGCACCTGCGGCCCGCGGTTACCCGGATTGCCCCGCTTGAAGACCACCGGTTCGGTCGCCGTGGCGTTGTCCACCAAGGCCATCGCCCGCAGCGGCGCCCCGGGGTGCGTCGCGTCGAGTTCGTCCACTTTGCGCCGGAGCGCGCGGAACTTCTGCTGGTCCGGCGTCGGGGCCGCCGAATACGCCTCGTCCCAGTTCACCACCGTCGGTGAGCTTTCGGCATAAAGGAACTGCCGGAGCGCCTCGGCCTCGGCGTCCGGAAGTTTCGCCGGCACCGGTTGGCTGTCCTTCTTGGCGGCCTCCAGCGTGGCCTGCCACTCCGCATCCACCGCCTTGAACACGGCGCCATAACGCTCCGCCACTTCGGCCACTGACGTCGGACCATTGGTCGCGAACAGCGCCGCGATCCGGCCGTTCAACCGGGTTCCCTTGAGGCTGCCGGTGGCGACCGTCTTGGAAAGTGCCGCCGCCTGAGCCGCAAAGTCATTGGTCGCCAGCCCGCGAAATTCCAGGAACGGCGCCATGATCGGATCCGGCTTTTGCTTCCAGGCTTCGAACTTGGGCAACCACTTGTTCGCGAGATGGGGCGGCAGTTTGCGCGTGCGCAGCAACCCGACCCGGGCTTCGCCGTCGAGCCCCTGAGTGTCATGCCACGCCAACACGTAATCGCCCACCTGCCCCCGGATCTGTTTCGCAATCTCAACGACCTTCTCAGCCTGAAACGTTTCCAGCTCGCGGGTCCGCTTGGCGTGTTCAGCCACAAACTCGGCGGCCAGCTTCGGGTTGGGATTCGCTCCCAGCAGCGGTTTTTCGCCGGGCTCATGGCTGCTCGCGAAGACGCCGTGGAGCGAATAGTAATCGGCCGTCGGGATGGGATCATACTTGTGATCGTGACAACGGGCGCAGGCCACGGTCAGCCCCATCGTGCCCCGGAACACCACGTCGATTCGGTCGTCGATGATGTCGTTCTGGTTGTTCAGGAAGCGCCGCCCCAGCGTGAGAAAACCCTGGGCCGCGAGCGGACGCGGATCCCCTTCCGTGGCCACCTGATCTCCGGCGATCTGCTGGATGAGAAACTGGTCGTAGGGCAGATCGTCGTTCAGGGCTTTAACCACCCAGTCGCGGTAGGTATAGGCGTAGGCGTAGCGGCGCTCCTCCTCAAACACGTAGCCCTTGGAGTCCGCGTAGCGCGCCACGTCGAGCCAGTGCCGGCCCCAGCGTTCGCCATAGCGGGGCGAGGCCAGCAGACGATCGACCGCCTTCTCGAACGCGCGGGGCGAAGCGTCGGCGAGAAAATCCCGCATCTCCGCCGGCGTCGGCGGCAGCCCCGTCAGGTCAAACGTGGCCCGGCGCAACAACGTGCGGGGATCGGCCTTCGGCGCCGGCTTCAGCCCCTGCTCCATCTGCTTGACCGCCACCCAGGCGTCGACCGGGTTCAAGATGCGGTCTCCGGCGGCGGGGATCGTCGGCACCGGCAGCGCAACCGGGGTCTTGAACGCCCAATGCTGCCCGGCCTTGGCCCCCTTGGCGGTTTCCTTCGGGTCCTCTGTCCGCGGGTCGGGAGCCCCCAATCGGATCCATTCCTCCAGCGCGGCGATCTGTTCCGGCTTGAGGGGCGGCCCCTTCTTCTCGGGCGGCATCCGGTCCACGTCCTTTGCCGTGCCCCGCACCGCCTGCACCAGCAAACTTTCATCCGGCTTGCCCGCGACGATCACCGCTCCGGCCGTGCCGCCTTTTAGAGTTCCCGACCGGGTATCGAGCAGGAGTCCGCCCTTCACCTTTTCCGCGCGCGCACTGTGGCAATCGTAACAGTAATCCGCGAGCAGCGGCCGGATCTTGTTCTCGAAGAATTCAACGTGGGCCGGCTCCAACCCGGCCGCGCCGGCGGAAACAGCGGCCGCCGAAACGAGCGCGGCGAGGTGACGAAGCAAACGTGATGTTGGACGCGAAATCAGCATGAGGACGAGCGTGCCGACATTCTGTTGCCGGCACGCGCGATGTCAAAAACGGAGTCCCGCGGTCTGATATTCGAGAAACGTTCACCGGCGGCACAATCGCCTCCCCGTTGCCAAGGGCGCCCGGTTTCCCCAGCCTGCTCCGGTGTTCACGCTGACCGAGGAAGAGATCCGGACCGCCGTCGGGGCTGCGCTCCGCGAAGATGTCGGGCCGGGCGACGTCACCACGCTTGCGTGCATTCCGCCCGAGGCCACGGCGGTTGCCACCATGAATGCCCGCGAAGAACTGACGCTGGCCGGCTTGGCCTTCGCCGAGGCCGCGTTCCTGGACCTCTCGCCGAACTTGAGCCTTGAGCGCCTCGCCCAAGATGGCGAAACGGTTCGCCCGGGAACGGCCGTGCTGAGGATGGCCGGCGGCGCGCGCGCGCTGCTGACCGCCGAGCGAGTGGCGCTGAATTTCGTCCAGCGCCTCAGCGGCGTGGCGACCGCCACGGCGCGGTTTGTCGCCGCGGTCGCCGGCACACCCGCCCGCATCCTCGACACGCGCAAGACCACGCCCGGTTGGCGCCGGTTCGAGAAATACGCCGTGGCCTGCGGTGGCGGCACCAACCACCGCTTTGGTCTGCATGATCTGGTGCTCATCAAGGACAACCACCTCGCCGCCCTCGCCGGAGAATTGCCCAACCCGGTGGCGGCCGCCGTGAGCCGCGCCCGGACGCTGTGGCCGAAACTGCGCGTGGAGGTCGAGGCGGACACGTTGGACCAGGTCCGACTCGCGGCGGACGCCGGGGCCGACATCATCCTGCTCGACAACATGTCCCCGCACCAATTACGCGCTGCGGTCAACCTCGTGGCCGGCCGCGCACAAACCGAGGCGAGCGGCGGCGTGAACCTGGAGACGGTTCGCGCGATCGCGGACTCGGGAGTGGATTTCATCTCGGTCGGGGCGATCACGCATTCCGCCCGCGCCGTGGACCTGGGCCTCGACTTCGCATGAAAACGGCCGCCCGCAGAGCTCCAGTCCGCCCGCCGGTGTCTCCCGACACCGTGATCCTGGCCGCCATGCGCCAGTCCGGAGACGCGGGCGCCTCCGGGGCTGAACTGGCCAAACAACTCGGCGTCAGCCGGGCGGCGGTTTGGGCGCGCATCGAGGAGCTCCGGAAGCTCGGTTACGACATCGCGGCCAGCCCCCACCACGGCTACGTCCTGCGCGCTTCGCCCGACTCCTTGCACGGGGATGATCTCGTGGCCCGGCTTGGCGAAACCCGCGTCGTCGGCCGCGACATCCGGGTCTTCAAGGAAACCGACTCTACCAACGACATCGTGGACAAGCTCGCCCACGACGGGGTCGCGGAAGGCGTCGTCGTCTTTGCGGAAAGCCAGACGCAGGGCCGCGGTCGGCTGGGACGGCGCTGGCTTTCCCCGGCCGGCAAGGGGCTTTGGTTTTCGGTGCTGCTGCGTCCGGACCTGCAGCCGATGGCCGCCACCCAGCTCACTGTCATCAGCGCCGTGGCGGTGGCCCGGGCCATCGAACGCCAGACCGGGCTCACGCCCGGGATCAAGTGGCCCAACGACATCATGTTCGGACCGCGCAAATGCGCCGGCATCCTCATCGAACTCAGCACCGAGATTGACCACATACGGCACGCCGTATTGGGCATCGGGCTTGACGTGAACCTCGCGGCCGAGGAATTCCCGCCCGAGTTGCGCGGCATCGCCACGTCGCTCCGCGCGGAAGCCGGCCAACCCATCGACCGGCCCGCCCTGGCGGCGGCGGTGCTGCGCGAACTGGACATCGTTTACGCGCGCCTCTGCGACGGGGATTTCCACGAGGTCGGCGACGACTGGATGCGCCGCTGCATCACCCTGGGCCGCCGGGTGACGATCCGGATCGGCGACCGCGCGGTCACCGGCACGGCCGAGGCGCTGGACGACGAAGGCGCCCTGCTGGTCCGCAACGAACATGGCCGCGTGGAGCGCATCTTGGGTGGCGACGTGACCATGGAAAAGTGATCCGCCGCTTCTGGAATGAATGCATCATTGAACCGTCCGACTCTCTGGATCACCGGCTCCGGCGGCCTGATTGGCCATCAGCTCGCACACGCCGCAGCCGCCTTGGGACGCTGGGACGTCGTGCCGCTGGCCCGCCGCGATCTCGATCTGCTGGAGGCCGGGGCCGTAAGCGAACGATTTCGCCGCGACCGCCCGGCGCTCGTCGTCCACTGCGCCGCGATGAGCAAGACGCCGGCATGCCAGGCCAATCCGGAACTTGCGCGTCGCTGCAACGTCGAGGTCACGCGTCAGCTCTCTGAGCTCGCGGGCGAAGGACGGTTCGTGTTCTTCTCCACGGACCTCATCTTCGACGGCCGCCGGGGAAACTACGCCGAGAACAGACCGGCCAATCCGCTCCACGTTTACGGCGAGACCAAGGTGGCGGCCGAAGCCGCGGTGCGGGCACATCCGCGCCACCTGATTGTCCGGACCTCGCTGAACTACGGCGTCTCGCCCACGGGCGACCGGTCCTTCGCTGAGGAGATGCTCGTCGCGGTGCGTGCCGGCAAGACTCTCAGCCTGTTCAATGACGAGTTCCGCTCACCCATCACGGTCGAAGACACCGTTGCCGCCGTGCTCGACCTGCTCTCGGCCGGGGCGACGGGCACCTACCACGTTGCCGGGAGCGAACGCCTCTCCCGTTGGGAAATCGGTGAACTCGTCGCGGCCCGACATCCGGAACTGTCAGGAAAGCTCCGCCCGGAATCGCTGCGCAGCTACCAAGGCCCGCCGCGGTCGCCCGACACCTCGCTGGACTGTGGGAAGACGGAGCGGCTTTTGGGCCGGAAGGTGCCGGGGCTGAAGGAGCGGTTGAGGAAAATGACCAATGACCAATGACCAATGACCAATGACCAATGACCAATGACCAATGGGTCGACACAACCGAACTCGTCGGCTGGACCGAATGCCGCAGCTTCTGGTCATTGGTCCTTGGGTCTTGGTCATTCCTCCACCTACCGCGGCCGCCTCGCTCCCTCACCGACCGGTTACCTGCACCTCGGCCACGCCCGGACATTTTGGACCGCCCAGGAACGGGCCCGCGCGGCCGGCGGGTCGTTGATCCTGCGCAACGACGACTTGGACCGCGACCGGGTGCGGCCGGAGTTCGTCACCGGATTCCTGGAAGACCTGCGCTGGTTCGGCTGCGAATGGAGCGAGGGGCCGGATCTGGGCGGCCCCTTAGCCCCCTACAGCCAGAGTGAACGGTTGCCGAGCTATCGTCAGGCGTTTGAAAAACTCCGGACTGGCGGTTTCATCTACCCCTGCACCTGCTCGCGGAAAGACATCTTGTCCGCGCTCACCGCGCCCCACGCCGCGGATGACGAGCCGATGTATTCCGGCACCTGTAGGAGACGTGGGGACGAGGCTCACATCCTTGCTCCAGAAGTCAGCGTAGCGGTTTCCGAAATGGATGACGCCCGCCCTCACCCTAACCCTCTCCCCCGGGGAGAGGGGATGGCGCACCCCAGCCCTACAACTTCACAGGCCGGGCCAACAAGGACTGCGGCTGATCCTGCTGAATCGGAGACCGAACCGTGTGGAGATGTCGGGCGGAATCACCTTCCCCCTCTCCCTGAGGGAGAGGGCCGGGGTGAGGGGAAACCGGACGATGAACCAAACCGCCGCGCCGATTCGCCCTTGGCCCCGATTCTGCATTCCGCACTCCGCATTCCGCCTTCGGGAGAAGTGAGCCTCCTCACGTCGGCTCCTACGGGCCGGATTCCGTCGTGGCGGTTCCGGGTGCCGGACGGCGAGGCAATCGAGTTTGTGGACGGACACTTCGGTTCGCAGCGGTTCGTGGCCGGGAGCGACTTCGGCGACTTCTTGGTGTGGCGGCATGACGGATTGCCCAGTTACCAACTCGCGTGCGTGGTGGACGACGCGGCGATGCAGATCACCGAAGTCGTGCGTGGCACCGACCTGCTGGTCTCGACCGCGCGGCAACTGCTGCTCTTCCGCGCTTTGGGGCTGAAGCCGCCCGCGTTCTACCACTGCCCTCTGGTGACCGACGAACAAGGCGTCCGCCTCGCCAAGCGCCACGCCGCGCTGAGCCTGCGGGCGTTGCGGGAGGCGGGGAAGAAGCCGGAGGAGTTGCGTAGCAAATACGACTGAACCAAGTTCCTTTGCCGAAACCATCCCAAGTCGAAGCAGTATTCATTTTGTCGAAGGCGAACGACGCTTGGCTTCCTCCTCGTCTTCCGTCGCTCCCTTTTGATCGCCCAACGCCCGCCTTACTTTCGCCCGCTGAAGGTGCGAATCTCCATACTTTGAGGTGTCACCGTTGATCTCGATGACTTTGTCGAAATCGGCGAGCGCCTTTTTGTAGTCCTTGAGGTCATGATAGGCGCAACCCCGTTCGAAGAGGATGATGTCGTTGGCTCGAGCGATCGCCAAAACTCGGTTGTAATCCGCCAAGGCAGCCGTTTTGTCCCCATCCTTCGGCCGGTGTAAGAAGCTTTCTGTAATTTGCTTTCCTTGTGTTTCCACCCAACCCCAGAGGGGGAGGTGGAGCGGAGGCGAGCGGAGCGAGCCGAGCG
>JAYUSF010000173.1:0-16831 GCA_043755815.1 Verrucomicrobiota bacterium
CAGGCCCGGCAGCGGCCCCATCCTCCCGCCAGGCTCTCGCCCCGCAAGGATGATGGAAAGCAACATACAAGGGCCGGGGTGAGGGCGGGCCAGCCTCAAATTCTCCATTCACGGCCGATCACAGAACACGGAAGGCAGAAGCCACAGTTTGCGCCTCGTCGCCTGCACCTACGCGATGATCTCCTGCACCACCCGCGACGGCTTGATGACCGTGGTGAGGCGGGTGTTCAGGCCACCGCTGATGGGATAGGTCAGCTTCTCGTGGTTCAGGCCGAGCAGGTGCAGGATCGTCGCGTGCAGATCGTTGAACTGGACCGGATTTTCCACCGCGGAGAAGCCCAGTTCGTCGGTCGTGCCATATTCAAAGCCGCCCTTCACGCCGCCGCCGGCCAGCCAGATCGTGAAGCAGCCGGGATGATGGTCGCGGCCGGGCGAACTGGCCTTCACGCCGCCGCGGTTTTCCTGCATGGGCGTGCGGCCAAATTCGCCGCCCCACACCACGAGCGTCTCGTCGAGCAGGCCGCGCGCTTCCAAGTCCGCAAGCAGTGCAGCGGCGGGTTGGTCGATCTGCTTGCACTTCTTCGGGAACTCCGTGTCGAGGCCGCTGTGCTGGTCCCAGCCCCAGTCGAACAGCTGCACGAAACGCACGCCACGTTCCACGAGCCGGCGGGCGAGCAGGCAGTTGTTGGCAAAGCTCTCCTGCCCCGGCTGTGTCCCGTAGAGCTTGTGAATGGACTCCGGCTCACGCCCGAGATCCATCGCCTCGCTGGCGGCGAGCTGCATGCGGAACGCCATCTCGTATTGGGCGATGCGCGTGACGGTTTCCGGATCGCCCACCTGCTGGTAGGCGCGCTGGTTCAGCTTCCTGACCGTGTCCACCACGCGGCCGCGCAGCTCGCGGGTCACGCCGGGCGGATTCGACAGGTAAAGCACCGGGTCACCCTCGCTGCGGCATTGCACGCCCTGATAAACGCTGGGCAGGAAACCCGAACCCCAGACCGGTTTGCCGGCGTCGGGATTCTGGCCGCCGGACAGCAGCACGACGAACCCGGGCATGTTTTCGTTCACGCTGCCCAGGCCGTAGAGCGCCCACGAACCGAGGCTGGCGGCCCCGAGGTTCTGGCTGCCGGTGTGCGCCATGAGTTGCGCCGGGGCGTGATTGAACTGGTCCGTGGTCATCGTCTTGATGAGGCACAGCTTGTCCAACTGGCGTTCCAGATTCGGGATGCGGTCGGTGACCCAAAGTCCCGTGCGCGTTTCCTGGTGAAACGGGTAATACGGTCCGAGCAACTGCGGCACGCCGCGGATGAAGGCGAAGCGTTTGCCTTCCAGGAACGACTTTGGGCAATCCTGGTCGTTCAGCTTGGCGAGCTGCGGCTTGTAATCGAACAGCTCCAGCTGGCTCGGTGCGCCCGCCATGTGCAGGTAGATGACGTTCTTGGCTCGGGCGTTGAAATGGCCGTTCAGCGGCGCCGCCGGCCGGGCCGGGTCGCGCGCGACGCTGCCGCTGGCGAGGGCCTGCCGCGCCAGCCATAGCGAGCCGAGCCCGGCGGCAGAACGGTTGAGGAACGTGCGGCGCGTGACCTGTTGCAACGTGTCGCGCTGGATGGCTTGGAGCAGGTTCATGGGAGGTAAGGGGAATTTGGAAAGCAGGAAGACAGGAAAACGAATCGCTTCCCTTTCCGGCTTTCCTGATTCAATGCTGTTGCGGTGTGGCAGCGAAGTCGTGGTTGGTTTGAATCGGCGCGCGGTTCCCCCTCACCCTGGCCCTCTCCCTCGGGGAGAGGCGAATGCACGCTGAAGCGCTCCAACTCCACAGGCTTTGCTGACGCATGCAGCGATTGGACCATTTTATCCGGAGACAAAGGCGCGCGGAGTCGAAGCGCGCAGTTAACGACTCCCACTCCCTGAGGGCGAGGGCCGGGGTGAGGGGTTCCGCGCGTGGTGCAAGGTCGCCGCGAAGTCCCGTCCTCGCGAATTGATCCGTTCGTTTTCCGGCATGGATCAGCAGATGAATTTGGAGGGCAGGAATGCCGGAAGAAAAACATCCTTCCGCTTCCTCCTCCTGCTTTCCTGCCTTCCAGATTCATCACTTCGTCAACGTGGCGTCGAGGTTGAGGAGGGCGTTGGCGACGAGCGTCAGCGCGGCCTGTTCGGGTGTGCCGCCGAGTTTCTCGGCCAGCGTCCTTTCCTTCCTGTAGGCTGCCAACGTTTCGCCATGGAGCGCCGCAAGGTCCGCCAGATCCGCCTTGGCGGCGGCGCGACCCGTGGCGAGGCGGTAGCCATGCGCGAGCTGCTGTTCGAGTTTCGCGCCACCTTCCTTGGCCATGCGTTCGCCGAGCGCCCGGGCGGCTTCCATGTAAACGGGATCGTTCAGCGTCACGAGCGCCTGCAACGGCGTGCTGGTGGCAAGCCGACGCGCGGCGCAGACGGACCGGTTCGGCGCGTCGAAGGTCAGCAGGCTGGGATACGGCGCGGACCGACGCCAATACGTGTAGAGCGCGCGCCGATGGGCGTCGGCGTCCTTGGACGTCTCCCACTTTTGGCTGCTGTAAACAACGCGCCAGATGCCGTCCGGCTGCAACGGCATGACGGGAGGGCCGAACATCTTTTCCGACAAGAGGCCCGACACAGCGAGGGCGTTGTCCCGCACCATCTCGGCCGCAAGCCGCGTGCGCGGGCCGCGAGCCAGCAGGCGGTTCGCCGGGTCACGTTCCCGGAGCTGGGGCGTGACCGAGGCGTCCTGCCGGTAGGTGGCGGACAGCACGAGTTCGCGGAGCAGCCGTTTCACGCTCCAGCCCAATTCGGTCTGGAAACGCACCGCGAGAAAGTCCAGCAGCTCGGGATGTGACGGCGCCTGTCCGCTGGTGCCGAAGTCGTCCACCGAATCCACGATGCCCGCGCCAAAGAGCTGCTCCCACACGCGGTTCACGGCCACGCGGGCGGTGAGCGGGTTGTTCGTCGAGGCGATCCAACGCGCCATCGCTAGCCGGTCCACTGGCTGGCCGGCGGGAGGTTGCGGGAAAATCTTCGGCACGCCGGCGGCGACGCGTTCGCCGTGGTTCATCCAGTTGCCGCGCTGGAACACCGCGGTGGGGCGTTTGAGTGGGGCCTCCTGCTCGGCCATCACCGGCATGGAAGCGGCCTTGATCGCGTCGCGTTCCTTTCGCAGCTCCGCGAGCTTGTCCCAGCGCGCCTTAAACTCGGCGCTGCCCACGAAACTCGTCCACGCCGGGTCGGCGCTCAGGCTGAAGCGGCCGCGGTTCAGCACCAGCGGCGCCATGTCGTTGGGCGAGGCTTCCTGGCGGATCAGGACGCGCAGCTTGGAACCGGCCAGCAGCGCGAACGGCGTCTCCGGCACGAGCACGAGGTGGCGCGGGTGGGTCATGCGGGACAAGGCACCCCAGCCGCGGGAATCGGGATCGAGCGTCGTCTGCGGGTCCTGGAATGGCTGCACCTCGTCGCCGAAGGCGTAGCGCCACTTCACCTCGCCGGGATGCTTGCGCTCCAGGTCGCGGGCTTCTTTGCGCCGCGCTTCGAGATCCTTCTTCCGCGCTTCCTTGTCGGTGTCCTTCGCAGCCTTCTCGGCTTCGGCCGCCTTGGACTCCGCCGCCCGCGCGTCGGCCAACGCTTTCTCGTAGTCAGTGACGGCGGCGGAGTTCTCCGCGTTCAGGATCTGGCTGCGAACTTCGGACAGGATGAAGCCCAGTTCCGGCATCAACTGAGCGGCCTCGGGATTCTTGGGCAACGCGTCGACGCGCAACGCCGTGACCGTGAGGCCACCCTCAGGGGCGGCGAGCTCGAGGGTGAACTTCGAGTCATGCGACACCGTGCCTTCGGTCACGACCTCGCCGCCCCCGCCGGCCAGGTTCGTGATGACCAGCTTGGTTTGGTGCGACGAACTGGCGGAGAGCGGCGTGAGCGTGCGCCATTGTGCGGCATTTCGGTTCAACGCTTCGGTAGCCGACAGCTGGTCGCGGCGCAGCGAGTGCATCACCCGGTCCACTTCGCGGGCGCGGGGGAAGTCCTTCACGTCGAGCGGCACGCTCAGGCGTGGCTCGTCGCCATTCAGGTCCCAGTCCTGGCTCGTGTTGAAGAAGGCCAGGAACTGGTAGAACTCGGCGTGATCGAACGGGTCGTAGGGATGCGCGTGGCACTGGATGCAGTTGAAGCTGACCGCCTGCCACGTCTTCCACGTCGTGCTCACGCGGTCGAGCACGGCCGAGACGCGGTATTCCTCGTCGTCGGTGCCGCCCTCGGCGTTGGTGGGCGTGTGGCGGTTGAAGGCGCTGGCGACGACGTCCGCCAGCGTGGCGTCGGGCAACAGGTCGCCGGCGAGCAACCGCACGGTGAACTGGTCGAAAGGCAGGTCGTCGTTGAAGGCGCGAATCACCCAGTCGCGCCAGGGCCAGACCGTGCGGGCGGCGTCCTTTTCGTAGCCCTGCGAATCGGCGTAACGCGCCAAGTCCAGCCACGGCGCGGCCCAGCGTTCGCCGAAGTGCGGTGACTTCAGCAGCCGGTCCACCACCCGTTCGTGGGCTCCGGCCTTCTTGTCCGCGAGGAAGTCCTTGGCCTCGGTCGGCGTGGGGGGCAGGCCGGTGAGGTCAAAGCTCACGCGGCGCAACCACGCCTCGCGGTCCGCCTCCTTGGCGGGCCTGAGCTTTTCGGCGTCCAGTTTGGCGAGGATGAAGCGATCCAGCGGCGTTCGACCCCACTTGGATTTCGAAGCCGGGGGCAAGGCCGGCAACGCGGGCGCGGCGTAGGCCCAGTGGCCTTTCCAAGCCGCGCCCTGCTTCACCCAGTCGCGCAACGTCGCGATTTCCGCCTCCGCGAGCCGGGGGCCGTGCTTGGCGGGCGGCATCCGGTCGTCTTCGTCTTTCGTGAGGAGCCGGCGGATCGCCTCGGAGTTTTCCAGGTCGCCCGGCTTGATCGGCACGGCGCCCGATTTGCCGGGCGTCATCGCGCTCTCACGGAAAAGGAACGAGACGCCGCCGGCTTTCTTCACCCCGCCGTGACACGGCGTGCAGTGCTGGTTCAGCAGCGGCCGGACGTCGCGGGAGAAGTCCACTTCGGCGGCAAGGGCGCGGCCGGTTCCGCTGGCGAGGCCCAGGGCCAGTAGAACGATCCGGAAAAGACGGTGTGTGATACGTGGACTTCCGAAGTAGGCGGTGACGGCGTGCATGACGAACGTGGGTGCTGACGGATGGGAATTCGGTCTGCCGGTGTCGTCCAACCCTGCCTTGTCGCAGGCTAGTTCCGGCTTGCCATGACGCATGGTTCAGGGCCGGCGTCCGCTTTTCCCCCGCGCACGTGGCGCGCGCCCCTGCCAGCGTTTCACGAGCCCCTTCAGACCCGCGTTGATCCACTCCAGATCGAATGCCTCCGGGTCGAAGCTTCCCGCCCAATCCCGCAGCCCGTCGGGATCGTGGAGCTTTGGGTTGGCGAGCAGCGCACAGATGGTTTGGTAGCCGGGCACGCTGCCGCAGTCCTCCGGTGGACCCGCCCGTTTGCCCGCGAGGCAGGTGGCCAAAGGGGCGCCCTGCGCCGGGAGGATTTTCTCCAGCACCACCGCGTGGGCCCAATCGTCGCCGAAGTCGTAGCGGTAGAGCAGCCTGGCCTTGGGCGTCAGGCCGAGATCGCCGAGACGGGTGCGTTCTTCCCGCAGCACCGGCCGCGGCCATTCGGGATCGGACCGGCCGATGATCTGCCCCCGGAACTCAAATTCGTGAAGATGGGAATTGGTCCAGCCCATCACGATCTGCAGCACTTCATGGAGTTGGGCGAAGGTCAGTTCGGAGGAGACGGCGATGCGCCGCCAGATGGCGGGTCGAATCCAGTTGAGCGTGACCTTGAACTGATAAATGGCCGGCGCGGCCGGTTCTGAAGGCAGCGGAAGGGTTGTGCCGGTCCGGGAATCAACCCCCAGCTCGTTCTCCAATAACTCCCGGACGAGAGGGCTCAATTCGGCGGACCCCAGCGCCGAGGACGCGACTTCGACCGCGGCCCGCATGCGTTCGACGTCGAACCGATCGGTGAAGCCGGGCGGAGCGACAAACATGTCCCGCGGGCCGCCGACCGTCCGGACCGGCTTTCCCAGCTTGTCTCCGAGTTCGTGCATCAGCCCACCAAACACTTCCGCCAACCGGGCCGGGGCGGGCCAGCCGAGTTCGGCGGCAAGCACGGGGTTTGCCGCAATCCATTCGCCCATCAGCGTGGTCATGCCGACGGCCACGGCGTAAGGCACCGCCCACGGGGCGGGGTTGGGAACGCAGTCCTCAAATTCGCGGAACACCTTCTGTTTCACGCCCGCGATTGTGGCCGCCCGCTTCAGGTTCCAGCCGCGCGCTTCCCGGGCGAGGATGAACAGTTCCAGCAAGGGTTGGAGGCGGAGCATGGCGTGGATGTCCAGACCGCCCATGGCCAGCAGTTCGCGCAGTTCAACCGGCAGCGTGTCCGCGAGCACGCCGACCAGGCGGTCCATGGTTGCGGCATCGGGAAAAGTGCGGTCCGGAAAGGAATCACCGTTCATCCCGGGAGCGTGCGAAACCGACCGGGGGCGTCGATGAGAAAGTGCGCCCCCGGCGGTGACCGTGCCTACCGGCCGCCCTTGCACACCGGGCAGTTGCCCGCGCCGTGACCGAAGCGCGCCTTCAGGTAGTCATGCGTGGCGGCGGCCGACTTCGGCGCGTTCTGATCCACGGCCGACTGCATCTCCTTCAGGAGTTCGGGCCACTTCCGCGGCTCCCAGCCGTGGGGCTGACGCGGACCAAACTCGATGCGCGCGTCGGCCGGCGGCTGAGCGGCCTTGAGGAACTCGTCCAGATGCCGGGTCGCCGTGTCGAGGAAGTAGGTGTCGGCATCCCCCATCCAGAGGTGGATCTTGCCGCGCAGTTTCGGACCGACCTGTTCCCAGTTTTTGGCCAGGTGCTCGCGCAGGTCGAAGCGGCGCCAGGCTTCGGCCACCTTCGGATGAATCGCCCCCGTTCGCGGATCCCAGATCAGCTCGGGTTCACCCTTCGCGGACCGCGGGCTGTAGGTCGCGTTCCACGCACCCCACTGGCCGCCGGCAAAGGCGAAGCTGTCCTGGCGGCCGAGGACGTTTTCGAGCTGGGTCTCCAGCCGCATGGTGAACTGGGTTTCGCCGCTCACCTCCCGGGCGCAGGGCCGCTCGAAGCCGGCGCGGTTCACAAACGCGTTGGTGTCGGTGTAGATGTTCACGAGCTGCAACGCGCGGAAGTCGGGCGGATCGGGATACCCGCTCCAGCAGCCGCCAAACGTGTCCGGATACAGCACCTGCAGCGCGAGGGACACCCAGCCGCCGGTTGAACCGCCGGTGGTGAACCGTGCGTGCGGCCGCCCGACGCAGCGCCAGGCCGCCTCGACGTAGGGCAACAGTTCCTCGGTCAACGCCGCGCCCCAGGGCCCATGATTCTCCGAGTCGATCTGGTAGGGATCGCCGAGCGGGCCGGCGCCATCCAGCTGGAGCAGGACAAAGCGCGGCATCCCGTCGGCCAGCCAGTCGCGGCGGAAATCGTGTCCTTCGGCCATCACCCGGGAAACCCACGTGTAGCGCGTGCCGAAACCGCCGATGCGGATGACCAGCGGATAACGCCGTGACGGTTCCTCGTTCCAGCCCTTCGGCAGGATGATCCCGGCGCGCAGGAACATCGGCCGGCCCCAGAACTGGCTGAGCTTTTCCGAGCGCAGCTTCAGAAATTTTACGGACTCAGTCTCGGCGGGAACCGCTTCTTCCGGCAGCCGTTGATCGAGCCGCAGACGGACCGTCGAACGCCGCGCCGGATCCAGCCGAACCCGTTCAGGCGTGCTGAAGAAATTGCCCGGGGCATCCAGCAGGGTGAAGTCGCGGTTGGTGGCGAGAACCGCCTGCAGCCAGTAGTCGCCGGCCGGCAAGTCGCTGAGCGAACGCAGCGGAAACAACGCCGAGGCCGGTCCCAAGACCGCGGGCTTCCGGCCGTCGAAGCCGACGACGTCCGTGCCGAGAACCGGTTCCGCGGTCAGCGAAACATCTCCGACCCGCGTGCGCGGTTCCGGCACATTGGTCCGGCCCAGCACGACGAGCAGGCGGCCTTCCGCCGGTCCCGCCAGCAGTCCCGGTTTGGCGGTCACCTCGAAACGCAGCCGCGCCGCACCCGTTGGCACCAGGGCCGGATCGAGCGCCGGATTGGCGTGACCGAGAACCCAAGCAAGGGCTCCGAGAAGAAGGAAACTGAAGCACCGGATCACGGACTGAGGCTGGCGATCAGCGGAGCGAAGTCAAAGTCGCGTCTCCCGATGAAGCGGTCAGGACATCACTGCGAAATCCAAATCGCCATTGTCTGGCGACGGCAGGCAGGCGAAAGAAAGTGCGTGGCCTCCTTCCGATTCGCCTTCGCCGCGTGGTTGCTGACCCTGTCCACCGTGCTAGGCGCCGGGTCGCGCCCCCTCGCCGGGGAGGCGGACCGGCGGTTCTGGTTGGACAACATGCTCGTCCACCACGGTTACAGCGTCGCCGAGGCGCAGGCCGCGACCGGCTTGGCGGCAGCGGAACTCGCCACCGCGACCGAGACGTTGAAGCTTCCGGCCGTTGCGCCCGCCCGTGCCGTGGGGATGCCCTTGAAGGTGCTGCCTTATCCCGGCGGCAGACATCCCAGGCTCGGTTTCTTTGACGGTGCGGTGGATCCCCAGCGCGATACGAAGCTCAGCGTCTTCACGCCGTGGGACCCGCGCAGTTACGTCGTGGTGGATGTGCCCGAAGCCATCTGGTCCAACCTCGGGCTCACCTACCTTGCCCACACCCACATCAGCACGATCTGGGACCGGCGGGGCATCCGGTTGCCGCACCTCGAGTGGAGCCGCCGCGCCGACGGCTCCTTCGCGAGCGAGCGCCACCTGCCCAACGGCATCGTGTTTGGAGTGCGCGCGACGCCGTCGGCCACCCACGTCGCGTTCCGCTGGTGGCTGCGGAACGGCTCGACGAATGCGTTGTCCCAGCTCCGCGCCCAGGTCTGCGTGCTGCTGGGCCGGGCCGCCGGCTTCGAGGCGCAGACCAGCACGAACAAGCGGCTGGACGGCCCCCTCGTCGCGGCCCGCGACGCGTCTGGCCGCCGCTGGATCATCACGGCCTGGGATGCCCTCGACCGCGCCTGGCAGAACCCGCCCGTGCCCTGCATCCATTCCGATCCCCGGCTCGACGACTGTCCGCCCGGTGAAACCCGTGAGGCCCGCGGCTGGCTCTGGTTCTATGAGGGCGACCGCATCCTCGACGAGCTGGCGCGCCTCCGCCGCGACTTTGTGGACGTCAAACCCACCCGGGCTTCAGTCCGCCTTGAGCCGATTCCGGACAAACTCGTCGTGCTGACCTTCGACGATTCGGTCGCGTCCCAATACCATAACGTGCGCCCGCTGCTGAAGCGGTTCGGCTTCGGCGCGACGTTCTTCATCACCGAGGGATTCTCCTTCCGCACCAACAAGACCGACTATCTCACGTGGGGGCAGATCGCCGAACTGCACCGCGACGGCTTCGAGATCGGCAACCACACGATGAGCCACCTGGGGGTGGCCGCCGACACGCTGGGCCGGTTGCGTCAGGAGGTGCAGTTCATCCACGACCGGTGCGCGGAACACGGCGTTCCGAAACCCGTCTCGTTTGCCTATCCGGGCAACTCGATCCATCCCGGCGCCCTGCCGTTGCTGCGGGAACTCGGGATCCGCTGGGCCCGCCGTGGAGCCCAGCCGGAGTATCCCTACGAGACCGGCCGGGGCATCGCCTACGAACCGCTGGAGGATCATCCGCTGCTCCTGCCCACGACCGGCGACGCCCGGCCTGACTGGACCCTCGACAACCTGAAACGGGCGGTCGCCCCGGCAAGGGACGGACGGATCGCCGTGCTGCAGTTTCACGGCGTGCCCGACCGCGAGCATCCCTGGGTGAACACCCCGCCGGAGCGGTTCGTGGAATACCTCACGTGGTTGAAGGAGAACGGCTACCGCTGCATCGCGGTGCGCGACCTGGCTCGCCATGTCGACCCGACGGATGCGCCGCTGGAACCCGGGTCGATCATCGAGCGAAGACGTTCGCGGCCGGACCCATGAGCCACGCGCCCGGGACCGCGGGAGCAACGCAAGGCCCACCGCCGGACGCGCGCGAACAAGGGGCTGCCGCCGGCCGCCGCCAACGAAATCGGGCGTTGTGAATCAACGGGCCGTTCTGCTACGCCTTCGATACGACGCTTCCCGCCATGATCACGCCTTCGCCCTCAACCCCGTCGCCCTGGAGGACCCCGGCCGGCCGCGGCGGCTTCACGCTGATCGAACTCCTCGTCGTCATCGCGATCATCGCCATCCTTGCGGGCATGCTGCTGCCGGCGCTGGCCCGGGCCAAATACGCCGGCATGCGGGCGCCCTGCATCAACAACATCCGCCAGCAGTATCTCTCCCAGATCCTCTACGTGGATGACAACAAGGGGCGCTTTCCCCGGCACGAGGACGGCAGTCCCGACTACCACCGCACCGGCGGCGCCAAGGACAGCATCGTGGACGTGATGCGCGGCCGTTACTTGCCCAACACGCACGTCCTCATCTGCCCGATCACCGCCAAGTCGTTCGGCCGCCTGTGGCTGAACTACGCGAGCATGACCAACTATGCGGACAAGAACACGCGCGACTACGGCGGCTGGGACACCACCGCCGCCAACGTTTACACGCCCTACATGTGGCTCGCCAACTTCAAGGCCGGCGCGGGCATGAAGTTCCTCGATGACACCGGCAAGGTGAACGCCAACGCCGAGGCCAACGAACCGGCCTGGCCCACGAAAGGCGACGAATGCGACTCGCGCCGCGCCTTCATCACCCACCGCATCAGCGACACGCCCGGAACGAAGCTGTGGGACGTGGGGCACCTGGGGAAGTTCGACGCGGGAGCGACGAGCAAGCCGCTGTGGTCCTGGTCCGTGGCGCCAGACCAACCCGTGGGGCAGGCCGACGGCAGCGTCATCATCCGCACCAAGGCGAAGCTGCGGCCTCGCGCCATGGGCGGGCCGTCGGCCGACACGCGGTATTACTATTGAAGGCCAGCGCACCGAACTGGCTAACCGACCCGCCCTCGGGTCCGGCGAAAGGATTTGGGCTGGCAATGCGGCGGAACACAGCTGAAAACGAACTACATCAAATCCGGGTTGAACGAAGCTTTTCATGCGCATGCATAGAACTCCTTCCATCGACCGATTGCTGAACCATATGTCATGGGCAGTGACGCTATTGGTTTTGTTCGCGGCGAGCACGGTCGCGTCAGTGCCGATGTTCTTTGTAATGATAGGAGGGGTTGAAGGCGATTTAACCTTGGCCGTTTTCGTCCGTGTTCTGCGGAGCTGGTGCCCGTTCGGAGTATTTCCCTTGGTCGGATTCTGCTTGGCCTGGCGGTGGCGAGTCGGAATCGTGCGCAGACTCAGAGAGGCTGATTCACATGACGAAACAACTGCCGCTTGAGCAAAAAGGCACGAGTTGTGCCACAGAGGCGGCGCTGGAGCCCGAGGCTAGGGGCCTGTCTTCGCAGGTTGAGCAGGCGTTTGGCTTGGCTAAAGGGCGTTACTCACGAACAAGACCTTCTAGTTTAGAATCTGCCTCCAAGTTCCGCAGGTAAAATACATAGACACGAAAACAGCATACGGCATGGGTAACTCCACTCCACACGAAAAACATCGGGCGCTCCGCTGGTTCTTCATCGGCATCGAGGCAATGTTAGCGCTTACGTGGTGTGGCTTGTTCGTAACGCTACGTCTCAACCACGGTTCACGCACATTCGAAGGGATGTGCGCTTGGTCGCTCGGCATCAGCCTTGTTCTCTTGCTGTTCGTGCTTCCTTGGTTCTGGGCCACACTCCGTCACGTCGCATTGATTGGCTGGCTCATGGCCGCCGCCTCAGTATGGGTCCTCCTGGGTTGTCCCCCTTGGAGATAGTTGAGCCGACGCGGGCTCCCTGGAAACAACGTCGGTGAGTGATTATACGGGAGCGATGACCTGGCCAAGCATGGCTGTCGGTGCCATCCGATTCGGGCGGCCGGAAACCCGCGACGCCCCTCACTCCCCGGCTGGCCGGAGTTCGGGCCACTTTTGCAGGCGGCGCAGCAGGGCCTGGTGCGAGCTGCCGAGCTTCGCCGCGGCCCGGCGGATGCCGCCGTGGGTCTCCACCAGCGCCCGCCGGACGAGCTCGTATTCCTGCGCCTCCAAGGGCGGCAGTTCCCGCGCCGGCGACGACGGAACCATCGGCTCGACGAGGACCGCCAGGCCGGGCCATCGAATTCCTTGTTGGCGGCCGCGGAGTTCCTAGTGTCCCCGCCACCGATACGGTCCGGCCTCAGCCGGCTTTTTTGATGAACGAACCTGCCAGCATTCCGGAACTCGTCGCGAAGCACCTCCTGACGCCCGACGAGCATCAGAAGGTTCTCGAACTCCTGAACCGCGGCATGGCCGACCTAGCGTCCGCCGAGCCGCGCGAATCCGCGGAAACCGACTCCTTCCGCCTCGACGGCATCGCCGACACCGGGAATGCCGGCGGCGACCTGCGCCGGTTGCTCGCGGCCCCCGAAATTGCCGCGAAGGGAAGTGGCGACCGCCGAGACCGCGAAGGGGCCAACGAAGGTTTCGTGGTTTGCCCGGGCAGCGACGCCGTGGTGCTTCGCTTCCGGCGGAACGGCCTCCCGGTCCCTGGAGCCGACGCGGCGCCGGCGCCGGCGATGGGGGACGGACCGGGTAGCACGGCGGCCCTGCCCGAAAGGTTGGTGGCGGTGGTCTTGACCCATCGCGGCCTCGGGACCCTCGATCCGCTTGCCGGCAACGACACTGCCATTGCCGCCGCCGGCCGACGCCTGGCCTGCACCGGCTCGGTCTCCGTGGGTTCGATCCCCTTTGGCACGCCGCCCGTCCCGACACCCGCAGTCGCGGTCGTCGGCATCATCGACGAGCCGAAGCATCTCACCACGCAGCGGTTCAAGGACGAGGGCGACGCCATCATTCTGCTGGGAACGCCGGTGGATACCGCCGATCCGCTCCAAGGCCTCGGTGGCAGCGCCTACCTGAAGACCGTTCACGGCCAGACGGCCGGCCGGCTTCCGCAGGTGGACCTCGAAGCGGCGAAGACGCTTCACACGACGCTGCTCGGCCTCATCCACGAAGGCGTGGTGAAGAGCGCTCATGGCTGCCACGAGGGCGGCTTGGCCGTCGCACTGGCGGAAAGCTGCCTCAGCAACCAGACCGCGGAGGAGACCGTTCAGTTCCTCGGCGCCACGGTGGATCTCTCCGCCGTAGGGCAGGCTGCTAGCCTGCCCGCTGCGCCGTCAGGCGCGAAACAAACCGAGCAAGAGGCAGACGCTGCGGGCAGGCTAGCAGCCTGCCCTACGGTGCGCCTCGACGCGTTGCTCTTCGGCGAAGCCCAGAACCGCGTGGTCCTTTCCGTGGCGGCGACCGATGCCGGCCGCGTGGTGAAGCAGGCCCAGATCATGGGCGTGCCTGCAATGGTGATCGGCAAGGCCGGTGGCGACACGCTGAGCGTGAAGGCCGCCACCGGCGAATTCAGCGCGCCGATCGCCGAACTGCACGCCGCCTGGTGGAACAGCATCGCCCGCGCGATGGCGTGAGCGTGGTTAGGGTTCCCGGTGGCGCCAGGTTTGCACCGGGCCGGGAGGGCGGACTTTCCAGTCCGCCGCGCCGCCCCTGCTGCTGACCCACGGCACCCACGGCACCCACGGCGCACTGCTCGCGCCTGCGGCGCTCGCGGGCGGGCAGGAATGCCCGCCCTCCCGGGGTGGAGCCAACCCGCACTTTCAGTCGCAATTGCCCATGAAATGGCTAGCCGTTGGCGTCGGCCTTTGTGTCCGAAAGCGAGGAGATCACTCAGGGATTCGTCGTCGAGGAGGCGGGCCAGTTCTTCCGCATCTCCCAAGTTCCCTGAGCGCTTGCTTCGGGGCTAACCGGACGTTCGAGAAGTAGCCGCCGAGGTGACGAGGTGGACCACCGGGTGCCGCAAGTCTCGGGAATCCGCCTCCTCACGTCGGCGGCTACCACGGTCGGGTGGTGTGCGGGAACCGTGGGTCAGCGCGCCGGCGCGGCCGGGGCCGGGCCCACCGTCACGCGCGTCCGCAGGCCGTCCAACGTCTTCGGGCCGATGCCGCTGACCTTTTCGAGATCGTTCACCGTGGCGTAGGGCCGGCCGGCGATGATGCGCCGGCCGAGGTTTTCGTTCACGCGCGGCAGCGTCATCAGCTCGTCCAATGAGGCCGTATTCACGTTGATGATCGCCGTGGCCTGCTGGGCGGCCTGTTCCCGTGACTTCGTCTGGCCACACTGGCTGAGGCCGAGGCCGGCACCCGCCGCAACCAAGACCAGCCACACTAGCTTGGTTACAATCCGCGAGGTGACGTTGGTGGCAACCCGACGGGCTACTTCACGCTCCATTCCCATGTTATCCCTCTCCGTCCATCCTGAGCGGCTCTACCAGCGTCACTCCAGTTTCCGCACCCAGATGTTCCGGTAATGAACCGGGTTGCCGTGATCCTGCAGCAGGATGGGGCCTCTGGGGGTTACGCCACTGAACTTCGCCGCGGTGGTCGCGTCGCCGGCCACGACCACGTGGTCCTGAACGAGAACGCCGTTGTGCAGCACGGTGAACGAACCGTTCACCGTCTTGCCTTCAACCGGACGCGGCGGGTGGAAAATGATGTCGTAGGACTGCCATTCGCCCGGCTTGCGGCTGGCGTTTACCAGCGGAGCCGAGTGGCCATAGAACGATCCGGCCTGACCGTTGAAGTAGGTCTTGTTCTGGTAGCTATCCAGCACCTGGATCTCGTAGCGGCCCTGCAGGTAGATGCCGCTGTTGCCGCGGCCCTGGCCGTCGCCCTTCACCTCGGCCGGACTGGCCCACTCGACGTGCAGTTGCACCGCACCAAATTCCTCCCTGGTCATGATGCCGCCGCCGTGGACCTCGGCGTAGCCGTTTTCGATCTTCCAGTTCGGCGCCGCCCCATTGTCGCCCTTCCAGGCCGACAGATCCTTGCCGTTGAAGAGCACGATCGCGTCGGACGGCGGCGCGCCCTGAACGCCCGGCGTGACCACGACGGGTTCCTTGTCTTCGGCAAACGCGAGGGAGACGGCGGCCAGGCCGGCGAGAACGGCAGCGGATGTTTTCATGCAGGGATGTCGGGCGGACGCTAGATCGGAACTCCGCCCCCACTCAAGTCACGTTGTGACGGTCGGCCGGCGGAATCCTTTCCAGAGTCCGAGGCCGCCGGCACCCGCGGAGGGCAGATAACCGGTCAGCAAGGTCTTGAGCGCCGCAGCCTGTCCCTGAGTCCAGGCGAGACTGTCGCGGACCTGGCCTTCGAGACTGGCCCAATCCAGTTCGATCAGTCCGGTCAGCTTGAGCAGTGCGATTCCGCCCAACACGAGCGTGGCCAGCGCCGAGGTCACCTTGAGAAAGCGGCGGAAGGCGAACCCGAGGAGGAACCCGCCCGCAAAACCGGCTCCGAAACGGAACGCGGCCGGACTCCGCGGCCCCGGCGGACCGGGCACCGTGTCCATCGCCGATGCCACCGGGGCGTTGGTGCTGGTCGATTCCGCAGCCCCGGCCCGTCCGTGGTCGCGCATCCAGAGGACTCCGCCGAGCAGCATCAGTGCGAATGCCAGCCGCAGGGAACGCGAGGACCACAGGCCCAAGAGTTCGGCGGACAGACGCCGGCGGCTCACCGCCTTGAGGGATTCAACCGTCTCCATGAAGTCAGGTTCAGGGAATGGCCGGCGACTTCACCACCTCCGCCTTGGGCACGGTCACAAACTTCCCGTCGCGTGTCTTGAAGATCACCGACTCGCCGTCGCCGCCGGATTCCCGCCCGAGGAACACCCGGCCGTCCTTGAGGCGGATGAGATCGGCCTGGGCGTTGAACCAGGGATTATCGGTCGGTTTCCAGGCGGCGGGAATGACCTGCGTCACCTTGCAGAGCGGGCACGGCAGTTTTCCCGTGGCGTCGCAGGTTTTGCAGCGGACCTTGGTCGTGCCTTTGCAGGTGGGGCAGTTTCCGGCCCAGACGGCTTTGCCGTCCTGCACCGTGTAGATGTCACCGACGTGACTGACGGGAATGATCGAAGAGGAACGCGGCCCTGTCCGCATCTTGTAGCCCATCTGCCCCGGATGACTTGGATCCGGCACCCAGGTGCCGCGACCGAGTTGGACACAGGCTCCCGGACACCGGACATAACCCGCCTGGCAGCCCTCCGCCCGGCACGGAACCGCCCCGGTGTGCTGGCATTCGAAGCACCATTGCTCGTCCGCCTTGAGGGTGCGGGCAACGGGCTCCAGCGCCGCCGGCTTGGGCTTGGTTTTGGCATTCCGGCCGCCCTTCTGCCGTTCCGCCAATTTGGCCGCGAGTTCCGCGTTCAACTCGTCCGGGCCGTCCACCGCGTCAGTCTCGGCGGCGGCCACCGGCTTCGACGGTTGGCGCTGGCACGCGCCGGAAAGCAGCGCAACCCACACAAGGACCAAGCCGAGGGAGAGCAGACGGACGGGGTTCACACGGCGGAACGTGGGAAGGGTGTTCCGCCCTGTAAAGCCGCAACTCGAACCGCCCCCGGCGGAGGGCGTATCTGGAGGACACTGCCCCCGAGATCCGCCGAGTGGACTCCCTCTCTTCCACTTGGAGTGGAGGAGAGGGCTGGGGAGAGGAGGCGCTGCGTCCGGGTGGGACGGCCCCTTGTATGTTGCTTTCCATCATCCTTGCGGGGCGAGAGCCTGGCGGGAGGATGGGGCCGCTGCGGGGCCTGCAGGCCCGGCAGCGGCGGCGTGACT
>JAYUSF010000174.1:0-5077 GCA_043755815.1 Verrucomicrobiota bacterium
CCGCCTTCGCCAGGCTCGCAGTCTTCGACTTCCGCAGCTGGTCCACCACCAGCGCCGCCGACACGTTCACGCTGTTCAGCACGTTCCCCACGTTGTGCAAAACCCCCGTCGCCACCTCCGCCATCCCCGCCATCCGCGACGTATCCACCAGCTCCCGCTGCATGCGGTTGATCTGCTCGGACGCCTGCTTCCGTTCGGTGATGTCCGTATGGGAGCCCGCCATGCGGTAGGGTTTCCCACCCGCGTCCCGCAACGCCGCGCCGCGGGCCAGAATCCAGCGATAGGAGCCGTCCTTGTGCCGCATCCGGAACTCGACCTCGTAGGTGGGACGCTGGCCGTCCAGATAGTCCCGGAGCATCCGGTTGATGTTGTCCCGGTCGTCGGGATGGAAGAGCCCAAGCCAGTCCTCATAGTGGCTGTTCAGCTCGTGATCCTCGAAACCCAGGATCGCCTTCCACTGCGGGGACAGATACATGTCGTTGGTGACGAGGTTCCAGTCCCAGATGCCATCGCGGGCCCCGGCGACCGCGATCTCGAACCGTTCGCGGCCTTCGCGCAGTTCGGCGTCCTGCGCCTGGATGCGGTTCAGCATCTGGTTGAAGGCCCCGGTCAATTGCCCCAGCTCGTCCAGCCCGCGCTGCTCGACCCGCACGGAATAGTCCTGCTGCTCGGCAATCACCCGCGCGGTGTCCGCCAGCCGCTGCACGGGCACGACGATCGCCCGCTGCAACAGCGCGGCCAGCAGAATGGCGACCACCGACGAGGCCAGAAATACGGCCAGCAGAATCTCGGCATACTCCCAGAGCTTGGAGCGAAGCTGCGACGTGTCGGCGCACAGGTAGATCTGGCCGACGCTTTCTCCCTTGAGGAGAATCTCCGAACTCAGGTGCAGGCCGTCCGGTCGGAACACGGCGCCATACTCCGCCGGCGCGTGGCCGGGCAGATCGCTGCCCGTCGTCGGGTTATGATATTGCGCGAATACCCGTTCCCCCCGGTAGATCACCGCCCACCGGATGTGCTTCTGGTTCTTCAGCTCCGCCAACACTTCGGTGGCGGCGTTGGCGTCGTCGAAGGTCAACGACGCGGTGCAGAGTCCGGCCACCATGGTGGATTGGGTCCGGAGGTCACTGACGAGGGTCTGCTTGAACGACTGCACCTCGTAGACAAACAGCGCCGCACAGGAGAGCCCGAGGGCGGTCACACACGTCAACAGCGCGATCAGCGCCAGCTTCGTCCGGATCGACAGATTGCGGAACCTTTTCATTTCATGGCTTGGGTTGCGGCGCCGTGGTGCGGATCACCCTGGCCAGTTGCAGGAGCTGCGGGTCAATCCGCAGTTCCGCCTTCTGGAGCGCTTCCTGATTCACTTCGAGCCGGACTTTGCGGTCGACCATCACCAGATTGACCATGCCGCCCTGCTCGGCAAATCCCGGCGTATCCCCCACGGTGAGCACCTTGCTCCCGGCGAACTGGCGGAGGGTTTCACCGCCGGCGTTCGCGCCGGCGAAGAAGACGATGTGGCAGCCGAGCGCCTCCTTGGCGGTGCGGCAAGGGCGCACGGAGACCGGATGCCCGTCGATCACCTTGCCCCGGACGAGCGCCTCCAACTGGTCGCCAAACGGGTTCTCACCCAGCACCCCGATCACAAGCGGGGCTTCGGCCCCCGCAAAGGAGCTGCTGGGCCATTGGACAAAGAGCGGGAATTTGGGCAGAAAAGCCGCCTTCAGGTCCGATTCACGGATTGGCCGGCTCTCCGCCGCCTGTCCGGTCCATCCGGCCAGCAGCCAAAGCAGCAACCCGGCGCCGACCAGGGACATCCGGCGCAACCGGCCACCGCGGGGACCGGCCGGAAGCGAAATCCAAGAGCGCCCTTGCCCCCTTCGCCATGGGAAATCGAAATTCCCGCGAGCCGCTAGGCGCGTTTGGCAGTGGGGGGTCTGCGGGGTTGGGTTCATGCGGCGCCTAGCGGATTTCCTCCGTCCTGACCGTCTTGGAAGCGGCAAGGAGCTTGGAACTGATCTTCAGGCCCGCGGCCACCGCGGCTTCCGGATTGGTCTCCAGTTTCACCTGTCCGCCCACCAGGTTGAAATTGATCATCCCGCCGAGCTGGCCGAAGCGGTCGTTCTCCCCGACGGTGAGCACGGCGTGGCCGCGGAGTCCTTCCAGGATTTTCGGCGACCGGTCCTTCTCCGAACGGCTCACGAACAGGACATGGCAGGCGGTGAAATCCTCCTGCGGGCCGAAGCGGCGAACGACCACGTTGCGGTCGTTGATCGTTTTGCCGGCCAGCGATTCCTCCAGCATCGCCCCAAACGGGTCGTCACCGACCAGTCCAATGACCAGCGGCGCCGCGCCGTTGGTGAACGAGGCTTCCGGCCAGTCGACGAACTGGGCGATTTTGAAGAGGTATCCCGCCTTGACCTTGTATTCGAGCGGCGCCGCGTCAGCGGCCAGCACGCGGCCGGAAAAACCGCACGCCGTCACCGCCCACAGAAGCGCGATCAGGCAAAGCCATTGCCAGGTCCGTCGCGTTGTTTTTGGGCAGGGCATTTCCCCTAGAATCTCCAGGTGAGCTTGCCGTAGACGCTGCGACCGACTTCCGTGATCGCGGTCGAAATGAACGTGGGGTTAAACTCCCGGTGCGAGCCCGCCAAGTTTTGCCCGACCAGCGCCAGTTCCAGGGCTTTGGTGGGCCGCCAGGCCAGGCGGAGATCAAAGGTCACATAGCTGGGGATGTCCGGATTCAGGCTGGCCAATCCCGGAACCGCCGCCCCGATGGCCACGAAGCTGTCGGCATACCGGACCCAAGCATCCAACTCCACCTGCCGGCCCAGATCCATGCTGGAGCGCAGGGATGCCTGATAGGTCGGACTGGAAAGGTTCGGGGCAACTGCCAAGCCCGTAAGGCTGTTGGGGGCCGCATGCAGGTCCGCTTTGATGAGGCTGAACTGACCGTGTAGGCGCCACCAGTCGGCGGCCTGCCAAGTGGCCGACAGTTCTCCGCCGTAAGTCTTCCCACCGCCCTGGTTGTGGAACACGTTGCGCGCCTGCACAAAATTCGGCACCTGCGTCAGGTCCACGACCGTATCGGTGCTGCGCAGCTCGTCGTAATCGTTGAGGAACGTCGCCACGTCGACGGTCAGCTTCGGCCCTACCTGGACCCGATAGCCCAGTTCGTAGGCGATCAGCGTTTCGGATCTGAAATCCGGGTTGCCATCCACTGAGACCAGCGTGGGCAAGGGGCTGAACGGCGGATTCGGTGGCAGGACTCCCAGGCGAATGGAGGCATCGTGTTCGATCTGCGACGGGGTGCGGACCGCCCGGGCGACGGAGGCCCAGAGAGTTTGCCGGTCGGTCGGCGTCCAGGCCAGGCGCGCCCCCGGCTCGACCTCGAAGCCGGTGTAATCGTTGTGTTCGAGCTTGGTGCCCAAGGTCAGGCGTAGCCGGTCGGGCACGAGTTTGACCTCATCCTGCACGAAGACATTGAAGATCTGATCCGAGCGGATCCTCTCCGCCAGCTTTAGCTCCACCGAGTCGACGTTCACGGAGTCGGACAGGCGGTAACCCCCGCCCCACACGATTTCGTTCCGTCCGCCGAGCTGGAACCGATGGCGGACGTCCACGTCAAACGTGTTCCGGGTCTCGTCGGCAAACGCCAGATCGAGGCGCCCACGGTCGTAATAGGTCTGCACGCTGAGGTCGGACTCCTCGGAAAACTCGTGGGTCCAGCGGCCCAGCAGATTGCCGCCGCTTTGATCCCAATGCGAGGCGCGGGCATAATTGTAACCGGTCGCCGGCGGCGGCTGCATGAAGTTGGGCAGTGCGAGCTGCGGTGACGTCTGATTCGCGCGCAGCCCGAAGACGTCGCCCTGCAGGGTAAAACGGTCGGTCGCGGACGGTTCCCAATCGAGCCGGAAGCCACCCTGGCCCTTCCACCAGGCGTCATTCGCGTCCCCGCCGGTCACGAGCTGGGAATCGTCCCAATCGTCATATTTCCCGTAGAGGCGGAAGAAGGTCTTTTCACCCAGTTGGACCCCGTAACGGAGGCCGGCGAGCGCCAAACGATCGGAGCCGCCCCCGCCCGCCAGCAGCAGGCCCTGGGTCTCCCGGGCCGCCTTGCTTACGATGTTGATCACGCCGTTGACGGCATTGGCCCCCCAGATGGAACCGCCCGGCCCCCGGATTACTTCGATGCGGTCGATGTCTTCCAGGATCGCGTCCTGAGCCTGCCAATACACCCCGGAGAAAAGTGGCGTATAGACGCTCCTCCCATCCATCAGCACCAGCAGCTTCTGGGAATAGGTGTCATTGAAACCGCGCACGCTCACCGCCGTCTGGGCCATGTCCACCCGCGCCACCTGGACGCCGGGCGCCAGGCGCAGGGCCTCCGACAGGCTGAGCACCCCGGAGCGCCGGAGGTCGTCGCCCGTGATCACGCTCACGGCCGCCGGCACCTGGTTGAGGCTCTCCGATTTCTTGGAGACCGAGGTCACCTTGATGGCGCCCAGTTCCTCCAAACTCAGGCTCATGAAGTCCGCGGCCTGGCGGTCCGACAGGCTTCCGCTCGCCTCAGCGCCGGTAAGCGGAGCGCATGAAACCAACGACAGAAGGCTTCCGAGCCAGATTCGGGGGGTGGCACGGGAGGCCCGGCTAAACGCATGGGGTGACATGGGGCTGAGGGGATAACGGCGCGGGGGCGCAATGCATCTTGTCCGGTTCATCGGCACGGGAAGGCTTTTCCTAAACCGCAATCCTCCCAGCCAGCGGTTCGTGCCGGGGGACGGTGGCGGTGCCAACGGTGGCCGTGGGTGGCGTCGGAAAACGCCGGGAATTCGGCGCGTTTAGCCGAACCGAGGCGGATGATCGCGGTCGCGAAGCTTTCCGGACCGGCCATCCACCCGCTGGTTTTGGGCGCTGGTCCGTGGGGAATCCGGCGGGCGGACGGGGCGCCGGCTAGTCGGCGGCTTGGCGGCGGCGGAGCAGCGCGGCCAGCAGCAGGGCCGCGGCGGTCGCGGCCGCCCCCAGCTCCGGTTCCGGCACGACGGTGAACTCCAGCCCCCAGGACTCGATCCGCGCC